>NZ_ABFU01000051.3 GCF_000171615.1 Bacillus coahuilensis m4-4 | reverse complement strand
CCACTTCTAAAGGCAGCTTGTGGTTGGTATTTTCTTGTTCTGGAGCGCCCTGCGCAATTCAACCTTGTTCTCTTTCCAGAAATGTTTCAGTTCATCGACTGTTACTCCATCAACCCCACTCGCGCCTTATTTTTAATAAACACGCAAGTAGGCTTCATTCATATTTTGATTACTCAAAATCTGTTCTAGAAGTTCCCACACTCGTTTCTCCTTCCCTCTCACGTAATAAGTGATAACTCCCTTTTGGTTTCCTTCTGAGGTACGCTCATACTTTCCCCATTAACACATTCTGAGTAGGTCACTTACGCATTCGTGGCGTTGAAACACTATAAATTGTTTAGCCCTTCATGAATTACTTCATTACTATGGCTTCTGCTGACTTCTTGCGACAAACCTTTTTCGACTGTACCTACGTACATCCGCAAGACCTCCCAGGGTAAGACAACTATCCTTCCTCTTTTACTTGCCTGATTTACCCTACAAAGTTACGCACATCTTTTGGACTTTGACTTGTTATGGAGCCTTATCCCTTTGTAGAGCCTTAGTATCAGGTTTCTGTTCGTCAAGCCAAGATTTTATTCCACGCTTCCTCCAGCCCTTACCTCACGATAAGTACCTTGCGCTTCCTTAGTGGTTGGTCGATGTGTACCCCCACAGTGGACTTTCACCACCTAGATAGTTGCCATGCCTGGCACACATACAAMAARCGTCCTACTAAGAGGACGCTTTTTTGTATAATTACTTGTTGAATTGAGCTTTAGCTGTTTCAGCTAATTGTGCAAATGCTTTTTCGTCAGCGATTGCAAGCTCAGCAAGCATTTTACGGTTCACTTCGATACCAGCAAGTTTTAAACCGTGCATTAAACGGCTGTAAGAAAGACCGTTCATACGTGCAGCTGCATTGATACGTGCGATCCATAATTTACGGAAATCACGTTTCTTTTGACGACGGTCACGGTAAGCATATTGACCAGACTTCATAACTGCTTGATTTGCTACTTTATATAAAGTGTGTTTTGAACCGAAATAACCTTTTGCTAATTTAATGACTTTTTTACGACGTTTGCGAGTAACTGTTCCGCCTTTTACGCGTGGCATAGATTTTCCCTCCTAGTGTTGTATCCGTATTGATTAAATGTTATCTAGCATGTGACGAATGCGCTTGTAATCCCCTGCAGAAACGACTGCGCCTTTACGTAGCTTACGCTTTTGCTTTTGAGATTTGTTTGCGAATAAGTGGCTTGTGTAAGCATGAGAACGTTTAAGTTTCCCAGAACCAGTCTTTTTGAAACGCTTAGCTGAGCCGCGGTGAGTTTTCATTTTTGGCATAATAATTTCCTCCTCGGGTTCTATTACTTTTCGTTAGTTGGTGCTAAAACTAAGAACATGCTACGTCCGTCCATTTTTGGCTTAGACTCGATCGTTGCAACGTCTTTACAAGCTTCAGCAAAACGGTCAAGAACACGTTGACCAATTTCTTTATGAGTGATGGCACGTCCTTTAAATCGGATTGACGCCTTCACCTTATCTCCTTTTTCAAGGAACTTACGTGCATTACGTAATTTTGTGTTAAAGTCGTGCTCTTCAATCGTAGGACTTAAGCGCACTTCTTTAAGATTGATAATCTTTTGATTTTTACGAGCTTCTTTATCTTTCTTTTGTTGCTCAAATTTGTACTTACCATAGTCCATGATACGAGCTACTGGCGGTTTCGCATTTGGTGCAACAAGGACAAGATCAAGGTTTACTCGACCAGCAATCTCAAGAGCATCTCGCTTCGCTTTAATTCCAAGCTGTTCACCGTTTTGGTCAATCAGACGAACTTCACGAGCGCGAATACCATCGTTTAAGATACTGTCATTGTTATTATTGTTCTTGCTAATAACTAGCCACCTCCAAGAGTTTATTGAAAGATACTTCATTGTGGAACTCCGAATGCTACATTCACAAGGACCATTCTCCATAAAAAAAATGCCGGTGAAGTCAAACTCACCCGCATTAAACCGCACTTATGTGCGTCATATGTTAACGTAAACCTGACAACTGCTTTATGCGTCAAACAGGTGAGAAGCGGGTAGCTCCTTCTTCCACAAATTCGTATTCAATTTAACCTTAGAAAGTATAACACAATAATAGAAGACGTGTCAAACATCTTTGATATTTGAAATCAACATTCATTATATTATCAAAATAAATCCTATTTGGCAATACTTTTTTACGTTTTAAGTTTTTTCAAGCAGGATAAAAGTAACATAACTATATTTTTCAGGAGGAACCGAAGGATGAATAAATGGATAACATGCACTGGCTTAGCCATCCTTTTAGTTGGATGTACTAGTGAGCCCGAAGAAGAAGCTACTGATATTAATAATAATGAAATTGAAACTAACACAGTAGAAAAAAATGACGAAACCGAAGATACGATCAAATTTGATTCTTTTGAATTAAGTGTGGACATTGATGGATTGGGGCAAGAATACACGGCTGAATATGAAAAGCGTCAAGATGGAGTTTATGCCTATATTGATGACAATATCAATGATCAAGAGATGACATCGAGCGAAGCCTACAAAGAACTTGCACCTTTAATTGAAAAATTAGCTTTTGATGAAAACACACCTGATGAATTAGTTGTAGAAGAAGTCGTGAATGCGTTCAATTTGAGAGATGATTTTGAAAGCTTTGAATTGGAGATAGAGTTTGATACAGGCTCCGAGAAGGAGTATGTGATGGAAGGATAGATAGATTTTTGAAGATAGTTTGTTGTGCTTCCTCAGGGGGAGCTTTTTTTTGTGGTGGCGCGCGAACCCAGCGCGGGGCTCTATTCCGGCCTTTCCACTACTTTGTGCACCGCGTAAACCCAGCGTGGGGCTCTATTTCGGTCTTTCCACTACTTTGTGCACCGTGCGAACCTTGCGCGGGGCTCGATTCCAGTCATTCCACTACTTTGTGCACCGCGCGAGCCGTGCGCGGGGCTCTATTCCGGGTCCTTCCACTACTTTGTGCACSGCGTAAACCTGGCGTGAAAGCTCTGAAACGTTTCCGCAACATACCTTTTCTTATATGGTCAAAAATTATTTCTTTCCTCACTTAATTAGCATAGCCACAACCTCAAACCAGTTCAAGGTACTTCTCCATACCTCCCCATCTCTCCAAAAATCAACCAACAAAAACAAAACCGCGTCCCTAAAAGGGGCGCGGCACTATTCAAACGTTATTTCGTAACCTCTTTCTTCAAAGCAGTGAAGAATTGGGCAAAAGGAAGAGTTTCTGATTTTTGTTCACCATATTTACGAACATTAACCGCTTCTTCTTCAATTTCATTATCACCGACAACTAGCATGTACGGGATTTTTTGCATTTGCGCTTCACGGATTTTATAGCCAATTTTCTCATCACGAGAGTCTAGATCTGCACGGATACCAGCCGAACGCAGTTCTTCTTGTACTTTCTTGGCATAATCAAAGTGTACGTCTGGTGATACTGGGATCACTTGTACTTGAACAGGTGCTAACCAAGTTGGGAATGCTCCTTTGTACTCTTCAATTAAGAAGGCCACAAAACGTTCCATTGTAGAAACAACCCCGCGGTGAATAACGACTGGACGATGCTGCTTTCCGTCTTCCCCTACATATGTTAAATCGAAGCGTTCTGGTAATAAGAAGTCAAGCTGAACAGTGGAGAGAGTTTCCTCTTTACCAAGAGCCGTTTTTACTTGAACATCAAGCTTCGGTCCGTAGAAAGCAGCTTCCCCGTCCGCTTCAAAATAGTGAACATCTAATTCATCCATCGCTTCTTTTAACATGCTTTGTGCACGTTCCCACATTTGATCATCATCAAAATATTTTTCTGTGTCTTCTGGGTCACGATAAGAAAGTCGGAAGGAGTAATCTTTTAAATCAAAATCTTTGTAGACTTCCATCACCAAACGAACCACACGTTTGAATTCTTCTTTAATTTGATCTGGACGAACAAAGATATGAGCATCATTTAACGTCATTCCACGTACACGTTGTAGACCTGCTAACGCTCCGCTCATTTCATAGCGGTGCATTGTTCCAAGCTCTGCAATACGAATTGGAAGTTCGCGATAGCTATGGATACCGTTTTTATAAATCATCATATGATGTGGACAGTTCATTGGGCGAAGTACTAGTTCTTCATTATCCATTTCCATGACAGGAAACATATTTTCTTGATAATGATCCCAGTGTCCGCTAGTTTTATACAGGTCTACACTTCCTAGAACCGGTGTATACACATGGTCATATCCTAGCTTTTCTTCTTTATCCACGATATAACGCTCTATCATACGACGAACTGTCGCACCTTTTGGTAGCCATAGAGGTAAACCTTGTCCCACCTTTTGTGAGTTCATGAATAGGTCTAGTTCTTTTCCTATTTTACGATGGTCACGCTCTTTTGCTTCTTCTAAGAGGCGTAATTGTTCTTTTAGTTCATCTTTTGTGAAGAAAGCTGTACCGTAAATACGTTGAAGCATTTTATTATCGCTATTCCCTCTCCAATATGCCCCAGCGATACTTAGAAGTTTAAATTCCTTAATTTTACCAGTAGATGGTACATGGATTCCACGGCATAAGTCGAAGAATTCACCTTGCTCATAAATGCTAACCGCTTCGTCAGCAGGAATGGCATCTAAAAGCTCTACCTTATACTCATCACCTGCAAAGCGGGCTTTCGCTTCATCACGTGACACTTCACTGCGAACGATGTCAAGGTTTTCGTTGACAATTTTCTTCATTTCTTTTTCGATTGCTGGCAAGTCTTCTGGTGTAATTTTATGTTCAGAGTCTACATCATAGTAAAATCCACCTTCGATTACTGGACCTACACCTAGCTTTACGCTTTCATCACCATATAGACGCTTAATCGCTTGTGCCATTAAATGAGCTGTACTATGACGAAGGATTTCTAAGGCATCTTCGCTTCCTGCTGTAATGATTTCAATATCTCCATCTATCATTAGAGGAGTGCGAAGATCCACCCCTTGACCGTTTAATTTACCAGCGATGCTTTTCTTTTTTAATCCTGGGCTAATGCTCGCCGCTACATCTTCAGTTGTCGTTCCTTTAGGAAACTCCTTTACAGCGCCATCAGGGAACGTTAACTTGATCATTTCTGACATCTCTTTCACTCCTTTTAAATTGTTGGACTCATGTTTTGAGCCAAATAAAAAAACCTCGCTCCTTCATTTACATGAAGGGACGAGGTTATGTATACATATTCGTGGTTCCACCCTAATTCTTATCGCCATAAGTTGCACGATAACTCCAGATCAGATAACGGCTGCTACCGTCAACTATTACAGGCAAAGGATTGCGTTCACAGTTGAAGTTTAGAGGTGGTAAGAAGCTCCATCGTATTAGGAAGGTTTCAGCCTAGCCTTCCCTCTCTTTGAATCGTAAAGAGAATCTCATATCCTCATCATAACTTTTGTTTATTAAAATTATAATATGTAAGTCATTATAATTTGTTCCTATCTGAAAATCAAGGGACAGTTATGATAAAAGATCAAGAGATTTTCCTCTGGCGTGTATGCTCCAATTTTCTATGGGATGGATTTGAATTCTTTCTTCAAAGATATTCTTGATTGTCCGTATAATCCCATCTTCTTCACTGGGCAGATACACGTGGATTTCCTTAGGTGCTAAGGACAGTAGTGGAGCAATGGTAGACGAATCAATGTATACAGGATGCTGAGTTAAAAGCCTTTTATCCAGATACTTTCGTAAAATTTCCTGTTCCATTACGTTATAGTGCTCATCATAAAATAATAGAGATAAGTCCTTCTTTACTAAATGCACAATTTGCTTTAACGCACGTTTTTCTTTTACATATTCACGTAATGAATGGATGTACGTTTGATATTCTTGCTCCATTTTAAATTCATCTATGGCCAGTTCCACCATTTTGACAATATGCTGATAATACTTTTGCATTCGAAATGTCAGAAATGAATCAAACGAAAACCATTCTGTTCCGCCGCTTTCAAGCACTTCTTCAATCGATTGAATCATATAATATGCCTCATTAAATCGAGGAAGTAACTTCACTAGTTCTTCTCTTTCACCATGTCCCATATCTTCTACGATCTGAACAATTTGCGCGATTTCATCTTCATCTTCAAAGTAAAAGGTTTTAGTTAAAATACTTGCTGCAAAGGCTCGTCTCATATCCGTCATCATGTATTCTTTAATTACTCTTGAAAATAATGCCCGATTCTTTTCAAAATCTTCTACGGTGACAATGTAATGTGGCTGATTACGTACAAGGGTTTCTTGGAGAGAAGTGGATATGTGATAAGAAAGAAATCGATAGAATAATCGTTCTCCATCTTTCTTTTGCTTACAAATCAGCTTGACCAACGGTTTCCCCCCTTTTTCCAAAAGCTCTGCTTTATATATATGGGAGGCTTGGCCATTTTAGAAGTAGGTCCTAAAAAGAAGAGAATAAATCTTTTGACTCTAAAAAACTCTCCAACCCATTCAGATTGGAGAGTACTGTCAGCCTCTTCGATTAGGCCCGTCTAATGCAATTGGTGCAGCTAAATAGTTGATTCGCTCCATTATTCTAGCAGCCTTTAATTTTTCTTCTTCTCCTCTTTGAGAATAAGCTAAGTGATGTTCTAGTTCTTCAAAGTTAAAATTAGAAGAAAAGAAGGTAGGCAGGTTTTCAAGCATTCGGTGCTGTAAGATCGTTCCTAATATTTCATCTCTTGCCCAGCTAGACATAGATTCTGCCCCTATATCATCTAACATCAGGACGGGAGCATTTTTCACGGCATCTAATTTATCGTTAAATTTTCCTGAATCTCCTAAGGCACTCTTCATCTCTCTAAAAAATTCAGGAACGTATACGATATAGGATGAAATCTTTTTTGTCGCCAGTTCATTCGCAATCGCTCCTAAAATATACGATTTCCCAACTCCAAATTTGCCATGAATGTATAATCCTTTCTTGGACGATGTTTCAATAGTATCGACTAAATTCATCGCCTGACGAACCGCCTTCATACGAGTGGGTGTATCTAAATCAATGTGTTGAAATGTTGCATTTAATACATCTTTTGGTACGTATACACTTTGAATGAGGGATTGCATTTTATTTTGTTGGTCCGCTTGCTGCTGTCTTGGACATTTATGATACGAAAGATTAATCGTTCCTTTATCTACAACGAGTGTCGGCTCATAGCCTTTCATCATATTTTTGCACTCACCAAGACTTGGGCATTGTTGGCATTCTTTACTTTGAGATTTATATTCGTAGAGCTTCATTAAGCTTTGATTAACTATATCAGAATGAAGGCTTAAATAATTTTCTTTTAAGAAATGCTGAATATATGGATCAGATAGGATTTCTTCTCTCATGTTTTGGTACATGTCTTTAAAATCTTGGCGTTTCATCATTTTTTGAAGTGACTCGTCAATTTTTTTCATTGACTTCCCCCCTCTTACGTAGCTCTTCTTCTAGTTTACGTCTTTCGTTCTCAAAATCAAAGGATTCTTCCTCTGTCTGTCCACTTTCTTCTTTTGGTGCTTGAGTAAACCAATCCGGAAGCTTTTCTGTTCGGATGGGAGATTTTCTTCTCGTAGCAGATGGCTTATCCTTAGTTGCCGTCCATTCTATATATTGAGCATGCTCTTTCTTAGCGATGGCCATAGCTTCTTCAACCGTAGCGATTTTCTTTCTGGCCCAGTGAGAAGCAATTTTATCCACGTAGCCTTTTGTTAACTTCATATCTGTCCGAAGTAGAACATAATAAATGAGGACATTGACTACTGGCTGCGGTAGCTTTTGGTAGAGGAGTACACCTTCGATAATTTTCATATCACTCTTAGAAGGCTCCGCACCATCAGACAAATCCTTCAGTAATTCAATAGGCGTTGCTTCATTTAAATAGTGAATGAGCTTTTCTTCTTTTGTTACAGGCACCTTAGTGTCTGAAGAATTCTCTACCGGCTCTGACATTTTACTCAGCAAAGTAGGAAATTCTTCCCCTGTTTGTAATTGATACGTGTTTCGTGCAGCCTTCCTTAACTGCTCGATATCTATTTCATTCTCGATAGTCATCGCTTGTAGAAGTACTTTTTTCATTTGAATGGGAGGGAAGCCATATAAAAAAGCAATTTTTAAAATAACATCTTTTACTTTCTCTGTAATAGCTTTTCTAGGCACCATTGACTCGGATAACAGTGAGATAAAAAATTACAAAATCAAATTGTAAGGAATCTAGCTTAATGTCTTCACTCTTTTTTCCTCTTTTAACCTTTTTCCTTGCATTGGCTCACTTGCTTCTAAGGCTTCGGGGTTATCCACAATGCGATAATCGGAGGTAAACACATCTTGAAAGGACCGAGTGATGTCCGTGAATTGAGAGACGTTTAGTTCCTCTACACTGAAAAATTCTTTTTAATTTAAGAAACTGCGTTCGACCAATTTTTTATATAAAAAGATATTTAAAAAACCGTCTTGAAAGAATTGTTCTGGCGATAGGGGAGGCTGTAATTCATAAACGAACGCTCGTTCATCATCTGTTTTCTTCACATACGACTTGATTAACCCTATTCCTTCAAGCTTAAGCCTTGCTTCTAGAATTTCTCGTAAGTTGAGTGAAAAAACATCCATTAAATAATAGTGATTATACCGATCTGATGTTCCACTAATCTCCTTTTCAAAACTGGACCACCATGTCATATAAAGACTGTAGGCTTGTGGACCAATCAAAGGTTGGTATAAAAATGTCAACACTTGACGGTGGTACTCATGTAAGATGCCTTTTAATTTTACCTGATACGCATCAACAGGTTGAAGCTCTGACCAGAGCGAAGACATAACCATTCAACCCTTTCTTTTTTTAACTGTGTGATGAAAGAAAAGAGCCAAAGAAATCTTTAGCTCGAGTAGGTTTCATCATTATTCGTTTTTCTTTAATAAATCCTTTAACTCATCTAAAAAGACGTTCAGATCTTTGAACTGTCTATACACAGAAGCAAATCTGACATAGGCAACTTCATCTAATTGGGACAGTTGATTCATAACAAGTTCACCAATTACTTCAGATTTTACTTCAGCATATCCTTGATTCCGTAGTTCTTTCTCTATTGATAAAGCAACAGTCTCTAATTGGTCAAGGGTTACTGGGCGTTTCTCACACGCCTTAATGAGTCCACGCAGCATTTTTTCTTTACTAAATTCTTCACGTGTTCCTTCTTTTTTCACCACAATAAGAGGCAATTCCTCTACTCGCTCAAATGTTGTGAAACGATGGGAGCAGTCTTCACATTCTCTTCTTCTGCGTATAGAACGACCTTCCTCTACAGGACGAGAGTCAATTACCTTCGTTCCATTATACTGACAAGAAGGACATTTCATATCATCATCTCCATGAAACAGTTATTACTCTAATCTTATAAGAACTAACACAATTAGACAAGTAGGTAGAAGAAAAGAACAAAAAAAGATACCTCCTAAGGCTTAGGAGGTAATCTTTTTCTTTATCTTTTAACCAACGTCAAATCCTTATCTAGCTTTTTGTAAAATTCTTCAATCTCACCGCGCAGTTTAGGATAAGCTCCAGTTAAAGAACCTTTATCAGTCGTTAATTTAAAATCAACCGCTACTTCAAACGGTCGTAAGACAAGAATCGTGGATACTAAGAAAACTTTGCCTTTTCCCGCCATGATCTCACCATGTTCTTTAGACACCGTTTGAATAGCATATCCATTAGCTTTAATTAACGATTCAACAGATTGAAACACATGATCTACAGATGCTTTATAATAGTGGGTTTGCAACGTATTTTCTTTATGATGATCGGACGTTTCACATTCCTGTTGAAATCGTCTAAACATATCTCGAAAAGCCATATTGCGAGTCTCCTCTCTCTATCTATTCTTCTTAAGTGTAGTCCATTTTTTAAGGACAATCAATTTCTTATAGCATAATAAAAAGGAGTGCCTAAGACACCCCTTTACTCTCTCATATGTTAAAGAGCTTTAGCTTCTGACTGTTTCACTTGAACTGGACCCATTCCACGTGGTAATTCAATCGTTTCTTTCGTTTGAGCATTTAACGCTTCTGCAATGTAGTTTGCTGCAATGTTCGGATCTAAATCTCCACATGTGTAAACATCTACGCTTGCATATCCGTGCTCTGGAAAGCTGTGAATGGTCAGGTGAGACTCAGAGATGATAACAACTCCACTAACACCTTGTGGCGCAAATTTGTGGAAAGCAACTTCCCTTACTTCTGCCCCTGATTTTAATGCTGCATCAACAAAAACCTGTTCAATTGTTTCCATGTTGTTTAACTTATCGAAGTCACAGCCCCAAAGTTCTGCAATAATATGACGACCCATTGTTTCCATAGTCGTTTCCCCCTTTGACATGTATTTTTTTGTTTGTCAAAATGAATGCCTCTTTCAGCAATTAATAACTACCACGGGGGAAAGTTAGTCCGAAGAGGTCCTAACCCTTTAAGTAGCTACACGAAACCTATCGCGTTCAAGAAGTTCACGATAAAAAGTATACTTTGTTTAAAATCATTTTGCAATAAACTTTTTTATTGTTCATAAAAATAGTCAAGAACAATGTTCTGCTATTTTCATTAATTATTCGCTAATAGCCCATAAATTTTGTCTTTGGACAGCAAAAAAAGACATGAAACATAGGTTTTCACGTCTTCATTACTTCATTCATTTCACCTTGAAGATTCCAACTTACTCTACACAAACTTGTTTAATCAAATTCATTCATAAAATAATTTTCTGCTTCTTTACTTTGAATTTTATAGTCTTCATTTCCATTCACATGAAAATATTCACTACATTGACTACTTGTTACTTGCAGAGTGATAAAGCTGTATTCTTTTCCACTTGAACCGGTCCACGACCCGTAAGAATCTGCATGAGTACAATAAGGGTCAATGGGTTTCCTTTCACCGCTTTCATTTACATAGTAAAACTGGTTTGTATCTTCATAGTAATCCGCCTCTGGATCATACGGTTTTACTCTTGAAGTAACAGCATAAGCATACGTTCCATAATCAGTTTGTTGGAGCGCTTCAATTTTAGTCGTCTCAAATGGAATGATACTGCTATCACCTTCCGTTTGAAGACGGGGTGCCCCTGGAATATTAAATAGCACGGTAAACGACCCCTCATACCCATTAGGAAGTAAGTACGTATGATTGGTTTTGCCTGTTGAAGCACAACCTGACACTATACTAAGTATCAGAATAAGAGACATCATCTTTTTCATTTCATCACCTGCATTACTGTTCTATCACTATCTTGATGAAAGTTTGGTTGGTAGTAAATGGTCCAAATGTCATTATTTTTAGAGTAAATAAATACTTTAGAGTAAATAAAAAAATACTAAGGAATATCCCTTAGATTTTTTCTTTCTTTTCAACTAATTTTCAGCTCTTTTTTTTGTAGCATCTCATCTGCCACGTATTTCACCAAGTCGACGACACGGCAGGAATATCCCCATTCGTTATCGTACCAAGCAAGGACTTTGACTTTACTTCCTTCCATGACGATGGTTGACAGACCGTCAACGATCGCGGAGTTGGGGTTCGTGTTAAAATCTACCGATACTAACGGCTCATCTGTAATACCAACGATGCCTTTTAGTTCTCCTTTGGCAGCTGTTTGGAAGGCATTATTCACCATTTCAGGTGTGACAAATTGCTTTACATCTACAACTAAATCAACAAGCGACACATTAGGAGTCGGTACACGCAGGGCCATCCCATGAATTTTTCCTTTTAAATGAGGAAGGACCAATGATAGCGCTTTCGCTGCACCTGTAGAAGTTGGTATAATGGACTGGCCACATGCTCTTGCTCTTCTTAAATCTTTATGCGGATTATCAATATTATTTTGGTCGTTTGTAAAGGCATGCACAGTCGTCATCAATCCATTTAGAATTCCAAATTGTTCATCTAATACTTTCACAACAGGAGCTAAACAGTTCGTAGTACAGGAAGCATTTGATATAATGTCGTGGTGATCAACATTTAAATCGCTTTCATTTACGCCCATCACAATCGTCACATCTTCATTCTTACCTGGTGCTGTAAGAACTACTTTTTCTGCTCCAGCATTTAAATGCAGAGCCGCTTTTTCACGTGAATTAAATTTACCCGTTGCTTCTATGACAATATGAATTCCAAGTTCTTTCCACGGCAAATTTTCAGGATTTCTGTCATTCAATAGGATGATTTCTTTTCCATCTACAAGTAAAGCATCTTCCTTAACATCCACTGTCCCTTCAAAGGTTCCATGCGTCGTGTCATATTTTAAAAGATGTGCTAATGTATCTGCTGGATAACTAGCATTAATCGCCACAATCTCCAAATGTTCTTCTTTAATTGCCTTTCTAAATACCATTCTCCCAATTCTCCCAAAACCGTTAATCGCAACTTTAGTCTTCATAATAGCTGCTCCCCCCTAAATGTTATATACTTTTAAACCACATATCCAAAAATAGTATAACACATTCATTGGAATTAGAGAATTATTTTTTCCACTATATTGTATTGATTTTTACTGCGAATTATTCGAACAAATTTTAGCGAAACTTGTTATAGATGAAGAAGGTCCCTTCACGATTTAACCAAGAATTATAAACAGATATACCAAACTATCATTGGATTACTTCTAATTTTTATACATGTTTACCGTAACCATTCCCCTAATATGAATCCAAAGGATATGGCTATGAATAATGAACGATAATCTAGCGAAGTGTATAACCATTCTGCACTTATTAAGCCAATCAAAAGCTCTATCCCTATAGATATGAAATGCTTCCATCTGTATAAGATTTAAAGCTTCATCTACTATCACTCCAAAATCTAAAGATTAGTATATACTGCAATTCTATGGGTTGTTGCCACTGCTTGTGGCAAGCGAAACCACTGCAGAAATCGGGCAGTGTTGTTTGACACAGTTTATAGTTAAACGGATTAAAATTGAATATTGGGAATTTATAAAAGTTGGTTAGAATGAGGATTTGTTATATATTCAAATCATTTGAGGTGCATAGAAAAAAACCTTAACCCATTGGTCAAGGCTTTAACTCCCACTTCTCAATAATAGAATCTACCTGATCTTCGGTCTCTTTAAATGTTTTATTATTGTTTATTATGATATCCGAGAGGGCTACCTTCTCTTCCAGGGGCATCTGAGATTGTATTCTTGAGAGAGCCATTTCTTCACTATACTCATTACGTCTCATTAATCTTTTTTATTTTGTTCATCTCGTTCAACATAAACAAGAATAACCTTATCAACCATCCAAGTTAACTTGCTTTCAAAAAGAAGGGGGATATCCATAAAAATGGTTTTCCTTCCAATCTCAAGGGCTTCTTCTTTTTCTTTGATCATCTCTTTCCTAACAGCAGGATGAACAATGGAATTAAGCATTAGCCTCTTTTCCTCATTATTAAAAATAACCTCTCCTAGGCGTTCGCGGTTTAATTCACCTGAAGGCCATACAATCTGTTGACCAAATTCTTCTATAATTTGTAGATAAGCTTCTTCACCTGGCTCCACTACTTTTCTTGCTGCAATATCTGCATCGATTACTTTAAATCCTTTTTGTAGGAGCATAGTGGAAACCGTACTTTTTCCACTTGCTATCCCACCTGTAAGCCCTATGATCTTGGCCATTCTGACTATTCCTTTCTTTTAAAACCTTAATAATCCAATTACAATTAACAATAATCCTGGAATAAACGACATGTTTTGAACCCAACGAATGTGAGAAACCAATGTCCCTAGTTTCAACCCAGATGAAAGAAAAGTAAAACTCATCATCACAACAGAAAGAGACAGGATGAGGGGTGAATACCCTAGTAATGCTGCACCAATCCCAGCACCAAAAGCATCTAATGAGAGAGCTAACCCAAGAAAAAATGCTTCAATCCCTGTGATGGTTCCACTTCTGTCAAAGTCAGCTTGTAATGGTGTCCGCAAAATTTGAATCACGACTCCTAAAGACTTAATTTCAATTTTAAAAAGTGTATCACTTAGTGGAGCGTCTTTAGCAGGTACAAAGAATTGGTAGAGAACCCATACCCCGAGGAGTATGAGGATCGTACCTCCTATTCTTCCTGTCCAGTACTCAGGAATAAAAGCGGAAAGTATATTACCTAGTCCCATTGCCAATAAGAGAGATACACCTGAGCATAATGAAATAATAAAAACTGATTTTAACGGCATCCCCATTTTACGCAACCCATATGTTAGGCCTGTACTAAAACTATCAAGGCTCACAGCGAACGCAAGTAAAAGTAATGTTATGAAGCTGTTCATTCGTAAGTGCCTCCCCATATACCATTTCGATAGGATAGTATATGGGCGGGGCTTATCTACTGTTAAAAGAATTTATGATTGGCAATTGGCACAGTAGTGAGTACCTCTTCCAGCTGTTACTTTCTTATAGATTGGACTTCCACACACTCTACATGCTTCGTCCTTTCGTCCGTAAACAAATAACTGATTTTGATATGTACCGACTTTCCCTTGACTATTAATGTATGACCGAATAGTACTCCCACCAGCTTCCACTGCAATGGTCAGGGTAGAAACAATTTCTCTAGTTAACTGTTCTGTTTCTTGCAATGTAATGGTTTTGGACTTACGTTCAGGATCTATACCTGCTTTAAAAAGAACTTCATCTACATATATGTTACCTAAACCAACCACAATCGTTTGATCTAAAAGAACAGCTTTAATGGCTCTTTCTGTTTTTTGAAGCTTTTCAAACAAATAATTAAAATGAAATTCCTTAGAAAACGGTTCAGGACCTAATTCTGACAAAGGCTTATCAAGATATTCCTGACCTTTTGTATACAGGTGCATCGTTCCAAACTTCCTTACATCTCGGTACCTAAGTGAGGTATCGTCATCGAAATGAAAAATAACATGCGTATGAGGAAGTAGCTCTTCTTTTTCCTCAAACACACCGTACTTACCTTCCATTCGTAAATGAGATACTAAAGAGTAATGACTGGTCTCAATGATTAAAAACTTTCCTCTTCTATGAACATCCATAATGGTTTCATCCACTAAGGCGTCTGTAAATTGTTCTACTTGCTCAGGTTTCTTTATCATCTTAGGCCAGCCGACTGTTACACCAATAATTTTCTTTCCTACAATTAGTTCCTTTAATGTTCTGCGAACCGTTTCGACTTCAGGAAGTTCAGGCATACGACTTCCCTCCTTTACTTCGCATCGTACCAGGTTGGTCCAAAAGCAAAATCAACCTTTAATGGCACGTTTAGTTCTACAGCATTTTCCATCACATCTGGAACCATGGTCTTTAATTTCTCTATTTCACTTTGTGGAGCTTCAAAAATAAGTTCATCATGTACCTGTAATAAAAGCTTGGCTTCTATATTTTCTTCTTCCAGTCGTTTGGCCATATCGATCATAGCCTGTTTAATAATATCTGCTGCACTACCTTGAATTGGTGTATTCATAGCCGTTCTCTCACCAAAGCTTCGTAAATTAAAATTACGACTCGTTAGTTCAGGAATATATCTTCTACGATTCAATAAGGTAGATACATACCCTTTATCTCTCGCTTCCACAACGATGTCTTCCATATATTCCTTTACAGCCGGATAGGTGTCTAAATAACGTTCAATAAATTCTCCCGCTTCTTTACGTGTAATATTCAAGCTTTGTGATAAACCAAAATCACTAATGCCATACACAATTCCAAAGTTAACGGCTTTTGCATGTCTTCTCATTTCACTCGTCACATCGTCTTTACTCACAGAAAAGACTTCCATAGCTGTTTTTGTATGGACATCCTCATCTTGTTGGAATGCTTCCATTAATTTCTCATCGCCGGAGATATGAGCAAGAACTCGAAGTTCGATTTGAGAATAATCAGCTGCAAATATGACCCATCCTTCCTTAGAAGGTACGAACGCTTGTCGGATTTTACGTCCTTCTTCTAAGCGAATCGGTATGTTTTGTAGATTGGGGTCCGTTGAGCTTAATCTTCCCGTTTGGGTTAACGCCTGGTTAAACCGAGTATGAACCTTATCACTGTCTTCATGAATTACTTTTAGGAGTCCTTCTATATAAGTAGAGTTTAATTTCCCTAGCTGTCTGTAATGTAAAATATACTCTACGATTTCATGCTTCGATTGCAGCTTTTCTAATACATCTGCAGAAGTAGAATATCCCGTCTTCGTTTTCTTTATCACAGGTAGCTCTAGTTTCTCGAATAAAATGACTCCAAGTTGTTTAGGAGAATTGATATTAAACGTTTCACCCGCTAAATCATAGATTTTCTCTTCGAGCTCTTTTAATTTTCCACCTAGTTCTTTCCCCATAGAAGTTAATCGGGTGCGGTCCACCTTCACACCTTGGTATTCCATTTCTCCTAAGATAAAGGCAAGAGGAAGCTCAAGATCAAAAAATAGGGCATCTTGATGATTTTCTTTTAATGCCGTTTTTAGCTTCTCAGTTAGATCCCAAAGCATCGAGGCTTTTCTTGCCACATGTTCAGAAAGAGCATCAAGGTTCGGAACAGCTTGCTTTGCACCTTTCCCGTACACCTGTTCATCCGATTGTACACTGGATAACCCATATTCTTTCCCTACTGAAGCAAAGTCTTCATGATTTTGAGCAGGATTAATAATGTAAGCGGCAAGTAACGAGTCGAAGGACACTCCATTTAATTCTAATCCTTGTCTTTTTAAGGCTACGATGGATTTTTTCGCATCATACACAACCTTCTCTTTCGATTCATCCCGAAGCCACTCTTGCCATCCTTCAGATTCACTCGCTATATCAGTCGGAATAAAATAATGGCCCGATTGATTTGATAAGCCATACCCTATAATTTTACCGTTCATGTAGTTTTCTTCTAACATTTCTACATATAGAGCACTTGGGTGAGCCAACATTTCCTGCGTAATCTCATGGGCAACATTAAAAGAAAGTTCTTCTAATTCTTCTAAAGCCCCACCTTCAAAATCAAATTTTTCAAGTAAGGATTGGAATCCAAGCTCTTTAAAGAGCATTTGTAGCTCTTCATCTACTATTCCTTCATAGAAGACTTCTTCTAGTGTGATTTCAACAGGTGCATCTGTCATAATGGTCGCAAGCTTTTTACTCATGACCGCTTGTTCTTTGTTTTCTTCTAGTTTTTCTTTGAGCTTTTTACCACTTACTTCATCGATGGATTCAAGTAACTGCTCAATGGAAGAGAATTGCTTCAGCAGTTTAATAGCTGTCTTCTCCCCTACACCAGGAACACCAGGTATATTATCTGAACTATCCCCCATTAGACCCTTCATATCAATGATTTGTGAAACATCAATTTCCCACTTCTCACGAATATGCTCTGGTGTATATTCCTCCATATCAGTAATCCCTTTTTTCGTAATCATCACGGTTGTATGTTCTGAGGCTAATTGGGTTAAATCCTTATCTCCTGAGATCACTTTTACACTAAAACCATCTTGTTCTGCTTTCTTTGAAAGCGTCCCAATAATATCATCTGCTTCATAATTGGGCAGTTCATAGTGAGAAATTCCATATGCTTTCAATAATTCACGAATGAAAGGGAATTGCTCTGACAGTTCTGGTGGAGTCTTTTGACGTCCTCCCTTATATTCAGTAAAGGTTTCATGACGGAAGGTTGTTTTCCCAGCATCAAATGCAACGAGAACGTGCGTAGGCTTTTCTTCCTCCATAATCTTCATGAGCATAGTTGTGAAGCCATAAATGGCATTTGTATGTATCCCTTTATCATTATTAAGTAAAGGAAGAGCAAAAAAAGCGCGATACGCTATACTGTTCCCATCAATTAACACTAACTTCTTCTTTGACATTTTCGTAACCTCCAAGCGATGATATTAAAAAATAAACCGCCTATTCTCCTTCTTATTCTAACACTTTCGAATAAGAAAGGAAAAAGGCGGCCCTTAGGGTCATTCAAAATTACCCATTAAAAATCTTGCATATGGAGAATCAGATGGTAAGAAAATAACCGTTTCTCCGTCTATTGTACGTTTATAGGATTCTAATGTACGATAAAGCTCATAAAAGTCTTTATCCTTTGAGAATGATTCATTATATAGCTTTGCAGCCTGTGCCTCTCCTTCTGCACGAATCACATTAGCGTCTGCTTCAGCGGTTGAAATCATTTCTTTCACTTCTCTATCCGTCTCAGCAACAATTCTTCTTTTCGCTGCGTCTCCTTTAGATAAATAGTCTTGTGCGGTTGATTCACGTTCCGAAATCATCCTTGTATAAACAGACATTTCATTTTCTTCTGGTAAATCCGTTCTCTTCATTCGAACATCTGTAACCACAATTCCATATTCATCTTTCTTTAAGAGCTCATTCACTTTTTCTGTTATTCGATCGTTCAAGCTGCCACGTTCAGATTTCTCATCATTAATAATTTCCTCATATTCTAATTGACCTAATTCCGTTCGGACAACTGAATAGACGAATTCTTCCATACGAGCTTCTGCTTTTTCAAGTGTTTGCGCATTCGTAATCATTTGTTTAGGGTTTTCTATTTTCCAAACGGCATAATTATCAATAAGGATACGTTTCTTATCCTTTGTATTAATTTCAGCCTCATTCACATCATATGTCATTTGATACTTAGGTAAAGTCGTCACACTTTGTATAAAAGGAATTTTATACGAAAGACCTGGTTCATCGACAATATTCACAATTTGACCAAATTGACGAACAACCTTAAATTCTCCTTCTTTTACAACAAAAAGGGATTGAAATAAGATGACTAGAATGATTACCAATCCTAGTAGAAAAAAACCAATAGTTGTGAATCTCTTCCAAGATACAGGCTTTCTTTCACGCTCATTCATATCAATCACATTGCCATCACTCATCGGAATCCCCTCCTTCAATAGGCGCTGGTATTGTAGACTCATTTTTTTGAGGTTCAATAGGCAAATACTTTAATGTACTGCCATCATCATTCATTATATATACTTGAGAACCAGGCAGCACCTGCTCAAGCGTCTCAATTATTAACCGTTCTCTCGTAATTTCTGGATTATTTTTGTACTCACCATATAGCTTATTAAAGATAGCCACATCATCACGAGCTTGCTCTATTCGTGCTGCTTTTTCACCTTCTGCATTTGAGATGATGGCATCTTTTTCACCAAGAGCTTCATTTAACTTTTGATTTTTATTATTTCTCCGCTTCATTCATTTTTGTGTTCATCATTTCTCTCGCATCCGTCACAGATGTAAAGGCTTGACGGACCTCTTGATTTGGAAGCTCCACATCTTGAAGCTTTACTGCTAAGACAGAGATACCAATGTCATATTTATCTACAAGAGTAGACAACAATTCTCTAACTTGACCTTCGATTTCAGCTTTACCAGAGGTCAATGCAGCATCTATTGTACTACTTCCGATTACACTTCTTAGAGATGCGGATGTGGCATCAAATAAAATCTCTTCTGGGTCATCTGAATTAAACAAGTACATTTTCGGGTCAGTAATTTTCCACTGGACAACTAAATCTGCCAGTACAATATTTTCATCCCCTGTGATCATTTGAGTTTCTTGCTGGTATTCTACTATTTCTCCGTCCTTCTCCTCATAGCCAAATTGCAGCGAGAATGTCTCTTTTGACAGAATTTCAACTGTTTGAATTGGATAAGGTAACTTAAAATGAAGACCAGGTTCTGGAACGGTTTCATCTGCTTCACCAAATGTTAGAATCACCGCTTGTTCAGATTCATCAACAGTATACCAAGACGTAAATAAGATGATAATAGCAAGTATTCCACCAACCGTCATGGCAACGATTGCTATTAATCTTTTTAAGCTCATAGCACTCTTCCTTTCTTTCTAGGTTCTAGTATTATATACGTTAAGAGTTGGAAATAGTTTCATTGAATTAACAAAAGTTAACGGGGATCATTTGATTCAACACACGGATCTGTACTGATGTAGAAACGGCATTAGTTTCTTAACCTCTACCTCTGTACTAGAGAAAATTCATATACTTTAAGCGAGGAATTCTTTCTCTATGCACCAGTGACCCATTACTTGTTTTTTTCTATTAAAGAGGGGTAAAGAATACTTGTCAGACAAGTAGGAGGGATTAGATTGACGACTAAAAAAGAGCAAGAGACGAAAAACGAATCAAAAGAGCAGCGAATGAAGAGGGAACACGGTCAAGATATTGACCCTCAGAGGGACCCAGATAAACCTAACCATACAAAATCGACAAATTAAAATGAAAAAAGGTGAGAACGGGGTCAGTTCTCACCTTTTTTCGGCTCCTTGGATGAAGGGGTTTTCACAGATTATATTACAGAGTATTTGTTAACGTACCATAAATCAAGTGTAAATATATTGTAAAAACTCGAAATACCTACAGTGTTGTCGAAAGATATTGGAATTCTTTGGATACTTTAACGATAAAGGTCGTTCCAACCCCTTCACTACTCTCCACATCGATTTCTCCGTGATGGGCCTCAACTATATGTTTGACAATAGCAAGCCCTAAACCAGTTCCCCCAGAGTTTCTGCTTCTAGCCTTATCAATGCGATAAAACCTCTCAAATATTCTTGGTAATTCACTTGCTGCTATACCGACCCCATTATCTTGTACTTTTATCGTAATCTCATCTCGCTCTTCTTTTACAAACACTTTGACATGTCCACCCGGACCTGTATAGGATATGGCATTATTAATCAAGTTAATAAACACTTGTTTAAATCGGTTCATATCCCCTTCTAGTGTAAGTTCAGGTATTGGCTCAAACTGCAGCTGAATTTCTTTTTCTTCTGCTTTGCCTTTTAACATCAACACCACTTCTTCAAGAAGCCTTGAGAGGTCAAAGGTTGACACATCTAGCTTAAATCCATGCTGTTCAAGTTTGGATAAATCAAGCAAATCTTGAATGAGAGATTGCAGTCGATCACTTTCTGTTAACATGATGTTTAGGAAATACTCTAATGTATCACGGTCTTCAAGCGCACCATCCAAGAGGGTTTCAGAAAATCCTTTAATGGAAGTAATAGGTGTTTTCAGCTCATGAGAAACGTTTGCGACAAAATCTTTTCGCATTTGTTCTAATTTTTTCAGCTCCGTTATATCATGGAAAACCAGCAATATTCCTTTCCATTCATCGCTAATTCCGATGATAGGTGCACCGTACACCTCAAAATGCTTTCGTTCTAAATGAAGCGGAAGTAATAGCTGCTTTCTTACCTTTTCTTCTGTCATAAAGACTTCTTCGACTACTTTTATTATATCTTCATGTTGGATAGCTTCATGGTATCTTTTCTTTAAATAGTTACTTGGGTCCACTTCAAATAGCTCTTTAAAGGTCTTATTCATTAACACAACAAATCCTCTAGGATCTATCAAGAGTAAACCGCTCCCCATATTTTCGATTAAGGTGAGCAAACGGTCTTGTTGAAGCTCCTGAGCAGATACCATTTCTTGAAGATTTCTTGCTAAAATGTTAATGGACGTGCTTAGCATACTTGTTTCGTCTAAATAATCTTCATAGGTTCTGGCACGGTAGTTACCTTTTGCAAGCTCAATCGCTACATTTGTCGCTGATTCAATGGGCTTAGTATATTGTTCAGTAATTTTACTCCCAAGAATCACGATTATTATGAGAGATAATCCAAGTGAAATGGCGAGAACTAACCATATTTGCCCGTAAGCTGCTTTTAATACATCCGTCGAGGTACTTAATACAATTAGTCCTTGCTCTGTCCCATTTTGATTGGTGATCGGTTCCCAATAATAACGAACCTCTACATTTTCAACAATCTTGCGATTCAATGTATCATTTCTAGATTCCCATTGATCTACAATATTTTGAAGCGTTATTCGGTGCGATGTTAAATCATACTCTTCTTGTCCTCCATCAAATATAATTTCATTGCTCCCATTTATAATAGAAATACGCACCTCTAAAAGTTCAGCATATGTAGACAAAGACAGAGAATCGATTCCATCGATTCCCCCTGCTTGTTTAATCTCTGATGCAATTAACCCTGTCTCTTTTCTAACCTAGATTGAAACGTGCTCAAATAATAACTCTTAAATACTTGACCTAGTAAAAGACCTACCGCCACTAAAACAAACATAATAAGAGTAATGAGTGCGAAAAGAAGCCTTGAACGGAACTTTGTCATGAAACTTTAGGCTCCTCCAATTTATATCCTAATCCTCTAATCGTTTTTATGTAGATAGGTTTCTTTGTGTTTTGCTCAATTTTATCTCTCAAATGACTAATATGGACATCAACAATTCGTGTATCACCAGCAAAATCATAATTCCAAACAGCGCTTAATAACTGATCTCTGGTTAATACTCTCCCTTTATTTTCAGTTAAGTATAGGAGTAATTCAAATTCCTTAGGTGTAAGCTCTAGTAACTCTTCCCCTATAAACGCTTCATAATGCTCTGGATATACTTTTAGTTCTCCCACTTTCAAGTAATCCTTTGGGTCCTGCTCTTCTACCGCACTTTGAATAAGCGTTTGAGTTCTTCTTAATATCGCCTTAATTCGTGCAACCACTTCTCGAGGACTAAAAGGTTTCGTCATATAATCATCTGCACCTAGTTCTAATCCCAATACTTTGTCAAACTCATCGTCTTTAGCCGTTAACATTAAAATGGGTGTCATCATTTTTTGTTGACGTAAATTTTTACAAACCTCGATACCATCCATTTTTGGCAACATTAAGTCAAGGACAATAAAATCTGGCTTATCAGACATAGCTAGTTCATAGCCTTCTTCACCATCATTCGCAGTTAGCACTGTATATCCAGCTTGCTCCAGGTTATATTTTAATAGCGTTACAATCGATTGCTCGTCATCTACTACTAGAATTTTCTTACTCATAAGCTCCTCCAAACACTAAAGATTTAGTACCCCACTTACGAAAAGCCTTCGATCCTATTTTCATTATAATATAAAATTGTCGTACTTTGTCTCAAAAAATAAATTTAACAAGTATAAAAATAGTAAAAAATCGCATCAAATCGATCAATTTATCTTAACATACTTGATGAATGAATCCTTTTATTTAGATTGTGTAAAATGATTCGATTCATTCTATTACTACCAAAAAAAAGAAACCCCTATGGATTTCTTTTTCATTTTGGACGATTAAAAATTTTCTAACGCCTGGCCATTCATCATTTCTTTTTCGTGGGGAGGGCATACCGTAATTGAGCCTTCCACAACTGTTCTGTCGTCTTCATCGTGTCCTTCAACATGAATGGTCACATCATGCTTGTCTTCATTTTTATCTATTATCGTCAGTAAAATTTCAATGGTTGCATAATGGTAAACCGGATTGGGGTAAGTAAGATTCTGCTCTAGAATTCTTGACCCAGATCCAGGTAAATATTTTGAAATGGCGGAATGGATGATTCCGTTAATCATAATTGATGGTACTATGGGTTTTTTTAGTGGTGTTTGAGATGCATAGTCATGCTGAATATAAAGCGGATTACTATCATTAAACAATCCAAGGTAAATTAACAAATCCTTATCTTCTATTGTTTCAGTAATAGACAGCTTCTCCCCTATTGAAATTTCACTCATTTTTCTCCCAATTTTTCTTTTCTTTCCAATCATGAATGAGCACCCCTTTAATCATTCTGCTTTATTGTAACCGTTTACATTTTATCGTAGTGAAATAGTCTGTAAACTCAGATTATTGATATGCATAGTGTACCATTTATTTTCCCATGTAGCAAACGAAGAAAAACCTCTGGGGTGAGGTTTTTCTTTGTTTGCGAATTAGCATTTATATTAATGTTGCCATTACGCTTTTAACAGAATCTGCTGATTTTTCTAGTGCTGCTTTTTCTTCTTCTGTTAAATCTAGCTCTAGTATTTTTTCAATACCCCTACCACCTAAAATGGTAGGAACTCCTAAATAAATGCCGTCAAATCCATACTCTCCTTCAAGATACGCAATGGATGGTAAGATACGCTTTTGATCTTTCATAATGGCTTCCACCATTTCTACAAGTGCCGCTGCTGGGGCATAGTAGGCACTTCCATTCCCAAGCAAGCTCACAATTTCTCCGCCGCCTTTACGTGTACGCTCTACAATGGCATTTAAGCGATCCTTCGGAATTAAAGTTTCTAGAGGAATTCCTCCAGCATATGAATAACGAACAAGTGGTACCATATCATCACCATGTCCGCCTAATACAAATCCTGTTACATCTTTAACTGATACATTTAGCTCTTCTGCCACAAATGTACGGAAGCGTGCAGTATCTAATACACCTGATTGACCAATAATTCTTTCTTTAGGGAATCCAGATTCTTTGTATACCGTATAAGTCATTGCATCAACAGGATTTGTTAACACGATAATATAACAGCTTGGTGAGTATTTTACGATTTCCTGCGTAACAGATTTCATGATTTTCTGATTCGTTTGTACAAGGTCATCACGACTCATCCCTGGCTTACGTGCAATTCCAGCTGTAATCACAACAATATCAGAATCCTTTGTATCCTCATAGTTAGACGTACCCTTAATAGAGGCATCAAATCCTTGGACTGGGCTAGCTTCTAGCATGTCTAATGCTTTCCCTTTTGTTGGGTTCTCCATTTGAGGAATGTCGACAAGAACAACATCTCCCAGTTCCTTTTGCCCTAAAAGAAAGGCCGTGGTAGCTCCTGTAAATCCTCCACCAATAACAGAAATCTTTTTACGTCTCATTGTCATCTCATTTTCCTCCCTTAATTAACTCTATTTATGTACACATAAGAGAGAGTCTATTTCAGACTCTCTCTTCGTAGTATTATTCCATATTTTCGATTAAAGCTGCACCAAATTCTGAAGCTTTTACTTCTGTAGCACCATCCATTAGACGTGCAAAGTCATAGGTTACCACTTTAGAAGCGATGGTTTTTTCCATAGACTTTGTAATTAGATCCGCTGCTTCATTCCAGCCAAGGTGTTCTAATAACAGTACACCTGAAAGAATAACAGAGGATGGGTTTACTTTATCAAGGCCTGCATATTTAGGAGCTGTACCGTGAGTTGCTTCAAAGATTGCGTGTCCAGTTTCATAGTTAATGTTCGCACCAGGAGCAATTCCGATTCCACCAACTTGAGCTGCTAATGCATCTGAAATGTAGTCCCCGTTTAGGTTCATTGTTGCAACAACATCGAACTCTTTTGGACGAGTTAGAATTTGTTGTAAGAAGATATCTGCAATAGAATCTTTTACAATAATTTTACCTGCTGCTTCAGCATCATTTTGTGCTTTATTCGCAGCATCAGCACCTTGCTCGTCTTTAATTTTGTCATACTGAGCCCACGTGAACACTTGATCACCAAACTCTTTTTCTGCAAGCTCATAGCCCCAGTTTTTGAAAGCTCCTTCTGTAAACTTCATGATATTCCCTTTATGAACAAGCGTTACAGATTTACGGCCTTCTTTAATAGCGTAGTTAATCGCTGCACGAACTAGACGGCTTGTTCCTTCTTCTGATACTGGCTTAATTCCAATTCCAGATGTTTCAGGGAAACGAATTTTATTTACACCCATTTCATCTTGAAGGAATTGAATCACTTTCTTCACTTCATCAGAGCCTTTAGCATATTCAATTCCTGCATAGATGTCTTCAGTGTTTTCGCGGAAGATAACCATATCCGTATCTTCTGGGCGCTTAACTGGAGAAGGTACACCTTCGAAATAGCGCACAGGACGTAAGCACACAAACAAGTCTAATTCCTGACGAAGAGCCACGTTTAGAGATCGTATTCCTCCACCTACTGGAGTTGTTAAAGGTCCTTTAATCGCGATTAGGTATTCGCGAATCATATCTAGCGTTTCTGCTGGTAGCCACTCACCTGTTTTGTTAAAAGCCTTTTCACCAGCATATACTTCTTTCCACTCGATTTTCTTTTCGCCTTTATATGCTTTTTCTACAGCTGCGTCTAACACAC
Source organism: Bacillus coahuilensis m4-4 (assembly GCF_000171615.1). Taxonomy (GTDB): domain Bacteria; phylum Bacillota; class Bacilli; order Bacillales; family Bacillaceae_K; genus Bacillus_T; species Bacillus_T coahuilensis. Next base: position 111,626 of record NZ_ABFU01000051.3, on the reverse strand, counting down.
GCTTTGAAGCTGCCCAAATATCAGGACCTGTGCCGTCTCCTTCAATAAATGGAACGATTGGATGATTAGGTACGTTTAATACTCCGTTTTGAACTGAAATTTTTTCACCTTGACTCATGGTATTCCCTCCAAATTCATTGTGATAGAGACCATTTAAGTCTCTATTTTCTCTATACTACGTGTTTTATTATTTGAGTTATACTCCTCTTATCTTTGCTCGATTGGGACGTACGTCTGCATGCCTGGTCCCACATATTCTGCACGAGGTCTAATTAAGCGATTGTTCGAATATTGTTCTAAAATGTGTGCTAACCATCCTGAAACACGGCTTACAGCAAAGATTGGTGTAAACAAGTCATGCTCAATACCAAGACTATGGTAAACAGATGCTGAATAGAAATCTACATTTGGTGGTAGATTTTTTGAGAAGTAAATAAATCTTCGATTTGAACAGACATTTCATACCATTTTGGCTCGCCTACTAAAGTTGTTAATTTTTTCGACATTTCACGTAAATGCTTAGCACGTGGATCACCTTTTTGATAGACACGGTGACCAAAGCCCATAATTTTTTCTTTGTTCTCTAGTTTTTTTGTGATATACGGTTCTACGTTCTCAAGTGAACCAATTTCAGTTAACATCTTCATCACTTGCTCGTTAGCACCACCATGAAGAGGTCCTTTTAAAGCACCGATTGCTGCTGTCACTCCTGAATACACATCAGACAAAGTCGCTACACATACACGTGCAGTAAACGTGGACGCATTAAGCTCATGATCCGCATGTAGGACAAGCGCTTTATTTATTGCTTCTTCTGCAATCGCTTCTGGCTCTTTGCCTGTTAACATATATAAGAAGTTTGCAGCGAAGCTTAATTCTGGATTTGGAGCAATTGGCTCTTGACCATTTCTGATTCGAGCGAACGCTGTTACAAGAGTAGGTAACTTCGCCTGAAGCCTAATGGCTTTACGGAAATTAGCTGTCTCTTCCATTACATCGGCTTCTTCATCATGTAACCCTAGTAAGGATACCGCCGTACGTAAGGCTCCCATTGGGTGTACCTTATCAATTGGATAGTTTTTAAAATGCTGTAACACTTCTTCAGGTACTGCATACTCTGAAGCAAGTTGTAATTTAAACTCTCTTAACTCTTCAGCTGTTGGCAAGCGTAGATTCCAAAGTAAATAGATTACCTCTTCGAAACTAGCATTCTCTGCTAATTCATCGATGCTATAGCCTACATATGTAAGAGTATCATCAATGATTGAGCTGATAGATGAACTTGTTGCGACAATACCTTCTAGTCCACGTGTTGCTGTCATAAACAATCTCCCCTTTACAAAATAATTTCCCACTACCTTTGCTTAAGCAATCCTAGTATACTTAAATAAGGCTCCCCTCATTTACCTTCATAACAAGAAAAATTGGTTCGCCATTAAAATAACGATTGGGATGCGCTTACATTTTTTATTATAAACAACTTTCTGACTTTTGTGAACGAAAACCAACTTAAAAAACGTAGAAAATGTTTTTCTACTAAAACGTTAACTAAGATCTTTATTCTTGAAGATTTCTTTTTTTGTCTTTTTACAAGTAAAATAGAAGAAAATGCGATTGGAGGACTTTTATTGAATAAAGAGTGGTTATTTCGAGGAGTCCGGGCGATTTTTCTCGCTGTTCTCATTGTCTTAAGTGTTATCGCTGTTTACTACATAGGAAAATATACATATCCATTTATTATCGCCATAGGACTTGCTTATATTCTTAATCCCATAGTAAACTTTCTTGAGAAAAGAACTCGACTCCCCCGTGGGCTAGCCGTTTTTGTTTCATTAATCTTAATCGTTAGTGCGTTTGCTGGCCTTATCACCCTATTAATTGCTGAGATTGTCAACGGTGCAGAATACTTATCGAATGTATTGCCAACACATATCGATTCCTTTGTCACCTATATCGAGGATTTTGTTGCTATGCAAATCATTCCCATTTATGAACAACTTTCCGTTATGTTTAACAGCCTAGATACGGGTCAACAGGATTCCATCATGGACAGTATTCAAAATACAGGAACTGCCATAGCTACGTCCATGACAGATTTTATTCAACGATTTTTCCAGGCATTGCCCAATGCCGTACTGTGGATACCAAATACCGCCACTGTATTGGTATTTATCTTTTTAGCAACCTTTTTCATCAGCAAGGACTGGGAACGATTACTCGAAAAAACCATTCATATATTACCAATAAAGGCACAATCACATAGTCGAACAATCGTTCAGGACTTAAAGAAAGCTTTATTCGGATTCATCCAAGCTCAATTAACTCTTATTACCTTTACTACACTAATTGTCTTAATTGGACTTTTGATTCTCCGAGTGGAATACGCCATTACGATTGCACTTGTCGCAGGACTTGTGGATCTCTTACCTTATCTTGGTACTGCAGCTGTTATTATTCCTTGGATGATTTATGAGTTTTTAACTGGGGACATTCGACTTGGCATCGGACTCGCCATCCTGTATGGCGTCGTTACCATTCAACGACAGCTGATGGAGCCTAAAGTTCTATCCTCTTCCATTGGAATAGATCCATTAGCTACACTAGTCGCTTTGTTTGTTGGATTTAAATTGGTAGGGTTCTTAGGACTCATTCTAGGGCCAGTCACTCTTGTACTCATAACCGCTCTTCAAAAAGCAGGAGTATTCCGTGATATTTGGAAGTTTATAAAAGGCCAACCCACAACTTAGTGGATTGGCCTTTTTCTTATGGTTTATGGATAATAATATTTCTGTTTACTATCCATTTATTAAACAGAGCACGTAACCAGGGCTTCACCCATTTACGGGTAAAAGGAAGAAGTAAGAAAAACCCTAAAGCATCAGTAATAAATCCAGGTGTTAATAAAACAACTCCTCCGACTAAAATACAAAGTCCATCTATAATTTCTTCACCCGGAACTTGTCCATATTGCAATTGACGCTGTGCTCGTTGCCACGTCTCAATCCCCTGCTTTTTAGCAAGATAAGCTCCAAGAATTCCTGTCGTGATAATTAAGACGATGGTAGGAATAACACCGAGAGTTTGACCAGAAAATATTAATATCCCAATTTCAGTAGCTGGAACAATAATGAGTAGTAAAAACAAATACCTCATGACATTTACTCCTCTCTTTATACTACCTCCATTATACCATAAGTGCAGGGGATAGAAGGGGACAGGGACCTTGTCTTTTCAAACAATGAAATGATTCGATGATAAATATCATTTAGCCGTTTAAGAAAAAAAAAAAAATAGAAAAGCCTAAAATGATAATGGACTGCAATGTACCACCGGTACTATCACATATTAATCCAGCAGGGGCTATTCTTGATTTTGCTTCATTTTTTCTAGCTATATCACGCTTAGCTATTCCAGCCATTACCCTTTTAGTTGTTCCACTTACTACATTCAGTAGAGGGATTCATGCCCATAAGCCTATCAAAAAAACCCTACTGCTACTCATTTAGCAGAGGGTTTTCCTTCATTATAATACAGATGCACGTCCGTTATAAATAATCCCGTGAGTAGCATCGACTGTTACGTCTTGGCCATCTTTTAATAAAGATGTAGCATTTTCAAGTCCAACAATTACAGGAACTCCTAGGTTAATTCCTACCACTGCTGCATGACATGTAATTCCGCCCTCTTCAGTGATGATGGCAGATGCTTTTTCAAGTGCAGGCATCATATCTTTGTCCGTACCGATTGTAACTAGAATATCACCTTCTGTTACTTTTTCGTTTGCTTCAGCAGCTGTTTTAGCGACAACTACTTTACCATAAGCAGACTTTCGGCCAATTCCTTGTGCCTTCCCAAGCTGGTCTCCAATAATATGGATCTTCATAAGATTTGTATTACCACTTTCACCAATTGGTACGCCAGCTGTGATAACAACTAAGTCACCACATTTAACATGGTTCGTTTTTAACGCTGTTTCAATTGCTCCTTCAAGCATTTCATCCGTTGTATCTACTTTAGATCCAACTTGAGGATATACTCCCCAAACAAGAGCTAAACGACGAGATACACCTTGGTTAGCCGTAACGGCAATGATTGGAGCTTTTGGACGATATTTAGAAATCATTTTTGCCGTATGTCCGCTTTCAGTTGGAGCAATGATGGCATTGACATCAAGGTTTAACGCTGTATGGGCAACCGATTGTCCAATCGCATCAGTTAAGTTACGATCAGCATTCTTGCTGCGTGCCGTTAAGATTTCTTTGTAGTTCAACGCTGTTTCTGCACGAGAAGCGATATTGTTCATCGTTTGAACTGCTTCTACAGGGTAATCACCTGCAGCTGTTTCACCAGAAAGCATGATGGCATCCGTACCATCGAAGATAGCATTCGCTACGTCACTTGCTTCAGCACGAGTTGGACGAGGGTTACGTTGCATAGAATCAAGCATTTGAGTCGCAGTAATAACCGGCTTCCCTAGTGCATTACATTTCTTAATTAACATTTTTTGAACTAAAGGTACTTCTTCAGCAGGAATTTCAACACCAAGATCTCCACGGGCAACCATTAAACCATCTGATACTTCAAGAATTTCGTCGATGTTATCTACACCTTCTTGGTTTTCAATTTTAGGGATGATTTGGATGTGTGTTGCGTTAGATTCCTCTAAAAGTTGGCGGATTTCAAGAACATCTGATGCACGACGTACAAATGAAGCCGCGATATAATCAACACCTTGTTCGATACCAAAGCGAATGTCGCTTGCATCTTTTTCTGTAATTCCAGGTAGGTTTACAGAAACACCTGGTACGTTTACGCCTTTTTTGTTTTTCAGTGTACCCGAATTCATGATTTTCGTTCGGATTTCACCTGCAGCTTTGTTGACTTCGATCACTTCTAAGCCGATTAAACCATCATCTAAAAGGATCTTAGAGCCTGGTTCTACATCTTCCACTAGACCTTCATATGTAATTGAGAACATTTCAGTTGTACCTAGCACTTCGTTCATTGACACAATGATTTCGTTACCAGCAACAAGTTCAATTGCTCCATTTTCCATTTGGTTTGTTCGAATCTCAGGTCCCTTTGTATCTAATAGAATTCCAATTGTTTTTCCTTGTTTTTTCTGCTACTTCACGAATCGTTTTAATTCTAGCACCATGCTCTTCATAATCACCGTGTGAAAAGTTAAGTCGCGTTACGTTTAATCCAGCTTCAACTAGCTGCGTTAACGTTCCATACTTTCACTAGCTGGTCCAATGGTACAAACAATTTTCGTTTTTCTCATTATCTTTCCCTCCATATGAAACCTAATCAAATTGATAATTCTTTAGATAACTTGTACATATCTAGATCTACTACATGTGGCATTGCAAGTGCTTCAATGATGTCATAATCGACTAGTTCATTTTTTTCAATTCCTACAGCACGACCGCCTTTACCTTCCATTAGTAATTCAACGGCACGAGAACCTAAGCGACTTGCTAATACTCGGTCAGCTGCTGTTGGACTACCACCACGTTGAATATGACCTAATACAGATACGCGCGTTTCTAAGTTCGCTTTTTCTTTAAGTGATTTTGCAAACTCGTCTCCTGACATAACTCCTTCAGCCACAACAATGATACTGTGTTTCTTACCACGTTCTTGACCACTCTTCAGACGACTAACAATTTCATCCATATCATAATTATCTTCAGGAATCAGAATGGTCTCTGCACCGCCAGCTAGACCAGACCATAATGCGATGTCGCCAGCATTTCTACCCATTACTTCGATAATAAATGTACGCTCATGAGAAGTAGCTGTGTCACGAATTTTATCAATGGCGTCAATAACTGTATTTAATGCCGTATCAAAACCAATCGTTAATTCAGTACCTGGTATATCATTATCAATCGTACCTGGTACACCTACACACGGGTAACCTTGTTCTGTTAATGCCTTCGCACCACGATAAGAGCCATCTCCGCCAATCACAACTAGTCCTTCAATACCATGAGCCTTTAATTGCTCAATCCCTTTTTGTTGACCTTCGCGAGTTTTAAACTCTTCACAGCGTGCTGTGTAAAGCTTTGTTCCACCACGGTGAATAATATCACCTACAGAACCTAACTCAAGTTTTTCAATATTCCCATTAATTAATCCGTTATAACCTTGATATACACCGTATACTTCAACATTGTGATAGATGGCTTTACGAACAACAGCTCGTACTGCTGCGTTCATTCCTGGAGCATCGCCACCACTTGTTAATACACCGATTCTTTTCATTGGTCATCACCTCTTTAGTTGGTAAAGAATATGTAGGATTATATTCTTGTTAATTATTTCACATGAGTTATCTATCCTTATAAGTAGGAAAATGAATGGCTACACCTTTTCTAGTATGGACAGACACTCTATTGTTTATTTCTAAAATACCATGAAGCGAAAGCCTTCTCAATACATAGCAGAGAGTATTAAAAATAGACGAAATTGTCCGTTAACTGAAAGCGTTTTATTTACCTATATTTAGGTGTTTAATGGGTTAAAATGTATTTTCACTATGGTGATAGTGTTTTGTTAATAAAATAACCAAAAAAGAAAATGTACACGGATGTGTACATTTTAGTTTACCCCAGTCATTTCATTTAAAACGACTACTTCACCAATTCGTTGGTATTTTTCTAATCTCTTCTCAACCAAATGTTCAGCTGACATTCCAATTAGATCATCAAGTGACAAACGTAACATTTGTCGAATATACTCTGCTTGTTCCGTAACGTTCTTATGGGCTCCGCCTCGCACCTCTGGAATAATTTCATCAATAACTTTTAATTCCTTCAGGTCCGGTGCTGTGATTTTCATTGTTTCGGCTGCTGCTTGTGCCTTTGAAGCATCCTTCCAAAGCAGTGCTGCAGCACCCTCAGGAGAAATAACCGAGTACGTAGAATTTTCAAGCATATAGAGGCGATCGCCTACTCCTAAAGCTAAAGCACCACCACTACCACCTTCACCTATGACCACACAAATAATAGGCACCTTTAAACCTGCCATTTCAAAAATATTGCGCGCTATCGCTTCACTTTGACCCCGTTCCTCGGCAGCTTTTCCAGGATATGCCCCTTTTGTATCAATAAAGCAAATAATGGGACGGTTAAATTTCTCTGCTTGCTTCATCATTCGAAGAGCTTTTCTGTACCCTTCTGGATGTGGCATCCCAAAGTTTCGTTTTAAGTTCTCTTTCGTATCCTTACCTCGTTGGTGACCAATCACCGTTACAGGAGTTCCCTCAAAGCTTGCTACTCCCCCAACAATTGCTTGGTCATCTCCAAATAAACGATCACCGTGAACCTCGAAGAAGGATTGAAATAAGATATCTATATAGTCCTGTGTAGTCGGTCTAGAGGGATGACGAGCGATTTGAACACGATCCCATGGTAACATGTTCTCATAGACTTCCTTCTCTACTTTTTCTAACCGTTCTTCAAGCTTTTGAATTTCATCGTGCAAATCCACATCCGAGCTCTCTGTGAACTCTCTTAATTCTTTAATCTTATTACGAAGTTCTATTATCGGCTTTTCAAAAGAAAGTTCATTCATGAGTCAATCCCTCCTTAGAATGAAGTTCTAGTAGCAAGGCTAGCTTTTCTTTTAGCTCTCGTCGGTCTATAACAGCATCAAGCTGACCATGCTTCAATAAGAATTCAGCCGTTTGAAAATCCTCAGGAAGTTCTTCTCGAATCGTCTGCTCGATGATTCGTCGACCTGCAAATCCAATTAATGCACCAGGCTCTGCAAAGTTATAGTCACCTAAAGATGCAAAGCTAGCAGAAACTCCCCCTGTAGTTGGATGAGTCATGACAACAATACATAGTCCACCATGATCACTAAAAGATTTCAGTGCAGCGCTCGTTTTGGCCATTTGCATTAGAGATAAAACGCCTTCTTGCATTCTGGCACCCCCGCTTGCTGTAAAAATGATAAATGGTGTTCTCATCTCTTTTGCATGAAGAATTTCTCTCGTAATTTTTTCGCCAACGACAGATCCCATACTTCCCATTCTAAATCTAGAATCCATTACCGCCAAGCTAACCTTCTTACCCTCTATTTCTCCAGTTCCTGTTACAATGGCTTCTTTTAAGCCCGTTTTTTCTTGATCTTTTTTTTAGCTTGTCCTCATAATCAGGAAAATTAAGAGGGTTGCCAGATTGAAGCTCTTGATGAGTTTCTTTAAATGTTCCCTTGTCTAGTAAACTATAAATACGCTCATACCCACTCATAGGGTGATGATAATGACAATGAACACAAACTTTATTACTTTTTTGTTAGTTCTTTTGAATACATAATTTTTCTACAATTAGGACACTTCGTCATAAGCCCTTCAGGCACATCCTTCTTCGCTGCTTCAGAAGGAATGGTCGCATACTTCTTCTTCTTGCCTTTTGCAAATAAGTCTCTAATCAACATCCCTTACCCCCTAGTTCTGCTTCATTAGAAAAAGGACTTGTATCCTATCACTTTACAGGACCTGCATCTAAAAAGTTGTTACTAATTGTCACATGTGTTACGACAATTTTTGTAACACTGCAAACTCATTCCTGATTGAAGCAATATCTGACCCTTTAAGAGCCTGTTTGAATGGTTTTACATCCTCTTCATTTACCTGTTTTCCTCGAAGGTCATAATCTTTTAAAATAACCCAAATCTTGTAAAGCAATTTATTTGATACCATTGAAAACATTTCTTGAAATAAGGATTCAATCGTATTTGCTTCCAATACTACATTCATATTCTTTTTCTCTAGCAGACATTCTGCTAGAAAGAGTTGAAATAAATGTTCTTCAATAATCACTTTGGTTTTCAATACATCTCCACGAGCCTGTTCATTTTCTAAGATGAACATACCCAGTAAGGGAACTAATTGATGATCTCTAAAGTCTCTTAGAAACGTTCCTTCTCCTCTTCTTGTTTCAATTAACCCAAGTAGCTCTAAGGCTCGTAAGGCTTCTCTAACAGAAGAGCGACCTGCTTGTAGTCGCTCTGAGAGTTCTCGTTCTGATGGAATTTTATCACCTGCTTGAAGCTTTTCTGTGGTAATGAGATCACGCAATTTCTTCACGATATCTAAATACACTTTTCTCTCCACTTATTTATTCACTCACCTTTATCGATTGCAGATAGTGTAAAGGCTCTTTTGTAAACTTCTTCAGGATCAACCTGTTTCCTTGCGACTCCTGTTTCCATTGCCACTTTTGCAACAGCTCTTGCTACGGCTGGTGCAACACGAGGATCAAATGGTTTGGGAATAACGTAATCGCTCGTAATTTCTTGAAGGGTAATTAATTCAGCAATCGCTTCAGCTGCCGCCTGTTTCATTTTTTCATTTATGTGTGTTGCCCTTACATCAAGAGCTCCTCTAAAAATACCCGGAAACGCTAACACATTATTCACCTGATTAGGAAAATCAGAACGCCCTGTTCCAATTACTTTTGCTCCAGCATTTTTCGCTATATCTGGCATGATTTCTGGAACAGGGTTGGCCATTGCAAAAATAATCGGATCATCATTCATGCTTCTAACCATTTCTTCTGTTACGGCCCCTTCAACGGATACACCGATAAATACATCCGCACCCACCATTGCATCTTGAAGGGAACCTGTAATCTTTTCTCTATTGGTAAAACTTGCAATCTCGTCCTTAACTTTGTTCATTCCTTGTGGACGATTTTCGTAGATTGCTCCTTTACTATCACACATAATTATATTTCTAACTCCATAGTGATAAAGAAGCTTAATGATCGCAATCCCAGCAGCACCCGCTCCGTTAGCCACTACCTTTATTTCAGAGAAGCTTTTTCCAATCAGTTTTAGTGCATTGATTAATCCAGCCACCGTAACAATAGCTGTTCCGTGTTGATCATCATGGAAAATTGGGATATTGGTTTCCTTTTTTAATCTCTCCTCAATTTCAAAACAATTGGGAGCCGCTATATCTTCTAAGTTAATTCCTCCGAAGGTTGGCTCTAATAGCTTTACCGTTTCCACAATCTTATCCACATCCGTTGTATTTAGACAGATAGGAAATGCGTCGACTCCTGCAAAGCTTTTAAACAATACAGCTTTCCCTTCCATAACCGGTAAGGCAGCTTCTGGTCCTATGTTACCTAACCCTAATACAGCCGTTCCGTCTGAAACAACGGCAACGGTGTTTCCTTTAATTGTATAATCATAGACCGTTTCAGGTTTGTCATAAATTTCTTTACAAGGCTCTGCCACTCCAGGTGAGTAGGCTAGACTTAAGTCTTTTTCATTTTTCACTTGGACCTTTGAAACGGTTTCTAGTTTCCCTTGATTTTCTTGGTGCATAAATAACGCTTCTTCACGTAATGACAACTCTTCCATTCCTCCTAGCAGCAAAACCTAAAGTGGTCTGACCACTTTTCGTCTTTTAAAAGTATATCAAATTAAGAGAATATGTAAAGGATTATTGTAAAACGATATTCTCTTCCCCTACTAATTCTGCCAATTCCATTAACCATTGATTTGTTGGTTTTACCGAGTATTTTTGATCAAGCTGGATTGAATGTTGGTCCTTTTCGAAATGTAATATCACGTTTGTTTTTCCCCTAGATTGAAGCAAATGCTCTCTAATTTCTTCTAGCAAATCATCTTCCGCTGTTGACGTTTTAGTCAGTCGGATATACAGGGCTTTTGCATAAGCTAGAGATAATTCCTCCGCCTGCTCCATTGTATGAATGGATTGAATAACTAATTGCTTTTGGTCATTTCTAATTTCCATATAGCCCTTTATTAAGAGGATTGCTCCATTCTTTAATAACCCTGCTGATTTTCTGTATTGTTCAGGGAAAACTACACCATCCACTTCTCCAGTTTGGTCTGTTAGCTTTACAAATGCCATAACATCGCCTTTTTTCGTACGGATGGGTTTGACCTCTGATAAATATACGATATGATCATGTTCCTTTTTTCCAATAGGAGTGTCGGATAGTGGAAGTGCCCCTATTCTTCTTTGTAATCCTTCAAATTGCCGTAATGGATGATCACTTAAATAGATGCCTAGCACTTCTCGTTCATATTGCAACTTTATATCGGTTGGCATAGGTTCAATCTCGACATATTTTGGACGAAGTAGAAGCATGTCCTCTTCATCAAATAGGGCAAAATCACTACCTTTCGGCTTTAAAAGATCTGAATGATCTAATGCCGCATCTAAACTAGCTAATAAGACAGCACGATCCTTTTTAAATTCATCCAGCGCTCCTGCATAGATTAGACTTTCAATGGTCTTCCTATTTACGACCTTAGAATCTACTCTCAAACAGAAATCCATCAAGTCTTCAAATGGTTTTTCATTCCTTGCCCGAAGAATTTCTTGGTAAGCCTTCACTCCGACCCCTCTTATAGCTCCTAAACTGTACGTAATCCCATTCTTAGTTGCAAAAAAAGAATAGTAGCTTCGATTGATGGAAGGAGAGAATAGATCAATATTCTTTTTTCTCGCCTCGTGAATATAAGCGGCTACTTTATCTTCATTCCCAATGACAGAGGTTAACAACGCAGCCAGAAAATAGGACGGAAAGTGTGCTTTAATATAGGCTAATTGGTACGAAATCATACTATAAGCGACAGCATGGCTTCTGTTAAATCCATAATTTGCGAATTTAACAATTAAATCATATACCTCGTTAGCAAGCTTCACAGGATACCCTTTTGCAGTGGCACCCTGAACAAAATGCTCCCGTTCTTTTTGCAGGACATCTGCTTTCTTTTTACTAACGGCTCTTCTAAGTAGATCCGCTTCTCCTAACGAAAACCCAGCCATCACAGAGGCAATTTGCATAATCTGCTCTTGGTATACAATCACTCCCTTTGTTACATTTAGGATGGAGTCAATATCTGGGTGAATGGAAGGGATAGGCTTTCGGCCATGCTTTCTTTCAACGTAATCCGGTATATTTTCCATTGGACCAGGTCGATATAAAGCGTTTACCGCCACAATATCCTCAAACCCCGAAGGCTTAAGTGAAAGCAAAACCTTTCTCATGCCCTCTGATTCTAATTGGAAAATCCCCGAGGTATCCCCTTTTGATAATAGTTCAAACGTTTTAGAATCATTTTGATCAATTTGATCAAGTTTAAACTCTTCCTTGCTGTAACGATTAATCGTTTTAACAAGCTGCTCCAAAATGGTTAGGTTCCGTAAGCCAAGAAAGTCCATTTTCAATAATCCAATTTCTTCAAGTACGGTCATCGAATATTGGGTTAAATAGATTCCATTACTTCCAGTTTGAATGGGTACAATGTCCACAAGTGGCCTTTCACTTATTACTACACCAGCTGCATGTGTGCTTGTATGTCTCGGTAGACCTTCCAGTAACACTGCGGTTTTATATAACTTCTGATGAAGGTCTGATTCCTTAATAAATTCTTGAAGCTGCTTCGACTCCCGATAGGCTTTCACAAGGGTTGTTCCAGGCGTAGTTGGTACCATTCTAGATAATCGTTCCATCTCTTTTGTATTAAATCCAAATGATCTTGCCACGTCTCTTAAGGCTGCCTTCACCCCGTAAGTTCCAAACGTAACAATTTGAGCTACATGGAGCTCTCCATATTTATCCTTAACATATTGAATCACTTCGTCTCTTCGATGGTCTGGAAAATCAATATCAATATCTGGCATGGATACCCTCTCAGGGTTTAGGAACCTTTCAAATAACAAGTGATGTTCTATGGGGTCAACATCTGTAATATGTAAAACATATGCTACAAGGGACCCAGCAGCAGATCCACGACCTGGCCCTGTTACGATGTCATGCTCTCTTGCATACTTCATAAAATCCCACACAATGAGAAAGTAATCTTCAAATTGCATATTTTCTATAATAGAGAGTTCATATTGTAATCGCTCTACATAGGTATGATGATGATAAGGCACTCGTTCTTTGAGTCCTTTTTTGCATAGGCTGGAGAGAGCATCTATGGGACTAGTTCCTTCTTTCAACGGATATTTCGGTAACAGGGATTGCTGCAGCGGAATTTCTATATGACATCTCTTCGCAACAGATACCGTATTCTGAAGACATCCCCACTCGGTTGAAAATAGTTCTACCATCTCACTCGGTGACTTAAAATCATATTCATTTGAAGGGAGAATAGTACGATCATCTTCAGATAGCTTTTTGCCGTCTCGTATAGCTAATAGACATTCTTGCGCAAAAGCTTCCTCCTTTGTTAAGTAACGAACTGGATGACTACAAAGTATGGGTGTACTTGTCTCTTTTCCCAGCTGTTTTAGCTCACTCTGAATGTGGGTAGTCTGCCACTGGATGCTTAAATAGAAATTGTGTGAGGAGAAGATACTCAGGTATGAATAGATGGTCTTCTTTGCCGCTTCTACGGCACCGTTTGTTAGCTCATCTTCAATCTTCCCATCTTCCCCTGGTGTGATGGCAATTAGACCCTCTTTGTACCCTTTTAGCCATTTAAAAGGGATAGCACCTTCTGGCTTCGTTTGAATGACAGAAGAGATTTTCATTAAATTTCTGTATCCTCTCTCGGTTTCTGCGAGTAGTACTAATGGATGAATGGTATCGTCATCATGCAAAATATCAGCCGTTACCCCTATGATAGGTTGAATCCCAGCTTTCCTGCACTCCTGATAAAAAGGAATGACACCGTACATAACATTTTTATCCGTTAATGCAAGGTGTGTGTAGCCATCTGATTTCGCTTTTTGAACTAATTTTTCTATACTGATCGTGCTTTCTAATAAACTATACGCACTCCAAACTTGTAAATGAACGAAGGACATCTGTATCCCTCCTTTTTCGCAAACTTCTTATTGTTTATTATAGGGTCTATTCTAAAAAAAAGAAAATATGTTCTCCTCTTGGGATTTCATATTCTTCCTTCTTGTCCCATATAGTGTACTAATGACTTCGTAAAGGATGATGTACATGGCTGAAGCCTTTATGCCACAATTTATTAAATGTTTTTTTACCGTCTTTTGGCGTAATTGTAGGTGGATCATTTTTAGGGGGGCTAGGAGCTTTTTTAATGGGAGAACCTCCTCTTTCTGAGATCCACCGCTTATCTAAAATTCTGCGAATATGGGCCATAATAGCTGCTCTTGGTGGAACCTTCGACACGTTATATAGTTTTGAAAAAGGCTTATTAGACGGTGAAACAAAAGATTTAGTTAAGCAATTTTTACTTATTCTATCTTCTATGGGTGGAGCATACGTTGGGGCTCACATGATTAACTGGTTCTGCCAAGAAAGTATGTCCACATGAGAATTCCTCCTTATTATAGAATCCCAAGCTGGCAGCGGTTTTTTGTTGGCTGTGTTCTTGGAGGCATCGTTAGTTGGATGATTTTTTTATTTTATTTTTGGTTCATTACAAGAGAAGCTTAGCATGGATATTCTTGAGTTAAAAAGTGAACTAGAGGAAGTCGAAAGACAAAAAGACATTTACTTTGAGGATGCAAAGGAGCTTAATAGAAAAAAACGAAAGACTTCTAACTATTCAGACTGTAGAAGTAAAGATTGCGAATGCAAAGAAATACGATCTACAAGACAGTTATACCATTAAGCAAGCAGAAGAGCTATTAGTTAAAGAATTAAATCTAGTGATAAACAAAGACTTAGAAACCATATTTACAAATAAAGAATTAATCATCAAGCTGCTTGAAAATAAAGTAATGAAAATAAATAAGAAAAATTACACATTCCAAGTGAAAGAGATGTATTTTTTTACATCACTTCAAATCGTGTTAGAAATGAAGCTTGCCTAATAAATAATGCTTGGACCATGGTCCAAGCATTATTTATTTTATTGATTTTTTTCTTCTTTTTCTAACGCATGATCTAAATCGAGTAGGACCGCTTCAACTTCTTGCCACTTATAGAGAGAGGCACCAGCAGCAAGGGGGTGTCCTCCTCCGTTATATCTTTTGGCGATGGTATTTATGATAGGTCCTTTAGAGCGAAGACGCACTCTAATTTGGTCGGATTCTTCAATAAAGAACACCCATGCCTTCACACCCTTAACCCCACCAAGAATACTAACCAACTGTGATGCTTCAGAAGGATTCACATCAAACTCTTGTAAAAGCTCCTTCGTTAACGAAACATGGGCTGCACCATTATCCTTACGAACATAATTTTGAAGAATATATCCTTGAAGCTTAAGGACTTTTTCGTCAACTTCATACATGTTGTCGAACAATTCATTTCGATCGAAATTGTATTTAATCAGGTCACCTGCTATGTCAAACGTCTTTTGAGTGGTACTCGGATAAAGAAATCGTCCAGTATCTCCGACAATACCGGCAAACAATAATCTTGCTCCTTCATCTGAAAGGGTAAGACCTTGGTCCTTTCCAAACTGATAAAATTCATAAATCATTTCACTGCAAGAACTAGCAGAGGTATCTACCCAAAGAAGGTCACCGTATGGATCTTCGTTTGGATGATGGTCGATTTTAATTACTTTATCACCTAATTCATATCTTCTATCACAAATTCTTTCTTGATTAGCTGTATCACATATGATGATAAGCGCACCATGAAAATGTTCTTCTGAAATGGAATCTAAGCGTCTTAAATAATAGAGTGAAGGATCTTCTTCCCCTACAGTATAGACGTTCTTTTCTGGAAAAGAGGCTTGAATCACTTCCGCCAAACCACCTTGAGACCCATATGCATCTGGATCTGGACGAACATGACGATGGATGATGATGGTATCATATTGTTTGATCTGATCTAAGATTAATTGCTTCATCTTGCTCTCCTTTACTAGCACAATATGTAGAAATTCAACGAAAAAAGGGGTACAATAAAAAGTGAATTTTTACTAACCTGGAGGGGTCTTATGCCAGTCTTTGTTATTTTGATTGTGCTATCACTAGCATTCTATGTATATTTTAAGATTCAAACCGTTCGATCGAATCTTCCAATGGAGAAAAAATTTATTTCTGGTAAGTCTAGTGTATCATTAGGAATTTTTGTCTTCTTCTTTGGATTAAATCAACTTTTTCTCTATCAAGGGACTGTCACGTACATTGTAGCGGCAGTGTTTATGATCGTAGGAGCCATCAGCATCCTGGGTGGAATCAAGCTCTATCAATATTACCTGCCACTTGCTATTGAAGAGAAATCTAAGATTCAAGCGAAATAGGCCAAATAAGGCCTTTTTTTCTATTTATTTATCGATCTAAAAGCTGGCATACCATCATAGCTTTTCCTACCATGACTTGCTCATGGTACACTTCAATATCAACCTTTCCAAATTTCCTTCCCGCTTCTAATATGCGTGGAACGATCTCAATTGTACTCTCTAATTGAATCGGTTTAATAAAGTATATGGTGATATTCTCTACTACAATATCACCTTTTTTTTGGGACCTTAACACTCGATTGGCCGCCTCGGTAACGATTGTCATAAATACACCGTACGAAATGGCACCTAATCGATTCGTCATCTGAGGAGTTACAGGAAATGAATATCTCCCTGCTTCCTTATCCACTGTTAATAAACCTTTTGTCACAGTATCATCAAGAGTTTCACCAACTTGAGGCTGTCTCTGTACCATCTGAAGAGCCTTTAAAACGTCTTGCCTACTTACAAGCCCCTGTAATTTACTCTGCTCCGACACGACAGGCAACAATTCGATACTTTCCCAAATCATCATGTGAGCCGTAGAGGCAACACTTGACTTTAATGGAACTGTAATCGGATTTTTCGTCATCACTTTTTCGATTAGTACGTCTTGTTCCACGTCTAATACATCTTTTGATGTAATGATTCCGACTACTTTCATATTTGGATCAACAACAGGATATCTACTATGGGAAGTAGAGCTTTTTAATTCATACCATTTCCCCACCGTATCATCCGTAGTAAGAAATGCTGTTTTTTCAATTGGAGTTAGTATATCTTCTACTAACACAATTTCCTTTTTGATGAGCTGATCATATATAGCACGGTTGATCATTGTCGCTACTGTAAATGTATCATAACTAGTAGAGATAATCGGTAGTTCAAGTTCATCTGCTAGCTGCTTCACGTGGGGATCCGTATCAAACCCCCCTGTGATAAGAACAGCAGCGCCAGCTAATAAGGCTTGTTCGTGGGCACCGGTACGATTCCCAATGATAAGTAAATTTCCGGCACCTGTATAGCGCATCATCGCTTCCATTTTCATCGCGCCAATCACAAACTTGTTTAATGTTTTATGCAGACCTGCTTTTCCGCCAAGCACTTGACCATCAACAATATTAATGACTTCAGCATACGTAAGTCGTTCGAAATTCTCTTTTTCTTATGCTCAATTCGAATGGTCCCAACTCGTTCAATCGTACTAACGAAACCCTTTGTTTCCGCCTCTTTGATGGCACGATAAGCCGTTCCTTCACTAACTTGTAAACTCTTTGCTATTTGGCGAACAGAAATTTTTCACCAACAGGTAATTCATTTATAAATTGAAGAATTAATTCATGTTTTGTTGTCAAATCACTTCACCTTCCAACGGATCAATCCAATACGTTCATTATAAGGCGAAAGTGGAAGTTATTCAATTTTCTTCTAGCCTCTTACCCGACGCACAGCTTTTTTAGCACGCGTGTCGTACCGTTTTCGATTCTTAGGAAATAAAAGGGCAGAAAGATTTCCTGCAATAACAAAAATGGCGAGCATTAACCAGCAAAGCGCATAGATCCCACTTATGTGATCTAAAGTCATTGATAACCTAGGAACAGCAAAATATAACAGTAAACAGGCTAATAGAAACACTAATAAATATCGTTGCATCAGACTCTCCCCTTTATCAGCTTGTACTAATATATATACTGAATCCTTCATATAAAAAGAACACCTCTTTTCGTAGAGATGTTCTTTTACTTGTTATAAGGTTAACGTCTCTCCAGGTTTCATATACCAACCCACACCCTCTTCAAGACTTTCAACGAATTGTTGAGGATTTTGCTCGATTTTTGGGAATGTATTGTAGTGCATCGGAATGACCCGCTTAGCTCCAGTCCACTTAGCTGCAATTTTTGCGTCCTCTGGCCCCATTGTAAAATTATCTCCTATTGGTAAAAAAGCCACATCAATGGACTCAAATTCTCCTAAGAGCTTCATATCTGAAAATAATCCAGTGTCACCTGCATGATAAATGGTCTTTCCTTCAATAGATAGTACTATTCCTGCTGGCATGCCTAAATAGATGATTTCTTCGTTTTCTGTTGTATAGGATGAACTATGAAAAGCTTGAGTTAATTTAACTCGTCCAAAATCAAAGGAATAGGCTCCTCCAATACTCATCCCATGTGTGCGGACCCCATATTTCGCTAAAAAGGAGGCTATTTCAAAATTAGCAATAATTAATGCATCCTTCTTTTTTGCTAATGCTACTGTATCCCCAACATGATCATTATGACCGTGTGTAATGAGGATGACATCCGGTTGCTCGTCCTCTACGTTCAAATCTGTTTGACTATTCCCATTAATAAATGGGTCAATTAAAATCGAATGAGAGTCTGTTTGTACTTTTACCACTGAATGACCATGATACGAAACCTTCACACTATCACTCCTCTAATTTGATATGTATCACTTCTATAAAAATCCTGACCTCCTCTTTTTTTCCACTTCCTTCACGAATTTAACCCTACAAATTTGAATTCTCCCCCTTCTCTAAAAGCGAAATCATTTTGCGGAATCCGAAGAGCCTTGTATAAAAGAGTAAAATTATAATGAAGAAGTTGTTGATTCATGTGAGAACTGATAGTCTAATGAAGACTAGGAGGGATATCCAAATGAATAAACGTATGGATTCACTACAAGCTTGGCTAAAAAGAAAATGGGCAGGATGCATGTTTAGTCACTTCTACAGAAAACGTATTTTACTTATCAGGCTTTAGAAGCTTCCCACATGAGCGACTTTTGGGCTTATTTTATTTTTCCAGACAAAGCTCCCTTATTGATTGTGCCAAAAATGGAAGTAGAGGATGCCAAGCACTCCGGCTACTGTGATGAAATCCTCGGTTACACGGATATTGAAAATCCTTGGGAATTGATTCAACGCATAACTGGTCCGTTAGACAGAGTGGCCATCGAAAAGACTCACTTAAATGTAGAACGACTTGAAGCATTACACCATTACTTAGATGTTAAAGAAACGAGTAACGTAGAAGAAAAACTTCAGGTACTACGCATGATAAAAGATCAAAAAGAATTACATATTTTAAAAGAAGCAGCAGACCTGGCGGATTTTGCTATAGAGGTTGGAGTAAGCGAAATCAGTGAAGGAAAAACAGAGCTTGATATCATCGCAGCCATAGAATATGAACTAAAAGAAAAAAGGAATACGTGAAATGTCGTTCCAAACCATGGTTCTTACAGGTAAGAATGGAGCGAGCCCACACGGAACCCCAGGTCTAACTCCCATTTCAAAGGGAGACCTCGTACTATTTGATTTAGGAGTCGTCCACAACGGTTATTGCTCTGACATCACTAGAACGGTTGCATATGGTGACATTTCAGATGAACAAAAAAACATTTATGACACCGTTCTTCAAGCAGAACTCTCGGCTCTTGAAAAAGTTCGTCCAGGCGTGTCTGCCAAAGAGCTTGACCTTACAGCAAGGAACATTATTAGTGAAGCAGGCTACGGAAACTACTTCCCTCACCGTCTAGGTCACGGACTTGGAGTAAGTGTTCATGAGTACCCTTCTCTTACAGAAACCAACCCACTGCTGATGGAAAAAGGAATGGTATTTACGATCGAACCAGGTATTTATGTACCAAATGTTGCAGGAGTGCGCATTGAAGATGATGTAGTCGTAACAGAAAACGGGTATGAAACATTGACAAAGTTCCCTAAAACCTTGCAGGTTATTTCGTGAGAGAATTAAAAAAGTCATTTGGGAAGGCAAATGCTTTGAGGTATTTGTCTTTTTTTATGAGGAGGTTTTATATGGGAGATTTTTCTTAGTTGAAGATGGGCTCCTTGGCCGGTTCGCATGCGGTTCTCAGGTATTGATGGATGTTCGTGCGGGGGTTTGCGTGCACCTGCCAACTTT
Organism: Bacillus coahuilensis m4-4; assembly: GCF_000171615.1. GTDB lineage: Bacteria > Bacillota > Bacilli > Bacillales > Bacillaceae_K > Bacillus_T > Bacillus_T coahuilensis. Next base: position 91,539 of record NZ_ABFU01000051.3, on the reverse strand, counting down.
GCGTGCGGCTCTCTCCCTTTTGCGTTCACTTTTTGACCTGTTGCGTTCACTTTTTCTCCTCTTGCGTGCGGGTTTCTCCACTTTGCGTGCAACTGCTACTTTTGCGTGCGGCTCTCTCCCTTTTGCGTTCACTTTTTGACCATTTGCGTGCACTTTTTCTCCTCTTGCGTGCGGGTTTTCCCTTTGCGTGCGGCTCTCACCCTTTTGCGTTCACTTTTTGACCATTTGCGTGCACTTTTCCTCCTCTTGCGTGCGGGTTTCTCTCCTTTGCGTGCACCCACCAACTTTGCGTGCGTCTCTCACCCTTTTGCGTGCACTTTTTGACCTGTTGCGTGCACTTTTCCTCCTCTTGCGTGCGGGTTTTCCTCTTTGCGTGCACCCGTCACATTTGCGTGCACCTACCACTTTTACGTCCGGCTTCCAGCTTTGGCACGATTGCATATCCATCAGAATTTACATCCTGCCCTAAAACTTATACTTCACTCCCAAAGAATCCCTTGCAATTTTTTTCATACTCTCTAAAAAAAACAAAAGGTGAAACCCAAAAGGTTTCACCTAACCACTTTCATCTCTTATACTTGCTCTAATAGTGTATTCGCATCAGAATAAACTAATCCATGAGCATCTGCAACGGCTTGATATGTCACATATCCACCTAATGTATTGATTCCTTTTAAAAGAGCTTCGTTTTCTAAGCATGCATTGCGATAGCCTTTGTTAGCAATTTGAACAGCATATGGAACCGTTACATTTGTTAGGGCAATGGTAGAAGTTCTTGGAACGGCACCTGGCATGTTGGCTACTGCATAATGAACCACTTCATGCTTTACATACGTTGGGTCGTCATGAGTAGTAATACGATCAGTCGTTTCAAAGATTCCACCTTGGTCGATTGCGATATCCACTACGACAGACCCTGGAGTCATTTTTTTAATCATATCCTCTGTCACGAGTTTTGGCGCTTTTGCACCTGGAATTAATACGGCGCCAATTACTAAATCAGATTCTGCTACAGCACGTTCAATATTGTATGGGTTGGACATTAACGTAGTGACGTCATTCCCAAAAATATCATCTAATTGACGTAAACGCTCCGGATTTAGATCGATAATTCGAACCTCTGCGCCTAGTCCTATCGCCATTTTGGCAGCATTTTTTCCTGCTACTCCACCACCAATAATGGTCACTTTACTACGTTGAACACCTGGTACACCTGATAATAATACCCCTTTACCACCGTGTATTTTCTCTAAGAACTGTGCACCAAGTTGAGTAGACATTCTTCCCGCTACTTCACTCATCGGTGTTAACAGTGGTAAAGATCGATTTGGTAATTGAACCGTTTCATAAGCAATTCCAACCACTTTATTATCAATCAAAGCTTTCGTTAATTCTGGCTCTGGAGCTAAATGTAGGTATGTGAATAAAATGAGCCCTTCACGGAAGTATTTATATTCACTTGGAAGTGGTTCTTTTACCTTCATAACCATTTCCATTGACCATGCTTCTTCTGCCGTAGAAACAATGTGTGCACCTGCTACGATGTAATCCTGGTCAGTAAAACCTGATCCCTCACCAGCATTCATTTCTATATACACTTCGTGACCTGACTGTACTAAGTGAATTACTCCAGACGGTGTCATCGCCACTCGGTTTTCATTGTTTTTTATTTCTCTTGGCACACCAATTTTCATAGCAATACCTCCAACTTCCTCTTAATAATTGAATACTTTTGCATACTTTCAATAATAATTCATGTAAGCTCTTTCATTGTAACAAAAAGTATATAAAATAGCTTTATTTTATTCGTATTTTTTTTCTACAGTCATTACAATAAGAAAGAGACTATTTTGGAAGGACTGAACACATGGTTGAAAGATTAAAGATTGAGACGATTGGACTTCATTCCGTCCCTCCTGAACAAAAACAAACGCATTGGTTAGAATATGCTATTATTCAAATGGCCTTTTCAGTGAATGCAGGAAACTTTCTAGTACCGGCCTTAGCGGTATTAGAGGGAGGATTACCCTTTCATTGGGCCATTTTAAGCATTTTATTAGGTACAGCTCTCGCCTTTGTATTTGTATCGATTATGTCACTTCCAGGTGCTAGACATGGCTTACCTGCTCAATATTTAGTACGGACCATGATTGGAACGAAATTTGCTCGATATTTTGCATCACCAATTCGCTCTTTAACTTCTCTCTATTGGTTTAGTGTACAAACGATAGGAGGAACCTATGTCATTCTAATGCTAATGGAGAGGACGTTTTCAATAAGATTGCCCTTTTATATGGTATCGGTATCACTTGCTGTCATTATGGCATTGTTAGCACTCATTGGATTTGATGCAGTTAAACGAGCGACTAAATGGTTTATGCCGTTTCTTTTAATTGGTCAAATCATGATGCTTGCCTTATTTATTCAAGAAGGAAGCTCACAATCATTGGTGGGTGATAATGGATCCTTTCAAGTCGCATCATTTCTATTCTTTGCTAGTTTGGGTTTTGTTCAATATGTGTCAGGAGTAAGCGCATCTAGTGATATCACTAGGTATAGCAGATCACCTAAGCATGGTGCCTTTGGACTTTTTGTAGGAAACTTTGTTGGTCTAACTATGACGTCTGTATTAGCTGCTTTTTCTGCGACATTGTACCAAAGCAATAATCCATTTATTTCTGCCAGTCAATTAACCAATTCATCCATACCGTTGTTTTTTATTTCAATGTGTGCCCTTGTCTCTATGATCTCGATTAATTTGAGCAATGCGTATACCGGTGGCTATAGTTTGTTAAATGCTATTCCATCATTAGGAAGAATAGGGAGTGCAAGTGTATTTGGTATCTTAGGTATTACATTAAGTCTTTTTCCAATAATCGTTGAAGAAGCTAAATGGTTTATTAGTGGATTAGGTGCCTTCATTATTCCAATTTCCGCTATCATTATTTCAGACTATGTATGGAAAAAACAGCTTCATTTATCGGAAAAAGATTTAGAAATTCTTGCAAATGGTCATTATCATTGGAACAAAGATGCATTGGTAACTGTACTAGTTGCAACACCTCTCTATTTTTTATTACCTGAATCTACATCACCTGGATTTGCTGTGTTTCTGTTTTCTGGGGCGATGTATATAATTTTAAGCTTAAAAAGCAAATCTCAGTCTGGATACCATGAAGAAATAGTTAAAAGAACTGTCTCGTAAAAAGACAGTTCTTTCCTTTTTTATTCGTATTTTTCTGCTTCTTCTTGTTCGTAGTTGGCATTCGGTTGTCCTACTACACCACTTGTATAAGCACTCTGTATTTGCCCTGCAACTTGTTCTACTGCGGCATCGATATACGTGAATTTTCTTTGAATTCTTTTTCTTTTCCATGATTATCACCCTCCTTTGAAGGGAAAAAATGAAGTACACCTTTATTGTTCTTCATTTAGACACAGAAAAAACAGGTAAAATATTGTAAACTATAAGTGTAAGGGGGAGATGAAAATGAATTTAACTTACAACAATATCTTAGTTGCTGTAGATGGTTCAAAAGAAGCAGAGTGGGCGTTCAAGAAAAGTATTGAAGTGTCCAAACGTAATCATGCTACACTTAATCTCATCCATGTGATCGACACTCGAAGTTTTGCTACTATTGAAGCGTATGATTATACAATTGGTGAACGAGCAGAAAAGTATGCGAAAGATTTACTAGAACAGTACAAAAAAGAGGCTGAGGCTGCCGGTGTCAAAAGTGTGAACGTCCTGGTTGACTACGGTTCACCCAAAGCAATAATTACAAAAGATGCAAAATCAAAAGTCGAGGCAGATTTGATCATTTGCGGGGCAACTGGATTAAACGCAGTAGAACGATTCTTTATTGGTAGTGTGTCAGAACATATTGTTCGTTCTTCAACTTGTGATGTACTCGTTGTAAGAACGGAGAAAGATTTTGATTAAGAAGCCTTATGAAATTAGAATAAATAAGGAGACGTCCTTAGATTTATCCAAGGACGTTTTTTTATGATATCAACCAACTCTTTCATCCTTCACCTGTTTTAAGGTTGCCACAATTAAAAAACTCACAATGACGAGTAAAAGCCAAGAGCTAACTTTCCCTAAGTGAACGAGACTCCAAGCATCTGTCTGATTTGGGTATTGCCATGCACCAAGATATGTCGCAATGTTTTCAGCAACCCATATAAAAAATCCGATCAATATAAATGATAGTGCAATGGGCATACGATAGAAGGAGTCCCCAATTTTGTACGTTACCCACGATTTACAAAACACGACGATTACCAAAATGGAAGCCACCAACGAATATCGATCCAATAATGATGCGTAAAAAAATTGAAATAGATGGCTGCTGCAAGGGGCACCACGAGCCAATTTGAAGGCCATTTTACTAATTGAACTTGTAGCCTTCTCCATGCCTGACAAAGGTAACTCGCAACACTTGCATACATAAAGCCACTATACAACGGAACACCCAAAATTTTAAAAACCCCTCTTCCGGATACGACCATGACCCCATATGAACCTTAAATAGTTCAAGCGCTAACCCAATAATATGAAATAAGGAAATCACTTTTAATTCATCATAAGACTCACGTCCTGATTTCACCATCCACCACTGCATGAGGAGACAAATAAACAGCAGCCAATCGTACCGATAGAAGAACGGGAGCGGGATTACTTGTGTTAATGCTAATGAGGCAAAGATCACTACTGGGAACAAACAGCTAAGAGCTTGTTGATAACCAAATCGTACGAGTTGAAACAGTGGATTCATTACAGGATAACTACCTGATATCACCGTCATTTGCTTATTCATCTGGATCAACTTTTTTGTATTCCAAAATATCACCTGGCTGACACTCTAACGCCTTACATATGGCATCAAGAGTGGATAACCTGATAGCTTTTGCTTTTCCATTTTTCAAAATGGAAAGATTCGCCATAGTGATCCCAACTTTCTCCGATAATTCGGTTACACTCATTTTTCGCTTGGCCAACATCACGTCAATATGAATAATTATCGCCATTATCTCACCTCAAACAGTTAAATCATTTTCAGTCTTTATTTCAATTGCCTCGTATAAAAGTTTTTGGAGAACCGCTGCGAAAACGGATACAACAAAAGAAGCAAACACAATCACTAACCCTAATAGAATAATGCCCGGGGCGTCATCTTTTTCTCCCCACGTATAAAAGAAAGGAAATTCTAGAACGTAAACCAGTCCAATTAAGGCGGCACAAAGTTTAATAACACGGAGCGCTTTCACTGCAAAGTGAGAAAAGGCAAGATCCTGGTCAATATGGGATAAAAGCTTTAGCGCTTGGTACAAAGCAGTAAAATAGGCGATAGCTGTCAAGTATAATCCTGATAGTACAAGAACCTGCCAATTTGCCCATTCTGGATGAATCTCAACAACCTCTTGTGATAGCCATGGAAGCCAAATACATAGAGCTAGGATAGGAGCCCCAATAATAAAAATCACCACTCTTAAAAATAACGTTGATCCCTTTCTCATTAAAAATACACCTCACCAGCTAATAGAATATACGTTTATTCTACCTATGCATTTATTGTTTTACAATAAAATTTTATTGATTTTTAAATTATTTTTTAGTGTAAAAAAAAACAATCGCCATTGGCGATGTCCATTATTCCTCTTTAAACACTTGTTTATCATTTAAATAACGATATTGATAAAATTTTTCTGCAAAGTCTGTGACTCTTCTTGATAATTGGTAGTTGACTCCTGCCCCAATAGCTACGCTAATGACCGGAACGCCTCCAAGTTTTTTCTTGCGGAACATGGATATAATAATACCCTTTAACACCTGCTTTAAAGGGCCTTCAGCCCATGTGTAATCTGTTAAGGATTCTTCTCCATGATAGAAATAACGGTTATCCTGATACGTTAAGTCTTCTATCAAATCTTCCCACGCATATTGCCTTAATCTTGCTGGCAGTGTAGCGGCATGGAACACTTTTAATGAAATCATCATTTCAAATGGAGTTTGAACATCATATCCATAAGACATAGAAATGAGTTGAATGCTACGTAAATTTAAGACTACCATGGTAGGGATATCCGCTCCAAGAACAAATTTCCCTCCTGTCCCCGTGATTCCGCCCTGTATAAAGGAATAGAGGCGATGTCTCCCTGCATGTTGTTCTGCTATGTATCTTAGTTGATCTACTGGTAAATAGGATAAATCATTAATGGTTTTAACATTCGGATCAAAGGCTCTTGCTGTAGATAAAATACTCTCTCGTGCATCGTGCTGCATTTGTGAACCTTGAAGAAGTGAATGTAGATGAAACAGCCATCCATCAATATGTTGGAACATCTTATCTTGCCATTCTTGTGGCACTGAGTTCATCAACTCTTCAAGTAATCGATCATATGTTGTTTCAAGGTCATTGGTTTCATAATGTAGTAGCTGTTCTTCCCATTCCTTCACTTCTTCAAAAAGCGCTTGCTCTCGATCGGACCAGTTCATACCCTACTCCCCCCAAATGCTCTAATTTCTCTCAGTATAGCACACGTAACAGTAAATAACCCAATGGTTATCACACTTAAACTGAACGTTTCTATAAAGAATGCAAATGCCATTACTCAAAATTAAAAAAAGGACATTTCACAGGGAAATGTCCTTTTCAATGCAATTAGCCATTCGCTAAGCGAACAACGTCACGTGCAATCATTACTTCTTCATCTGTTGGAATGACAATAACTTTGACTGGGGAATGAGGATAGTTAACGAACGTTTCCTCACCGCGTACTTTATTGCGAGCAGGATCCCAGTATACTCCCATGAACTCAAGACCTTGTAGAACACGAGCACGGATTACATCACTGTTTTCACCAATACCAGCAGTAAAGATAATAGCATCAACTCCGCACATACGAGCTGCATAAGAACCAATGTACTTATGAATACGGTTTGCGAATACTTCTAGTGCTAGTTCCGCACGCTCATTTCCTTCTTCTGTTGCTTGCTCGATGTCACGAAGGTCACTTGAAAAACCAGAAACCCCTAGCATTCCAGATTCTTTATTCAAGACATCTAATACTTCATCCGCTGTTTTCCCTGTTTTCTCCATAATAAATGGAATTAAGGCAGGGTCGATGTTACCCGAACGAGTTCCCATAGTGACACCAGCGAGTGGAGTGAAGCCCATTGATGTATCAATTGATTTTCCACCTTCAATAGCAGCAATACTAGCACCATTTCCTAAGTGACAAGAAAGTAGGCGTAATTGCTCGATTGGACGACCTAAAAGCTCAGCAGCACGCTCAGACACATACTTATGAGAAGTCCCGTGGAAACCATACTTACGAATACCGAATTTCTCATAGTATTCATAAGGTAGGCTGTATAAGTAAGAGCTTTCAGGCATGGATTGATGGAAAGCCGTGTCAAATACAGCTACCGCTTCAACATGTGGTAATGCTGCTTGGAATGCACGAATTCCCGTAATGTTCGCTGGGTTGTGTAGAGGAGCGAGATCAGATAGCTCTTCAATTTTTGCTAATACATCTTCTGTAATAATGGCAGAATCACTAAAGATTTCCCCGCCATGTACAACTCGGTGTCCTACCCCGTTGATTTCATCTAAAGATGCAATAATTCCAGTTGACGTTAATTTATCTAATAACATTTTTACTGCAACTTCGTGATCTGGAATGTCTGTTACTTCTTTTTGTTTTTCTCCATTAATAGAAATCGTAAAGATTGAGTCTTTTAAACCAATGCGTTCAATAATTCCCTTTGTAATGACTGTTTCTTCAGGCATTTCAAATAGTTGAAATTTCAAAGAAGAACTTCCTGCATTAATGGCAATAACTTTTGACATGAAATTCGCTCCCTTATATAGAAAATGTATGTAAGTACACTTCAACAAAATTTAGTATGTTCAGTCGAGTGAACATTATCCTCAGCGGGTTAAAAGCGCCAAAGAATAATCTCTTATTTTTTCATTTAATCATTACATTCTTTCAATTTCAATGATAGGCATGAATGACACCGGTTACATAGGAAAAGAAAGTGTATTCAGATTTTATAGACAATTAAAACGGTCATTTTTTCATTATTCTTTCATTAAAAAACTACCCAACTTTACGTTGGATAGTCCTTCTTACATCTTATTTTCTTTAATCCATTCATTAATCTTATTTAAAATAGTTTCCATTGCTCTCATATCGGACATTTTAGGCAAAGAAGCGAGTAATACCTCTTTAGGAGCCCTGACGTCAGCTGATTTCTTTTGAATGATTAAAATACTTTTAGCATTTCTCTCATTTTTAAATAAACTAGTTGGAAGCTGTAAAATACCTTGGATATACGCTTCGTCTTTTAAGTAAGACCGCAAGTCCGCAGCGTACTCACTTTCAAATAACCCATTAGGAATGAGGAAGAATAAATAACCGCCGGGTTTTGTATAATTTATACTTTGTTCAATTAATAAATGATGGGCATAGGAATGTCCCTGATTCGCTTGTAACGCAAACGACTTTGCTCGCTCATCATTCGGATAATAGCCAACAGGTAAGTCACTAACCACAACATCTACTGGGTCTACAAATAGTGGTTCTAACGAATCCTGGTTGTATAACTGAATAGGCTGCTCAAGCAAGTTTGCGGAAACGTATGCGAGACGTATCAATACATCGTCTACATCTACGCCGTACCCTAATGAGAAGGTCTCATGCAACCTGTTCATAATGGTCACAAGTAAATTTCCAGTTCCCACTGTTGGATCTAATATGGTTAACTCTGTCTTTTCATGAAGGAACTTCTCTAGTAAGAAGGTCATCAATAACCCTATTGAATCTGGGGTCATTTGATGATTTGGTTGTACATTCTCCTTCATACCTTTTAAGATGACTAGTTGATAGGATTTACGAATCGTTTCTTTTGCTGTAAGGGAAAGCTGGACCGACTCATACTGCTTAGATAACTTTCTCTTTACAAGGTCATGAAGATCGTCCTGTAACACCTCACCTTGAAACATATTCTCTCCGGTTTCTGCTAAAGCTTCAAGATACGTAATGTCTAATTCTTCTTTTATAATCGTCGCCGTTTCATCTAAAACGTTAAAAAAACCTTCTACTGTAAAATCTTTCATATGTAACTCCTCTTCTCTCAAGTCTCTCCATTCCCTAATTGTACCGATTATAGAGTAGATGTCAAAGCATCAACACTGTTATCTAAAGGTACTTCATTATCAAAAAAGAAAAAGCGACAACTATTCCGTCGTCACTTTTAGAAGCATTATAGATCAAGATCATCTTTTGGCCCACTATAATTATGTTGATTGCCTGATGAATTAGAATGCATTGAACCTTGTGATGATGATTGTTCATCCTTCTTTAGCATCCCTTGGATTTTCTCTACCACTCCAGGAGCAAGATCTAAAATTCTATCTAGCAAATGAGTATTCTCATCTAAGTGAAGCATCTTAACACCGTGAGAACCTACGATAAGAAACGCAATTGGAGTGATGGATACGCCTCCGCCAGAACCTCCACCGAATGGCTGCTTCTGCTGTCCGCCTTCTTTGTCTCCTTTTTTATCTAAAGTAAATTCACTTCCACCCGCCGCAAATCCAAATCCGACTTTAGATACAGTTAAAATCACGCTTCCGTCAGGTGTTTCTACGGGATCACCAATAATCGTATTTACATCAATCATTTCTTTTAAATTTTCCATTGCTGTTGTCATTAAGCCTTCAATTGGGTGATCAGACATGTCGAATCCTCCTTATGTAGAATGGTTTTCACTTGAAACCATTGATAGTGGTTTAGTTTTAAACTTCGCTTTGCCACCGCGCCAATACTTCAATAGTTTTGCCCCTGCTAAAATAGCATTCCCTATTCGAAACTGAATCATACAACGAAATTCGGTCACCACAATTTTCTGCTGGAAGCATGGTTCCACGTGAATTAAAGGCATCTCTTGCAATCTCATAGAACGACTAATCCAAGAAACGATAGAGCTCTTGACTGTCCAAATTCCACCGGTCACCATACCTGTAGATGCAGCATCACCTGTCCCCATTTTCGTATTCCATAAGAGGTCTTTGACTGTCACTTTCTTTAAAAACGAACGGATAATGCGGTGAAGACCGTATACATGAATAAGTAGCTCTTTTGTATCAGATAGACTATTAAGAAACTCTTTTGGCGTAATTTTCTTTTTTTCATCTTTCGTTGTTTCTTCCTTGCCGGCCTTCGGCTTCTTCACCTTTTCTTCCAATATGACTGAAGCTGATTCTTCGTCTATTTGAATAAGGGGAACTTCAATTTTATATCGAACTAGTCCACCCCACGCCTTGAAATTAATCGTTAATTCATCATTATCGTTTCCATGATAGAAAGAGAGGCGAATCGTTAACTTTGTTAGAAAAATAATGAGGATAAGAGCAAATAGCACAAATAGTATTATGATTATCCATTTCATCTCTCTACCACCTCCCCTTACATTTTGGTCAGAAAATAATAAAATTAATCTAGTAAATATGGATATAACAAAAAAAGCACTCAATAATTGAGCACTTTTTTCCTCTTAGATTGTTTTTATGATCCCTTCTCTTTGAAGAATAACCTCGGTATCACCGACAAGATCATGAATGCCCTTTTTCTCAGAATGAAATGCTACCCATAAATACAGTAGATTTAGGAAGAAAAAGGCTTTGTAAATATAGCGAACTACTAGTTCTCTAAATAAAACTTGCCCCCATGATAATGCACCTTCTTTACTGCTGACTACTTTTATTCCAAACACCATTTCCCTAAGGTCTGGTTAAAATACTTTGTCATCAAGACAAAATACAAGAAATACACCACAGTATCTGCCCATTGCACGGGAGAAAAAACTCCTGCTTCATACACATTCATCCCAAATAGAGCATAAAGAGGTGATAGCACGAGCCGACTTAAGCTACCAACCACAATAAGATCGACCAGATACGCCCAGAATCGAACCCAAAATCCAGCATGCATAAAAATTGAAACAGAGGTGTTGGGGGAAGCGGAGTCTTTACCTGATACCTGCTCGCTAGACTCTTGATGCTCATCTGACTGATATAGCTCTTCTGTCATGTTACTTCCCCTCCTTATTCCGCATATAAATACATTAATCTAGGTCCACTTGATTTAGATAGAAAGTCCATTAACATTCTACTTTCCATATCCTTCCCAAAAACAGACTGAGCTGAATAGGAGAACAAGGACTCGAAGCCCATACCAGTAGAATATTCAAACACCTGTGCACCATTTAAATCATGATCTTTTTTTAATGCTTCTAATGCATCTTCATAATAGCCAAATTCATCTATTAAATTATTTTCCTTCGCTTGATACCCATCATAAATTCGTCCATCTGCAATTCTTTTCACTTCTGCTTCACTCATATCTCGGCCAGTTGCAATAACATCGACGAACGCTTCATACGAATTATCAATCATTGATTGTAAAATATTTCTCTCTTCTTCGGTCACTTCGCGAGTAGGACTGAGAATATCTTTATACGGTCCACTTTTGATGGTGACCATTTCCACTCCATATTCTTCTGCTAAACCTGAATAATTCAAACTTTGCATAATCACACCTAAAGAACCCGTAAGCGTTTCGCCCATTGCAAAAATTTTATCTGCTGGAGCTGAAATATAATATCCACCAGAAGCAGCAATAGACCCCATACTTACATACACTGGAATTTCAGCTTCTTCTTTAAGTTCTACAAGCTTCTGATGAATTTGGGCACTTTCAGCCGTCCCTCCTCCAGGTGAGTTTACGCGCAGAACAACCCCCTGAATGGTTTTGTCTTCCTTAATGACTTCTAATTGATCCATAAATTGACGATGATTGTATGTAGGGCTTTCAAAAAATGATGCCACATCTCCTGTGTCTTGAATCACTCCATTTACTTCTAACACAGCAATTCTCTTAGACGCACTTCCCTTTTCAAGGATAGTTTCAACTACCCCGTTCTCTGGGGTTTCAAGCATACTTTCTAAGCTGCTTGTAAAATCGGTTGATAGCGCCGTAGTAGCTAAATTGACTACAATTGAAACAAAGAATAAGCCTACCGCAATGACCAATGCGGTCCACCTTTTACCTGACATTCTAATTCCTCCAATTCTCTACCATTTCACCATCTGTTTCAACCGTGGTAAAATAGAGTTGTCATAAATTCTATCTTTCTCCAACCTTTGGAACTTACTCTCACTATTTTAACAGACATTCCGATTGTTGGTCGAAAAAAAAGAATGAGGAGGAGTTACGATGGAAGAACGTAAGAATATTTTCTTTTACTCAAGAAAAGACGATGATTCATTAGGCAAAACTGCCTTCTTAAAAGAGGCAGCCGATCGCTATGATTTTTATGTAGTGGACAAGCATGAAGATGCAAACATTATTGTCAGCGTAGGTGGTGACGGCACGTTCCTGCAAGCCGTTAGACAGACGGGCTTTAGAGAAGACTGTTTGTACGCAGGCGTTTCCACTACTGGAGGCCTTAGCATGTACTGTGATTTCCATATGGATGACACAAGTAAAATGGTTGACGTACTAGCCAATGAGAACCTTGAAGTCAGACGTTATCCAACCATTGAAGTAAAAGTGGACGATAATACCTCATTCTATTGTTTAAATGAATTTAGTATTCGTTCGGGTGTGATTAAAACGTTTGTCATCGATGTACATATTGACAACCTCCATTTTGAAACGTTCAGAGGCGACGGAATGATTATTTCTACCCCAACTGGAAGTACTGCTTATAATAAATCCGTTAACGGAGCAGTCGTAGATCCTATGCTGCCTTGTATACAAGTAAGTGAACTTGCTTCATTAAATAATAATCGCTTCCGTACGTTAGGGTCCTCCTTTATTTTAAGCGACCAACGAAAGCTCGTGCTAAACGTTGTTCAAGATGGAAATGATTACCCTATTATGGGGATTGACAATGAAGCATTAAGTATTCAACACGTTGAATCTGTTGAGGTTGGGCTAAGCGGGAAAATGATTAAAACCTTGAAATTAAAGGACAATTCATTCTGGCACAAGGTTCAGCGCACGTTTTTATAAGTTGATTAACTTGTTATGGAGATAGGTTTTTTCTTATTTAGAGATTGTTTTCATATGCCTGCCAACTGATTCTCGTTGGCGGGTCTTTTTGTGAGGGAATTCGTTGCACTTGGTGGGGAAGATTTAGTATGGATAGGGGATGAGGCGGAGTTGATTGTTCTCTGAACGTGTGCTTGTTTTGCGGGGGAGGGCTAGGCGGGGATATACTTATAATTAATATTCTTTCTGCACCGCGCCGCTCCCGCGCGGTGCTCTCACCCCTGCCCAAACCCACTTTCTGCACCGCGCCACCCCCGCGCGGTGCTCTCACTCCTGCCCAAACCTACTTTCTGCACCGCGCCACCCCCGCGCGGTGCTCTCACACCTAACCAAACCTACTTTCTGCACCGCGCCACCCCCGCGCGGTGCTCTCACCCCTCTCCAAACCCAATCCCTGCACCGCGCCACTCCAGAGCATCTTAACAAAGCGCTCACAAAAAAAGCCCAGACACTGCCGTCTGGACTTTTCCCTTATTAAGCACTAATTTTCCTATGTCGCGTAGCATGAACTCGTAATCCGTTCACACTCACCATGACTAACGCTGCCCATATAAAGCAGAAAGCAAGTAAATCAATTTGCCCAAATGACTCATTATATAATAAGATCCCTAATAATAGAGTAATGGTTGGTGCAATATATTGGAGAAATCCTACTAAAAATAATGGGATGGCCTGCGCACCTTTTCCAAATAACAATAAAGGAACGGCCGTTACGGCTCCTGCCCCAATTAATAATCCTATAGAGAAGAAGGAACCATGTATCAACTCAATAGCCCCCGACGAATACCACAAATACACAAAGTAGAGGAATGCAAGTGGTGATATTGTTAAAGTTTCTAATGTTAAACCTACGGCTGCTTCTACTTTTATTAGCTTTTTTGCTAAACCATAAAGACCAAAGGATACCGCTAATCCTAATGCAATCCAAGGAATTTGCCCATATGAAATAGTCAGGATGATTACTCCTGTACAGGCTAGAAGCAAGGAAGCAATATGGATTTTCTTTAGCTTTTCTTTCAACACCACAATTCCTAAGAAAATACTGACTAATGGATTAATATAATACCCTAGGCTTGCCTGCACCATTTGCTCAGTATTAACAGCATATATATAAATAAACCAATTGGCACTTATAAGAAGAGACGCGGTGAGCAACGCAAAGAATTGTCGTTTATTTTGAAACATTTTTTGTTGAGCTTGTTTGTATTTTACAAATCGCTTCGTAACCAGTAAGTAGGCTAACATAAACCAAAACGACCAAAAAATTCGATTGGCTAATATTTCGTCAGCTGGTATATGTTCTAATAGTTTCCAATATAAAGGAAGTATTCCCCATAGAAGATAGGCACTTGCTGTATAAATTAATCCTGCTTGTTCATCTGAACCTCTCATTTTTACTTCCCCCATTCTTACCTCTCAGCCTTATACACCAATCTTCCGCCTACCACTGTCATCTCTACTGGAATAGTAGATATACTTGTTTCATTCACTTTAAATGGGTCGTCTTTTAAAATGGTAAAGTCCGCTACATAGCCTTCCTTCAGCATTCCTCGATCATGCTCATGGTGGATAGCATAGGCGCTTCCTTTAGTAAATAAGGAGATGGCTTCGAATACAGAAAGCTTTTCTTCTTCTCCGAACACTACTGGATTCCCTTCAACCATGACAGATCTAGATACTGCCGCCTCAATCCCCACGAGAGGGGCTACGGTTTCAATAGGAGCATCCGAACCACCCGCACAATGTATCCCTTCCTCAAGCAACGTCTTCCATGCATAGTTGTAGTTCATTCTGTTCTCCCCAATTCGATCTATGACCCATGGAAAATCTGAAAGTACAAATGTAGGCTGGATATCAATGATGGCAGAAACGCCTTTGAATCCATCTATTAATTCTTTCCGCAATATTTGACCATGAATAAATCTGTCCCTTTTATCTGAAGTGGTTGGGTAAGCCTTAACTGCATCTAGTACCCATTCAAAGGCTAGATCACCAATTGTATGAACAGCCACAGGAAGGTTTAATGATCTTGCTTTCTTTACTAATGTAAATAAGCTTTCCTTTGAATGTATTGGAATTCCGCTAGTTGTAGGATCATCCTCATATAGGTGACTCAATAGAGCCGTTCTGCCGCCTAAAGCACCGTCTGCGAATATCTTCATAGCGCCCCATTCAAGCCATTCACTTCCCCCTTTAAAAATGGTGTGAATGGCTGCCCAGTCTTCTATGACCTCATGGTGAACAAGTAAATGAGCACGGAAATGCTTTTGTTCATCTTCAATAACCTTTTGAAAGGCACCGTATGTTTTAGTAAATCCGCCGTAGTAGCTCATGTCTTCCGTATGTCCACCAACCAACCCTTTACTCCAGCAATCTTCAATAGCGGTTTGAAGAGCAAGTCGTAAATACGCTTCACTAGCCGTCGGCATGATATCAAATACTAGGTTTTGAGCTTGATCCATTAATAGGCCAGTCATCATTCCATCTTTTTTGTCAATAATGCCTCCAACTGGATCTACCATGGTTTCAACGATCCCTGCTTGAGAGAGAACAAGTGAATTTACGGCAATCATATGTCGGCAGGTCCTCTTCAGTACAACCGGATGATTAGGTGCTATTAGGTCTAACTCTTCTTTTTGGAAAGGCTCTGGCACTGACCAAGCGTTCTCATTCCAGCCTTCCCCTACTATCCACTGACCGGCAGGTATTACTTCTGTTTTTCTTGTAAAAGTAGAAGTGCTTCCTCCTTGCTCTTACACCCCGTTAAATCCAGTCTCATTAAAGACTCCCCGTGACCTATGAGATGCATATGACTATCCACAAAACCCGGAAACAATGTATTCCCTTTTAAATTCACTTCATCTAGCAGTGAGTATTTTGAACGAAGGTCGACTTCATTTCCTAGATCTACGATACTTCCTTCGTATGTAACTACAGCTTCCACCGTTTGATGTTCTTCCTGCATCGTGTAAATTGTTCCATTAAACCATATCGTATGCATATATTTCACCTTATTCCTATCCATTTACTGTTATCCTAAAAACACCATATAAGATTTATTAGCAAGAATCAATCTTATTGTTTAAAATAGGAAAAAGTAGATTCTCTCTATTTTTATTTCCATAAAAAAATACAGGCATCCCGCCTGTATCCTACAGAATTAAACACTACTTCTTATTTGCCAGTTCTTTATTTCTGAGATCCACTCGACGTATTTTACCTGAAGTTGTTTTCGGAAGCTCTTCTAAATATTCTATTATCCTTGGGTATTTATATGGAGCCGTTAGTCGTTTAACGTGGTTTTGTAATTCTATTGTTGTCTCCTCTTCATTTTGTTGTAAATGGGTTAGGACAACAAATGCTTTTACAATATGTCCACGTATTTCATCTGGACTTGCCACAACTGCACATTCTTTTACAAGAGGATGTTTTATGAGGGCATCTTCTACTTCAAATGGTCCAATTGTATAGCCAGAACTAATGATAATATCGTCCCCCCTACCCTCAAACCAAAAATACCCGTCCTCATCTCTTTTTGCTTTGTCACCCGTTATATAATAATCTCCTCTGAATTGCATCAGCGTTCTTTCTCTGTCTTTATAATATTCTTTAAATAATGCTGGTGTATCACGATGCACAGCAATATCACCTACTTCTTCAACTTCACATGGCACTCCTTCTTCGTTAATGATCTCTACATGATTTCCTGGAGTCGGTTTTCCCATAGAACCTGGTTTAATTTTCATACCTTTTAATGTACCTACAAGAAGAGTATTCTCTGTTTGTCCATATCCATCTCTAACTTCTACAGAAAAATGTTGATGAAACGTATCAATCACTTCTCGATTTAACGGTTCACCAGCAGAGACAGCACTATGAAGAGAGGATAATGAATAATGCGACAGATCCTCTACTTTAGCCATTAAACGGTATTCTGTTGGAGTACAGCATAGAACATTAACATTATGTTTATCGAGTAGTGATAGAAATGTCTTTGGTTCAAACTTCCCTTTATACACAAGCCCAGTTGCCCCAGATCCTAGTACAGATAAGAATGGACTCCACACCCATTTTTGCCAACCTGGTCCTGCGGTTGCCCACACAGTATCCCCTTCCACAATGCTTAACCAGTCTTTTGCTGCGGTTCTAATATGTGCATATGCCCAACCATGCGTATGAGATACACCTTTTGGATTACCAGTTGTCCCGGATGTATAGGATAAAAAGGCTAAGTCGTCTCGACTAGTTGGGGTTATAGACAATTGATTGTTTGCCGTTGAGATCTCACTTTCTAAAGAAACAAACCCCGGTATATTTCCCGAAACAATGAATCTAAACAGTTCGGAAAGATCTACTTCATCAAAGCACGAGACTAAATGTTTATCACAAATAACCGCTTTAGCTTCACTATGATCAATGCGGTACATTAAGTCTTTTGCACGAAGCATTTCAGAACAGGGGATTATGACGACTCCAATTTTTAGGAGAGCTAAATATATTTCATACGCTTGTCTACCTCTAGGAACGATAACCAATGCTTTGTCTCCTTTTCGAAGACCCCTCCCCAAGAAAACGTTTCCAATTTTATTTACAGTAGATATTAATTGCTCATATGTAACTTGTTCATGTTCTCCTGTTGCTTCTTCAATAATTAGAGCCACTCGATTGCTTCCATTAAATTTTTCAACCTCTTCAAGCATATTATAGGTGCTTGGAGCTATTAACCTTACCATCCTTGATCCCCTCCTTACATCTATTATAATTGAATGATTCAGAATATTTAAATGTAAGGGTTGGTAGAAAATATTCTATTTTTGTCGAATAATTCCATTACCTACAGCTCATACTATATTGTATGAAAAAAGAGAGCAGACATCTGTCTGCTCCCTGTAGCCATTTTTATTTTTTTGTTATTGTTGGTAAGAACCACCAATTTGTTGTTCAGCCATTTGTACAAGACGCTTTGTAATCTCACCACCAACTGAACCGTTAGCACGAGCTGTCGCATCTGGTCCTAATTGTACTCCAAACTCAGAAGCGATTTCGTATTTCATTTGGTCAATTGCTTGTTGTGCTCCAGGAGCCACTAATTGATTTGAAGATCTGTTTGCCATGTGTTGTCACCTCCTTGTGAGTATAGAGTGTGCCAAATCACATGGGTTCATGCTTCAAATCAATTGGTAAATGTTCCTATTATAATAACTCCTCAAATTCTTGATGATTTCCTTTGGATTGTGGATTCAACATTATAGTTTCTACGTTGTTTACTGCCTTCTCTATAAGTTCATTGAAGTCTACAAAGCTCTCGTAGTATTCAATTTTCTCTAATTTCGGCCTTGTTTTTGGAGCGGGAGGTGTAAAGATCGTACAACAATCCTCAAAGGGTAATATGGATGTATCGTACGTACCAATTTCTTTAGCACTATCAATAATGTCCGTTTTATCATTGGAAATTAAAGGTCTTAAGACTGGAGTAGATGTTACGGCATTAATTGCACTCATACTATGAAGTGTCTGGCTTGCCACCTGCCCAAGACTTTCCCCTGTCACGATCGCTAAACCGTTTTCCTTTGCACGAATAAGGTCCGTTATCTTCAACATCATTCTTCTAGTAGAGGTC
Source organism: Bacillus coahuilensis m4-4 (assembly GCF_000171615.1). Taxonomy (GTDB): domain Bacteria; phylum Bacillota; class Bacilli; order Bacillales; family Bacillaceae_K; genus Bacillus_T; species Bacillus_T coahuilensis. The sequence continues at coordinate 72,791 of NZ_ABFU01000051.3, read as the reverse complement.
ATCGTATAGTTCTCCGGAACTTGCTGATGAATAGTTTGTTGAACCTCCGTGAATGGAACAATGTGCAGCTTGATTGTTCCACTAAACCCTGACAAAATCCTAGCTAATTCAATCACTTTTTCTTTTGATCTTTCTGAAGTATAGGGAGGGCTATGGAAATGAACAGCTTCAATCTCCACTCCACGTTTCATCGTTAAATACCCCGCAACAGGACTATCTAACCCTCCTGAGAGCATAAGCATGGCCTTCCCACTTGCCCCAGCAGGCATGCCACCTGCTCCATTTATTTTCTCATTGGACAAATACACACCTTCTTCACGTATTTCAATCTGAAGTGTGTAATCGGGGTTTTTTACATCGACATGTAATCCCTCCGTATGTTTTAAAACAAATCCACCAATCATGTGATTTAATTCGTTTGTATCATATGGAAAAGACTTATCTGCACGCTTAACCGTTACCTTAAATGTTTTATTCGTTGCCACTTTTTTCATCATATCAAGTGCCGTTTTTTGGATTTCATCCTTTTCTTTGTTGCATTTTACGACTGGTGAAAAAGACTGAATTCCAAAAACAGTCTTTAGCCTTTTCATTACTTCTTCGCCGTCTTCATCGTTTAAATAGACATGCATTCGATCCCTTGTGGCTTCCACCTTAATTTTTGGCATATCACTTACAACTCCAAGAACATTTCTTCTCAGTCGTGAAGTGAACTGACTTCTATTTCTACCTTTTGTAGAGATTTCTCCATAACGTACTAAAATTCGATTAAATTTCATCCTTGTCTCCTTATCACTGTTCTAAATTGTGCAATCACATTTGTCAGTACCTTACTAAATCGTTCAGCTTCCTCCATGGTGTTTTCATAGCTTAAGCTAATACGAACTGCACTTTCTGCAAGACTTGAGGTTTTTCCCATTTGCAATAACGTTTCACTTGGAGCTTTTTGTTTAGAAGAACACGCACTTGTTGTTGAGATATAGATGTCATATTCTTCAAAAGCGTGCACCAATACTTCTCCTTTTATTCCCCTTAACGAGAAGTTGAGGATATGGGGAGCTCCGTTTTCACTCGGAGAATGATTGATTATTTCTTCGTGCTTTGACAGCTCTTTTTTTAAATAATTCGAAATCGCGTAGAGGCTATGCAAATTAGTTTGAACCATTTCCATATGCATTCTAAGTGCTTTAGCTGTTGAAACAATGCCGCCTGTATTTTCTGTCCCGCTTCTTAAATAATTTTCCTGCTCGCCCCCTGAAATAATGGGAGAAAGCATTAATTTTTTTCGTTTATATAAAATTCCAGTTCCTTTTAATCCATGAAATTTATGACTAGACAACGTGCATAAATCAATGCCCCAGTTCATTAAATTAAGGTTAACCTTACCAATACTTTGAACAGCATCTACGTGGAAAACAATTTTATCATACGTTTTCAATAGTTCCCCAATTTGTTGAATCGGTTGAATCGACCCAATCTCATTATTGACATGCATAATTGAAACTAAAATGGTCTTGTCCGTAATGGCATTTTGAACGTCTTCGACTCTTACATGACCTTCTCTTGTCACAGGTAAGTAGGTAACCGTAAAACCATACGCTTCTAATTGCTTACATGCTTGTTTCACAGATGGATGTTCAATGCTAGTCGTGATAATATGCTTCCCACGATTTGAGAACTGAAGAGCTGTACCTTTAATGGCTAAGTTGTTGGATTCAGTTCCACCAGACGTAAAGTAAATCTCTTCTTCACCTACTTGAAGAAGATTGGCAATTTGCACCCGTGCTTGTCCAATTAGTTTATCAACTTTTGACCCTAACCCATGTAAGGATGAGGGGTTTGCAAAAAACGACTGATTCACTTTCTGGAATGTTTCCAGCACTTCTTTGAACGGCCTAGTTGTTGCGCTATTATCGAAGTAAATCACTAGGTTCCTTCCTTTCTAAACAATCTAACGGATTATTTTATCATACTATTTTGGTTGATCACAGAAAAGAGCCAATAGTAGACTATTGGCTCTCGTTTGATTGAACATATTGCAGCAGATCATCAACACTGACAACACCATCTTGAAATAAATGAGAAATTTCTTCAAAGTTTAGACCTTGTGTATAGTCCGTTGATGGGACCACTTCCTCATTTGTTTGAGCAGCAGGCTCCTCATATGATTGAACTTCTTCTTCCACAGATTCTGTAGATGTATCTACTTGTTGTGTAGCTGTAACAGGTGTTGGTTTCGTAATAGATTGACTGTCGTTGTTGACTAGAATTAAACTAATGACTCCTACCCACACAATCAAAGAAAAAACACCAGCAATTATCATAATGATTTTTTCCATGCTATGCCCCTTCATAAATCCACTGTTCAATTTTCTTTAGTGCTCCTGGTTCTACTGCTTCAACCGCTGCAGCGGCTTGCTCTAATGCAGCCTGATACTCATAGCTTCTAAAAGCAGCTTCAGCTGCACTTAAACCATCTTTCACCGACGGATAACGACTTCTATATCTATTCCCATATTGGATAACCTTTTCTGCCAATCTAACTTGCTCAATAATTTCATTCGTACTTGTGACAAAATGTTCAACAGAACGAATCGCATTTTCTAAATAATGATTAACCACAGAAATATTTAACGGTTTCTCTTGTAGACTTTCTTCTACATTAGCTAAATAACCTGAAGCCTGCTGAATAAGGTCTTGGAACTGTGACGGTAATCCTGGTAGGTTGCTTTGAGCTATCTTTCGCTTAGTCTCTTGTAGGCTCTTTTTCAGCTCCACAATTTTATCTCTTGCTGTTAATTCATCTTGACGTAATGCTTGGAGTTTTTCATTATACAGACGTTGATTTTCTTCAAGCTTTTCTAATTCTTCTCTCAATGTTTGTAGCTCTTTACTAACTAAAGAAAAAGGAATCTCTTTTCCATCAATCATTTCTTGAATGCTATCGAATTTATGAATATGGCTCTTTAACGATAATTCAAAACTGTTGGCCATTTGAAGTTCTTCTTCTTGTAGCATATACCCTTGTTTGACAAAGTCCACTTCTACCTTAATAGACTCGTTCTCACCCTTTAATGAATAAAAGCTTTCTTTTTAATTTTTCTTTGTTTTGAATAAAATAATGGCGTCCGTGAACCTCTTCCTCAAGAAGATCATATAGTTCATTTATTTCATCTTTCGCCTTTTCAACATGCTCATGTACTGCATCAATTTGAAGTTGACCAACTTCCTCCTGCCATTCTATCAAGTTCTTCTCAAGTGATATAATTTTTCCCTCTAGCTCTAAGTGTTCTAGGAAAAATCCTTGGTCTGACATAGAGTAATATCCATCTTTTAATTCTTTTAATTGTTGTGGAAGCTCCTGTTTGCATATTTGAAGCAAGCTTGGAATGGTCTCCATTAACGAAGAGATTTCATCATATTCTTTCATTAAATTTAGAACAATTTCACGTGCTTCTAAATAATCTCCATTATTTGTTTTCTCATCGTACGCTTGAAAATTTGTCTCAATATCGGCTAAACGTTCTTCTAGAAGTACTACAGCAGGTCCAAATTGGTGTCGTTGCGTAAGAAGTTTCTTTTTGCATTCATGAAATCCTACACTTAATTCTTCCATTTCTCTCCTGTTTTGTTCTTCTGAACCGACTAACTCATCTAATTCTTCTTTAATTTTTTCTACTTTATCTTCTGCTTGATTTAAAATTTCTTCAATTGAAGTGAAGATTGCATTCGCTTTATGAAACAGGAAGCGATCAATTCTATTTTCAGCATCAAATAGCATTTCTTCTACTTCAGGAAGCTCAACAGCTACAATATCCTCCCATTGCCTTCTCCATTTTTCAAAAAGCTGTTCAGTTTGCCCTGTCATTTTTAAACTTTTCACTTTTGAAAGCTCATGGAGGATAGATTGATTATTCATCATGTCTACCTTCCAGCTTTCTAACTGGTCTACCTTACGGTAATATTTTTTCTTGAAAAACATGCTGACAAGGAGCAAAATGATACCGACAATTATTATACCTATGAGGAATTCCATAAAAAGCCTCCTGTTCTAATCCACTCGCGCTATATGATAAGCTATACTTGTATATTTATTCTCTTAGTAGGTAGAGATTAAGTAAGAATACTAGATTACTCTCATGTATGATGCAAAACTATATTTTTATTGATAGAAATAATAATACCATGTATCCGACAATTTTTGACGTATGTATTGGAATTTTAATGGGTAATTTTATTTCTAATCTGTGAAATCTGCCTATGCTTAATTATAATATAATCCTATTATATAAAAAGATTGTAACATTAAGCTATTATAACTCGAATATTTTCTAAATAAAATGGAGGCCATGCAAAATGATAAAAAAAGATGGACATATTCATACCCCTTATTGCCCCCATGGAACAGATGACTATTTTTTGAATTATATAGAGAGGGCCATACAGCAGCAGTATTCACATATTAGCTTTACTGAGCATGCTCCTTTACCACATGGTTTTGTCGATCCCACGCCAACACAGGATAGCGGAATGGATAAAGAGTTAATTGAAGACTACTTTAAAGTACTTGATCAATGTAAAAAGAAGTATCAAAATAAGATCACTATTTTAAAGGGGTTTGAAGTAGATTATATTGAAGGGTTCGAAGAAGAAACTGAGAATTTCTTAACTAACTACTCTGATCACATAGAGGATGCTATTTTGTCTGTGCATTTTTTAAAGGTTGGAGAAGAGTATGTTTGTTTAGATTATAGTGAGGATGAATTTAATCGATTGATCTCTCTGACAGGCCATGTGGATCTAGTCTATTCTTTATATTACGAGACGTTACTGAAATCCATCAATGCTGATTTAGGTCCTAATAAACCCAATAGGATTGGTCACATGACCTTAGTTCAAAAGTTTCAAACTTTGTTTCCTCCGTCTCGATCCTTTGAAGATGAGCAACTACATGTGCTCAGAGCCATAAGAGACAGAGGGCTTTCATTAGACTTAAATGGTGCTGGCTTAAGTAAAGAATATTGCAAAGAAACGTATCCTCCCTATCCTTTAGCCAAGATCGCAAAGGATATGGACATTCCTCTAGTTTTTGGCTCTGATGCTCACCATTCGAAGGGAATTGGACAAGGATATGAAACGTTTGCACCTTTACTTACCCAATAGATGCTAACTTCACCATATTTTCTTGAACATGGAGTAAACGATTTACCCATGTTTCAAGTGTCTTATAATATTGGTCGATAAAGAAGGATTCTTGAGGATAGACATTCCAAACCTCACTAACATACTGCTGATTAATAAATGGCATCGTTAGCATAGATTTTAGTTGAATAACCGCATAGGAAACCTGAACAGAAGAGAATACATGCTGGTCCATTCCTGTTTTTAAACAAGCTGTTAATATATATCGCTCCTTCATCAAGTAGGAAGAAAAAATTTCACGAACAATTTGAGAATCGACAGAAACCTCTCTCCATACAAACCTTGCTAGTAAATAATGCTCTCTTTGAAATTCTAAGAGTTCCTTCATAGCTGACTGTAAAACGATGTGAGCGGATTCTGTATCTAACCGTGAATAATGCTGTTCTAAAATTGCAATGTATCCTTCAAAAAATTGTGTTAGGCATTTTTCTAACAATCCTTGTTTATTTTTAAAATAATACGAAATATTCGCCGGGTTCACATTTGCCAGCTTACTTATATCACGTACGGATGTTCCGTCATATCCTTTTGTATGAAAAAGGGTGATTGCTGCATCCATAAGTCTCTCTTTCATAGGTAATTCTTTTTTCATACGTCTTTCCTCCTTTAGCGAATTAGTTGAAGTCTTTCATTATTTATGCTAAAAATTTAGAATAATGTTTTTTCGTATCACTTGCTATTTTCTAGTGATGCTTCTAAAATACCTTTAATTAAATGTCGACATTTTCTATACTCTTTCTGCTAGTTTCTAGAAAGAATCCGTAGATTTTTCACTATTTTATACAGAAATGAGGAGTTATCATGTTTCATGTCGAAAACTATTCTGGTTCTAAAGAACAGAAGTACGAGTTATTAATAAAACAGCTTCGCGCATTATTGGAAGGCGAATCCAATACAATCGCTAATCTTAGTAACGCGTCTGCACTTCTTAATCAATTCTTAGATGAAATTAACTGGGTAGGGTTTTATTTAACGGAAGGACAGGAATTAGTCCTAGGACCTTTTCAGGGTCTACCTGCTTGCGTAAGAATTCCTTATGGGAGAGGTGTTTGCGGAACTTCTGCAAAAGAGGAAAGAACGCTAAGGGTTGCCGATGTTCATGAATTTCCAGGCCATATTGCCTGTGATGCAGCTTCTCAATCAGAGATTGTCATTCCTCTTATTAAGAAAGGGCAAGTGATTGGCGTTTTAGATATTGATAGCCCGATTAAAAATAGATTTGATCAAGAGGATGAAAACATGCTGAATCAATTCACAAAAGCATTGGTTGAGTACTTATAAACGTCAAAAGCTACCCTGAGGATTACTAAGGGTAGCTTTATATTTGTTTAGAGAACGGATTCTAACGAGGAATCCTTCACATATTTATTTTTACCTGTCCTTTTCGCTTCGTAAAGGGCTGTATCCGCTTTATGGAAAAGACTATCTTCCGTATACATAAAGCCTTTTTTCCACGATGAGACCCCTGCAGAGAGCGTTACTTTGGGATTTGTAGCGAGTGGACAATCATTTATAATAGATTCCACATATGGCTCTGCTTCACCAATAGATAAATGAGGGAAATATATCGCTAATTCTTCGCCTCCCCACCTAGCTGCTAATCCTTTTCCTTTGGACGTAGAACTCATTAAGTTGGCTACTTGGACTATCACTTCATCCCCGACCTGATGTCCATAAGTATCATTCACTCGTTTAAAGTTATCAATATCGACTAATACTAAACATCCCTTTTCATCTTCCAACATGGACCTTGAGATAAATTCATCTAAATGATTCCGAGAGTATAGTTTAGTTAAATGATCTGTGATGACCATTTCCTCTAACTTTTCACGTAACATAGAATTGGTTAGTGCTAAGGTAGAATGATGGATAAAAGATTGTAGTAACTTATACATATCAAAAGAAAAGGCATACGGTAAGGATTGCAAAACAATGCAAAAGCCAATGACATCACTATTTTGTACCATAGGAACGGTCATGAGAGAACGATACTCATGTAAATCCTCTCTTTTCCCTTCCATATCCCCAATGAAAAGTGCGTCTTTTTCATTGTTGATTCTAGTTAGTGCAAATTCAATATAGCTCTTTCCTAAATGTGTATGAAAGAATTCAGAGCTACCAGGTAGGATGCTATATGGATGTAACCCTTCGGTAAAAAACACAAATCCAATCTCTGTCGCGTCCATAGATTTTTGAATTTGTCTGTTCAAAAATGTGAGGGTCTCTGACAGTCTCAAATTAGAATTGAGCTTATGAGATGTTTCGTTAATTAATTGAAGGTCTGAAACTAAACGTTTGGATTGCTGGTAGAGTTTCGCATTCTCTAATGCGCTCCCGGCCGTGTAAGCTAATAACTTAATAAATTCCTTATCACCATCAGGAAAATGAAAAGTAGCGTTTGTTGCTACCCTTAAAATCCCATATACACCTTGCTTTCCTTTAAGAGGAGCATATAGATTTTTCAATACTTCATTACACCCTTGTTCAATGGTAATCTCCCCGCTAACAAAAGTTTCCATCGCCGCTTGACTTGCCTGGTCATAATCAAAGTTTTTAATTGGTAAGTCTACATACTCATGAGGATCATTCGCTAAATACAGGAAGTAGGTATAATCTGGAAATACTTTTCTGAGCGTTTGAATCACTTCACTTAACAGAACATCCATATCCATAGAGGAGTGAAATACCTCTGTTACTTTATAGAGTTCTCTGTACCGATCATCCTCTGATAAGGCTCTTTGGACAGCCATTGATTTTTGGAGGAAATATTCAGTTGTCTGTAAGATATCAAGTGTAGACTTTGGATTTCCTTCACTATATTGGTTAGTAAAATTGCAGAATAATATGTAGGATGGGTATTCTGAATCAAGTGAGAAGCAAAATCCTGAAGAATAGTGCTGGATGTTCTCTACAAAATAGTACGGATTATTATTAAATATTCCTTCCACTTCAGCTACAGTTAGTAAATGATCAAGTCGTCCCTCTTCATTATTCGAGGTCATCATCTGACTGTAGCCATAGTCATTTCGTTCATATAGAGCAAATTCATATACTTCATACACAGATGTAAAAATGGAGATCCATTCTTTTATCCATTCTGAGAGTGGGAGATTTTTTTTATCAAGCATACAAATACTATCGAATAACTTCGCTTTATATAGAGAAAGATTATTCAGATTATCCATTCTATTACCACCTACATTCATTCAAGCTTCATATCTCTTACTGGATTAGTTTCCCTTTAAAATTCCCACTTCAACTTCATTTTCGTATACAACTAAGTATGTGTTGGGGCTCTCAAGTAAATGTATTTCGACGGGCACCTTCTTATCTAAAGGTAAACGTATTCCATTTTCTACTAGAGCATATGTATCATGTAATGTAAAAGAGAGCGTCGAAGATTCTTCCATGCTATGAAGATCTGAAGTAGGTATTTCAGTTAAATTATAATCGAAAAGCCTCCAAGTATCTTCAATGTTTGTCCAAAAAAACCGATCCTGTTTATCCAATGAATATTCCTTCACTAAACCGGTATAACGCATAGATTGTATAGATTTAAAGTAATAATCATCTTCTGTCTGAACCTCAAAAAGTGTTAACCGATTGATCTCATCTATTGAATTGGCAAGGATGACGAGCGGCTGTTTTCCGGTTTCTTCCACCCCTTGAACTAGTACCAATGCTTTCGTTTCTTGAGTCGCTATTTGTTCATTATCATCTCGGTCCCAGAGTAATCCAATCACCGTGATTGAAATAAACAAAAGAATTAAAATATATCTAAGTCGTTTTTCCTTTAATGTTTCCGTCACTAGATTCACTCTTTTTTTGTTATTTATAATCATTGTAATCTTAATCTACTTATTAGCATTCCTATATTCACGTTCCATATGAAAAATTATAGCATAGGACCAAATCATTTCATATATAAGTTTTGTTTACTTCTCCTTAAAGATATGAATTCTTCCATTGGGAAGAGTCTATCTGATCATAAGTAATGCGGAGTTCCTCTTGACTATTGAGTAAATTCATCATATAATGGTCGTTGTGTAAAATAATGCAGCCTTTATATGTGCATTGTGAGCGTATTTTATTCCTCTATAATTGAGGTGTATCTCGTAACCCTCTGCTGCTAGGGCGAAGGTACATGAAAATAAAATACACAGAATGAGTTCATATATCTGTTTTTATTTTACAACAAAATAAAAACATTTGAAGGAGGAGTCACACTATGGCTCGTTATACAGGTCCATCTTGGAAATTATCTCGTCGTCTTGGCATTTCATTAAGCGGAACAGGAAAAGAATTAGAAAAGCGTCCTTACGCTCCAGGTCCACACGGTCCTAACCAACGTAAGAAACTTTCTGAATACGGTTTACAATTACAGGAGAAGCAAAAGCTTCGTCACATGTATGGTGTAAATGAGCGCCAATTCCGTAATCTTTTTGATAAAGCTGCAAAAATTCAAGGTAAACACGGTGAGAACTTCATGGTTCTTCTAGAGTGCCGTCTTGATAACGTAGTATACCGTTTAGGTCTTGCTCGTACTCGTCGTCAAGCTCGCCAACTTGTTAACCACGGTCACGTTCTTGTGAATGGTAGCCGCGTAGATATCCCATCTTTCCGCGTACAACCTGGTCAAGTAATCGGAGTTCGTGAAAAGTCTCGCAACCTTGACATCATCAAAGAAGCAATCGAAGTAAATAACTTCGTTCCTGAATACCTTACTTTCGATGCTGACAAATTAGAAGGTACGTTCAACCGTTTACCAGAGCGTTCTGAATTACCTGCTGAAATTAACGAAGCTCTTATCGTTGAGTTCTACTCTCGTTAATAGTAAAAAAACCTGCCTTTGGTCTAGGTTTTTTTTTTATTGATTCATCAACTATGATAATTTTCTCTTGTACCTCTTCCAAAAAATGCATCCCCTCAATATAGATAGAGGAAATAGTATCTAAGGACGGAAAAAGCCATGTCCGACTTTGTATCGGCTCTCCATTTTCACTTTGTGAAAGTTCATGACCAACCGTGGTTTGAATTTCAGCTTGCTTACCATCTTCATCTAACACAAAAACCCCATCAAGCATAACGTTAGGCTCCGTTTCGACACGTACTTCAACAACTTCATTGTCATCTTGAATGGAGGTGATCCCTAATGTTTTCCTTTTTCCTAACTCAATAGTTGTTTGATTGGACAATGGAAAGCTCTCATTAATTGAGTGATACCCTACAAACTTTTGTATGACTAACTCGAGAGAATTCAAGTTCTCTGGTAACGCATCAAATCGTAACTCAAATTGATCGCCTAATAATCCTGAAGATACACTTGATCCTGTCATCAAGACTTCTTCCCCATTAGCTATCAAGATTGTATCTGAAAATAATGAATCTACTCGGTCGCCATTTTCAACGTTTAATGAGCCCTTAATTATTGTTTGCATAGGCGTTGCTTTCATTGAGCTAAACGTTAAAGAACCTTTATCAACCTCTACTTCTTGATCTATACGAATGTTCACTTGTTCTTTCATGGCTTCTTGCATTTTATATGGAAACGTGACGGATTTTGACTCCGTTCCTTTATCTGACTCAGAAGAATAATGAATCGTTAACTTTTTCGCGAAAGGATTCACTCCATCGAATGTATACGTACCTATCAACCGATTACCTTCTTCCTTCCATTCTGCAACCCCACTTGAAACCGTTGAATTGGTAAGAAATCCAGAAACGTATTTTGGATGGAAGTAATCTAAATTTTCTTTTACCCTCTTAGAATTTTCTAGAGAGTAAAATACTACGAACTGATTAGCATCTGACATCACACCATGAATGGATAATATCGTACCATCCGCTAAGTTGACTTGTTTTCCAACTTCTTGCCCTTCTCCCTGCTCATTTAATTTCTGGATATTCTCTGATGTAATGGAATCAAATTCAAACAAACTTTTCCCGTAAAAAGCAAGCACAGGAAAGTTGTAACCAGCTACTAGTAAAAAGACTACTGCCATAATCGCTATACTTGTGTACTTCAATGGTTGAACCTTACTTTTACGTATAGGTACTGAATGTAATCTTGTTTGAAGTCTCTGATCGAAATCGGAGGGTGCTTTAACTGAAGCAAGCTTTGCTTTTGCCTCTTTTAACCATACCTGTTCCTTATTCATTCCATTCTCTCCTTTCAAGGTAGTTTCTCATCTTCCCTAATCCAGTATGAACTCTCGATTTTACGGTTCCTTCTGGCACATTGGTCATTCGAGCAATTGTATGAGTATCAAAATCATGAATGTATTTTAATAGAATGGCTTCTTTTTGCTCTTCGCTTATTTGGCTAAGAGCATTGTTTAAATCAATTAAACTCTCCACACGTAAAAATTGGTGGAACGAGGTTGACCCGTTCTCCACTCTCCTCTCCATATCATCTAGTGGAATGACTTTCTTTTGGTTCCGTAAATTGGCTTTACACCTATTTACTAGAATTGTTTTGCTCCAACTATAAAATGATTCCTCTTTCTTGAGAGAATTAATTTTTTCATAGAGTATAACAATCATATCTTCAAGCGCGTCCATTGCATCGCTTTCATTTCCTAGATAGGAATAGGAAAGTCGATAATAGCTATCTTGTTCATTTGAGATTAACTCAAGCAAAGCAAGTTTATCACCTTTTTTCGTCTTTTTTTACCAACCTCTCTATGGACATCTTTTCACCCCTCTTTCTACTATGAGTCGCTAAGCCCATCATTCGTTCATTTTCATTTTAAAATCCTTGAAATTCTTCTGATAACGTAAAAAGGCGTCTGATAAAACCAGACGCCTTTCTATTAGTTGTATCGAACTAAGAAATATTTTTCTTTCCTCTTCGTAAATCGTAAATTTCCCACCTACTTTATCTTCTTCTGATAAACTATAGGCTAAATCTGTTTGGCGCTCCCCATTTACATACACAGCTCCATTTGAAATGTCTTCTCTTGCTTGACGTTTTGAAGGAGATAGCTTGGTTTCAACTAGTAATTCAATTAGCTGCACATCTTCCGCTTTAGACACTTCGATAGAAGGTACATCTTTAAAGCCCTGCTCAATTTCAGACGCCGTTAATTCTTTCACATCTCCGCTAAATAGTGCTTGCGTAATTTTTTGTGCTTGAGCGAGTGCCGCTTCCCCATGAATTAGTCGGGTCATTTCTTCTGCTAACGCTTTTTGAGCTTTACGTAGATGTGGCTCTGTTTCAACAGCAGCTGCTAGGCTTTCAATATCCTCTTGTGTTAAGAACGTGAAGAATTTTAAGTACTTTACAACATCCGCATCCGCCGTGTTGATCCAGAACTGGTAAAATTCATATGGTGTTGTTTTTTCTGGATCTAACCAGATGGCACCACTCTCTGTTTTACCAAATTTTGTACCGTCTGCTTTAGTGACGAGAGGAATGGTTAACCCAAATGCTTTTGCTCCCTCCTCCTGATGCTTTCGAATCACTTCAAGTCCAGTCGTGATGTTCCCCCACTGGTCACTTCCACCAATCTGTAGCTTACAATTGTAATGTTCATAAAGGTGATTAAAGTCTAAGGCTTGTAAAATCGTGTACGTGAATTCTGTAAATGAAATCCCTGAGTCTAGGCGTGAGGCAATTGTGTCTTTCGCTAGCATGTAGTTGACACCAACGTATTTACCGAAATCACGTAAGAACGTAACAACATCCATTGTTCCCAACCAGTCATAGTTGTTCACCATCTTGGCACGATTTTCTCCTTCGAAAGCAAAAATACTTTCTAACTGAGCTTTAAGTCTTGAAACATTGTATTGTACCTGTTCAATTGTTTGTAACTGTCTTTCTTCTTTTTTCCACTAGGGTCTCCAATTAATCCAGTAGCCCCACCAACTAATACGATAGGAGTATGTCCGGCATTTTGAAACCTTCTTAACGTTAAGAAAGGTAGAAGATGACCAATGTGCATGCTATCACCTGTTGGATCTACTCCACAGTACAACGCAATTTTTTCTGTATGCAACACATTGCTCAGACCTTCTTCATCTGTTTGTTGATAAAGTATCCCTCTCCATTCAAGTTCCTTTAATATATCCATTTACTTTTCCTCCTTTACATAATAAAACGCCCCTGCAATATGCAGGGACGTTTTTTAAGACGCGGTACCACCCAAGCTTAAGAATAGTGATCTATTCTCATCTTTACTAAGATAACGGAATTAACCGATGATTCCTAATGTAAAAGGTTCAGAATCATTGCTCATGGAGGTAATTCACGTTCATGTTTATACTAGTTCCCACCAGCCACTAGCTCTCTTTAATAGGGACATGCTCGCTACTTATTCCATTCGTCGCTTTTGTTATTGTAAGTGTATAGATGATTTTTAACATATTACTGCTTGTTTTGTCAAATACAATATGGAAATCTTATGAAATTTTATTTGCAGACATGAATTTATGCTATAATATAGTAGATTTTAGGGGGATTGATTGAATGAATACAAAATGGAACCAATTAAAAAGAATTTCTTCAACCCGTACTTTCTTTTTTCAACAATAGAAAACTTCATAAGTCTTTAAGAATTTCAGCGGGAGTATTTTGGAATTTAACTTTAATTACCGTTATTACACTTGTTTTAGTATCAGCATTTGCTGGCGGTGTTGGAGCAGGATATTTTGCTTCCCTTGTTAAAGACGAGAAAGTAAGATCCTATGAGAGTATGAAAAAGGATATCTATAATTATGAAGAAACATCGGAGCTTTATTTTGCTAATAATGTATTTCTTGGTGAAATGCAAGCAGATATCCTTCGCGAAGAGATTTCAATTAACGATGTCTCAGAACATTTAAAGCAAGCCTTAATTGCAACAGAGGATGAATACTTTGAAGTACATGATGGTGTCGTGCCTAAGGCGGTACTTCGTGCTGTATTCCAAGAATTCACGAACTCAGCAGTACAATCTGGTGGTAGTACGCTTACCCAGCAATTAATTAAAAACCAAATCTTAACGAATGAGGTCTCTTTTGAGCGAAAAGCGAAAGAAATGATATTAGCTCTTCGTTTAGAGCGTTTTTTTGAGAAAGAAGAAATTTTAGAAGCGTACTTAAATGTAGCCACCTTCGGCCGAAATTCCTCGGGAAATAATGTAGCTGGTGTTCAAGCAGCAGCACAAGGGATTTTTGGTGTAGACGCAAAAGACCTATCTATCCCACAAGCTGCCTTTATTGCTGGACTTCCTCAAGCACCATTTGCCTACACGCCTTTTACGAACCAAGGTGTAGTCAAATCGGATGAAGGTCTAGCAGATGGAATGAATCGAATGAAAACCGTCTTAACAAGAATGTTTGAAGAAGGTTATTTAACAGAAGAAGAATTTAACTCTGCGATCAATTACAATATTAAAGATGACTTTATTTCAAGTAAGGAAGATCCTAAAGATGAATATCCTTATTTAACTCAAGAGCTTGAAAATAGAGCAAAAGAAATTATTATGTATATGCTAGCGGAGAAAGACGGTATAACAAAAGCGGATTTAGAAGCAAGCTCTGAACTTTATTCTAAATATTACACATTAGCTGATCGTGATATGCGTCAAAGTGGATATGAGATTCATTCAACTATCCATAAGGAAATGTATGACGCTATGCAGGTTGCAAAAGATGAATATGAAAATTACGGAGAAACTTATACAAGAACTAAAACGGATGAAGAGACAGGTGAAGAAGTTCAAGTACAACAGCCTGTTCAAACCGGTGCCCTCCTTATAGAAAATAAGACAGGTAAAATTTTGAGCTTTGTTGGTGGACGTGATTTTGAACTTGAAAATATTAACCACGCCACACAAACGACTAGACAAAATGGATCAACTATGAAGCCTCTTCTAGTCTATGCACCTGCACTTGAGTATGGTGTTATTGGCACAAAGTCGCCTGTCATCGATGCTAACTTTACGTATAATATACCTGGACAAGACCCTTATACTCCAGGAAACTATGGAAACAATATCAAAGGAATCATGCCAGCTGATAAAGCGTTAGCTTATTCATATAACACACCTGCGGTTTGGTTACATTCAAAAATTATAAATCGCGAACCAATTAAGTACTTAGAGAAAATGGGCTTTACTAGTCTAGTAAAAGGAGATTACGGTGCCCTTTCTCTTGCCTTAGGTGGTTTAACTGAAGGTGTAACCTTAGAAGAAAACGTGAATGCCTACACAACGTTTGCTAATGGTGGTCAATTCATTGATGCCTATATGATTGATAAGATTCTAGATAAAGATGGCAATGTGGTGTACGAACACAAAATTGAAGCACAAGAAGTATTTTCACCACAAACCGCCTACTTAACGATTGATATGATGAGAGATGTAGTAGAATATGGGACTGGTAGTCGCATCAATTCATTATTACAATTTTCTAGCGATTTTGCAGGAAAATCAGGAACAAGTCAGAATTATCGTGACGCCTGGTTTGTCGCAGCAAATCCGAACATTACATTTGGGACGTGGATTGGATATGATGACAATACCTCACTTGAGCCAAGTGCATATGAGAATTATAGTACTCGTAATTTAAAGCTATGGAGTAAGCTATTGAATTCTGCTTATAACGTAGATAAAGAGTTAATTGATCCTTCCACTCGCTTTGAAATGCCAGGTGGAATTGTCTCAAGATCGTTCTGTAGTATTTCCGGTAAAATTCCTTCTGACGCATGCTCTGAAGCTGGTCTTGTTGAAACTGGGTTATTTAATGCACAATACGTGCCTACAGAAGTTGACGATAGTTTAATCAAGAGCCGGTATGTACTTATTAATGATAAGAAGTATTTAGCTCTTCCTTCAACTCCTGAAGAATTCTCTTATCCTGGCGTTATCTTAAATCCTGATTTCATTAAAGAGATTATGCAAGGAGCAAGTGCTGATCCAAGAGAGCTGTTTCCAGATAATAACGAGAAATATAAAAATATTCTTGTGGCGGAAAATAAAATTGAAGACGATGGTAGTATCCCAAATAAGGTGAATGTAACAGCAAAGAATACAGCTATTACGTGGACACCTTCGTCGAGTGGGGATGTAATAGGCTACAGAGTATACTCTGTAAAAGATGGAAAACGAGCAAAAGTAGCTATTAAAAAGTCTGATGAAAGCTTCTCTGTTGCTGCTGGTAATGGGGAATACATCGTTGTTGCAGTTGATGTAGCAGGTAACGAATCACCGGCATCTAATGTAGTTAGAGTGGGAGAACCTCCTAAAGAAAACCCTGAGAAACCTGACAAGCCAAAAGATGACAAAAAAGATCCACCAAAAGAAGATAAACCGGATCCTAAACCAGAAGAACCACCAGCAGAGCCTGAAGAACCAGAAACTCCTCCTGTAGAGCCTGAAGAACCAGAGGATCCAGAAGAATAAGCAAAAGAATCCGATTCAGTTGAATCGGATTCTTTTTATTAGTCCTCCATGGTTGACAAGTCACCTGTGGGTAAATCAAGCTCCCATGCCTTCAATACTCTACGCATGATCTTCCCACTTCTTGTCTTTGGTAGTTTTTCTTTAAATTCAATTTCACGAGGAGCCGCATGAGAAGCGAGCCCTCTTTTACAAATGTGCGAATTTCTTCTTTTAGCTCATCTGATTCTGTGTAGCCTTCTCGTAAAGCTACGAAGGCTTTGATAATCTCCCCGCGTAATGGATCAGGCTTTCCGATGACGCCAGCTTCCGCAACAGCTGGATGCTCAACTAATTTGCTCTCTACTTCAAATGGTCCTACACGTTCACCTGATGTCATAATGACGTCATCAATTCTTCCTTGGAACCAGAAATACCCGTCTTCATCCATATAGGCGGAATCTCCTGAAACATACCAATCGCCAGGCATAAAGTAGCTTTCGTACTTTTCTTTGTTATTCCAGATCGTATACATCATCGAAGGCCACCCTTTTTTAACAGCTAAATTGCCCATTGTATATGGTGGTAATTCATTTCCTCTATCGTCTACAATCGCCGCCTTCACTCCTGGAATAGGTTTTCCCATACTACCTGGCTTGATTTCAAGGCATGGATAGTTACAAATTACCTGTGCTCCTGTCTCTGTCATCCACCAAGTATCATGAATGCGTTGATGGAACACTTTCATTCCCCATCGAATAACTTCAGGATTTAATGGTTCACCTACACTTAAAATATGCCTTAATGATGACAGATTATAGGACTGAACCAACTCATCACCCGCACCCATTAGCATTCTAAATGCGGTCGGAGCACTGTACCATACAGTTACTCCAAGGTCTTCAATCATTTCATACCAAGTAGAAGGATTAAATCTACCTCCAACAATTACATTAGAAGCCCCTGTTAACCATGGTCCAAACATTCCGTATGCCGTACCTGTCACCCACCCTGGGTCTGCTGTACACCAATACACATCTTCTTCCTTTAAGTCTAGAACCCACTTTGCTGTTTGATAGTGTTGAATCATGCTATTATGTACATGAAGTACACCTTTAGGCTTTCCTGTAGAACCAGACGTATAGTGTAAAACTAAGCCATCATGTCGATCTACCCATTCGATTTGTGCATGTTTACTTGCACTCTGAAGATGAGTTAAAAAGTTAACAATCTTCCCCTCTTCTTTTACATCCTCCCCAACTAATACTATATGTTGGAGTGCAGGAAGCTCTTCTACAGGAACACGCTCAAGCAGCTCTGGAGTGGTAATTAGTACTTTCGCCTCGCTATCCTGTAACCGATCTCGAACAGCTCCTGACATAAACGCTTCAAATAATGGGCCGACAATAGCACCTAATTTAATTGCACCTAAAACGGCAAAATATAGTTCAGGCTGTCTTGGCATAAATACAAAAACACGATCGCCCTTCTCTACTTCTGCGGTTGATTTAAGTACGTTAGCTGCCCGATTAGACCATTCCTTCATTTCTTTATACGTATATTTTTCATTTCTTTCTGCATCTCTGTAATATAATGCAATTTTATTTTTTCGAAATGATTCTGCATGGCGGTCAATGGCTTCATATGCAACATTTACCCGTCCTGTTTTCGACCAGGTAAATTCTTTTTCTACATCACTCCACTGAAAGTCAGTAGACATAGTTTTATAGTCAATTAGGTTGTAATTCCCCTTTACCGTTGGTAACGCTTCCAATTTCACAAGCATATCCCCCTTTGCCCTTGTTATCCCCCATTATAATATAAGGACCAAATATTCTCAATTTTTTAATATCTTCTCTTACTAGCAGTTTTTTTCGACAATATTTCTTCTATGAAAGTTAGTTGAAAACGCTTTACTTTTTTCATTATCCTGTATAATAAAAATAACGATCTAGTTTAGGTGGTGAAGTTGTGATTCATACTAAAACGTATAATGCGAAGGAATTGAAAACAAAAAAAGGTAACGATTGTCATCGAAGGACCCATTACTTCAGAAAAGCTAGCGTCCTATGATTTTCATGAAGATTTAACATCTTTTAGAATAGCAAATAAACAGCATAAAGCTTTAATAGAAATTGCGGGATTACCCGAAGGAAGAATTATTGTAGCAAGAGATAGACAAAATACAGTCGTAGGCTATGTTACTTACCTGTATCCCGACCCACTTGAGCGTTGGTCTCAAGGTAAAATGGAAAATTTAATTGAATTAGGAGCCATTGAAGTCATTCCACATTATCGTGGCTGTTCCATTGGAAAATCATTGCTACAAGTATCCATGATGGATCATGCAATGGAAGACTATATCATTATTACAACAGAATACTATTGGCATTGGGATTTAAAAGGAACGGGATTGAACGTATGGGAGTACCGCAAAATCATGGAAAAAATGATGAATGCAGGTGGATTAGAATGGTATGCAACGGACGATCCAGAGATTAGCTCTCACCCGGCCAATTGTTTAATGGCCCGTATCGGAAAAAGAATACAGCCTGAATCAATTGAAAGATTTGATCGACTACGATTTATGAATCGATTTATGTATTAACGATAGTCTAAACAAAGGGGATGGATAGACATGTTAGTCGAAGAGATCATGAACAAGGATGTAGCAGTATTATATGAATGGGATACCATTCAACATGCTATTCGATTAATGAACGAGAAAAAAATTCGACATTTGCCCGTCATTAATGATCAAAATGAAGTCATAGGCATTGTCAGTGACCGTGATTTAAAGGATGCAGCACCTTCCATTTTAAGCGCTACCTCGTCTGATGAAGAGTTACAAAAACCAGTGAAACTCATCATGATTGAAGATGTCATTTATGGTCACCCATTAGATTTAATTGAAGAAGCTGCTGCGCTTTTTTACGATTATCAAATCGGTTGTCTACCCATTGTGAAAGATCAAAAATTAATTGGAATGATTACCGCGAAAGATGCCTTATATACTCTTATTAAGTTAACAGGAGCTCATCAACCTGGTTCACACATAGAAGTAAAAGTTCCAAATAAAGCAGGGATGTTACATGAAGTGACCTCTGTGTTGAAGAATTTTCATGTCAACATACATAGTGTTCTTGTGTACCCTTATCCTAAAGATGAGCAGTTTAAAATTATCGTACTTCGCATTGGCACAATGAATCCAATGGCAGTTATTCAAGCATTTCAAGATGCTAATTTAGATGTTATTTGGCCACATGCTCTAGGTGGTTTTTATGAGTGATAGTTCTTTTATCTTCTCAGAAAAACTACTAAACTATCGATTTTCGAAAAATCACCCATTTAATCAGCAAAGATTATTACACACAGTCAGTCTACTTCGTGAAATAGGTGCTTTATCAGATGAACACATAATAGAGCCGAGGATAGCAACAGAATCAGAATTGGCATTAAATCATGAACGATCGTTCATTGAGGCGGTAAAACAAGCTGGACTTGGGATTTTAACCCAGGAAAAATGGGAAGGTTATGGAATTGGTACAGACGATACACCCATATTTCCTGGAATGCATGATGCTAGTTCGTTACTAGTAGGTGGTACGCTAACAGCTGTAGATGAGGTCATGTCTGGACGAAAGAACCATGCTCTACATTTAGGGGGGGGACTTCATCACGGATTTAGAGGGAAAGCTTCAGGATTTTGTATATATAATGATAGCTCCGTAGCCATTAAATATATACAACAGAAATATGGTGCCAAAGTGTTATATGTGGATACAGATGCTCATCACGGGGACGGTGTTCAGTGGTCATTCTATGATGATCCATCTGTTTGCACCTTTTCCATTCATGAAACAGGTCGATATTTATTTCCAGGTACTGGTCAAATCACGGAAAGAGGAAGTGGAAAAGGTTATGGATATACGTTTAACATTCCACTGGATGCCTTTACAGAAGATGACTCCTTTTTAAAAAGTTATGAGACAGCACTCAGGGAAGTAACACACTTTTTTAAACCCGATGTTATTCTTACTCAAAACGGTGCAGATGCTCATTTCCATGATCCTCTAACTCACCTTGCATGTACCATGAATATTTATAAAGAAATCCCTAAGCTAGCTCATGAATTAGCACATGAATATTGTGACGGTAAGTGGATAGCGGGTTGGGGGGGGGTGGATACGATATTTGGCGTGTCGTACCGAGAGCCTGGTCACTAATTTGGTTAGAGATGACAGAGCAAACACTTTCATCTAATGAATTGCCCTTAACATGGATAGACAAGTGGCAAAATGCGTCCCCTGTTCCCCTACCAACGACGTGGTCAGACCCAGATGGTATGTATCAGCCTATTCCTAGAAAGGCTGAAATTGAAGAAAAAAATGAACACATTGTACAGAAATTATTATATCCTTTAAGACAAGAGCGTAACTAAATAGGCTGTCCAATTGGACAGCCTATTCTATTACTCTTCTATACCGTATAACTCTTGATATATATCCCTATAATCACTGCCTAAAATAATATCCTTAGGTAGAAGTCCTGACCATTCCTCAATACGGACGTTCGGATGATTTTGCAAGTAGACTTGAACTATACGATAGCCGATTTTATATCGAAATCTCATGTCATTAATCGGGTTTAGCAGAGTTATATACCCTGCCTTATCTTTGTACTAGACAAAAACAGCAAGAAGCCTAAGCTTCTTGCTGTTAATCCACATTTTCATAACTAGGATCTAAAATAATCATTTCAACTCGTCGGTTTTCTGTAAGTTCTCTGCTGAATCGTTAGGAGCTAATGGCCTTGTATCTCCATACCCAACAGCAATAAATCTCGTTGGATCTAATTGGTGATTACTAATAAAGTAGCGAATTACCCCACTTGAACGAGCTGCTGAGAGCTCCCAGTTAGAAGGAAACACACTGGTTGAAATGGGTCGATTATCCGTATGTCCCTCTATTTTAATCATGTTCGGAATAGAAGACAATAATTCTGCTACTTTGTCCAGAAACGGATAAGCATCAGAGATGATGACCGCATTTCCAGATTGGAATAATACTTGCTCTTGAAGAACAAGCACCACTCCTCTTTCTGTACGAGAAGCAACGGCTACATCATTTAATTTGTTTTCATCTAAATATTGTTGAATCTCATCCAGTAATTGATCCAACTCTTCTTTTGTTTGAGGCTCACCCGCATCCGTGTTGGGAGGTGCATCATTGTCTTCTAGTTCTTTTTGAACCATATCATCTTCTTTTTCTACTTCTGGTGAAGCAGACGGATTCTCAAATTCAATGATAGAAGGATAAAACTCTAAGATTTGTCGCTGACTAAACGATTCCGCAATAGCTTTAAACTTTACAATATCAATTTGAGACATAGAGAATAGTAGAATAAAAAATAACTAAGATTAACGTTACAAGGTCAGAAAATGTAACCATCCATTTAGGAGCACCTTTTTCTGGTGGTTCAGGTCTTCGATCACGCCTCATTTAAGACAGCCTCCTGACCGTCAGCCTCCACTTTTTGTTGCTCTTTTTCACGATCTGTTTTTGAAAGGAATACACTTAACTTTTCCTCTAATAGCTTTGGATTCTGACCAGATTGAACTCCTATAACACCTTCTATAATGATTTGCTTATAGAATATCTCTTTTTTTGTTCGAACGGCTAGTTTACCCGATAGGGGGATAAAGACTAAGTTTGAAAGTAATGACCCGTAAAATGTTGTTAATAAAGCGATAGCCATATTTGGCCCTAATGTAGTTGGGTCATTCAAGTTTTTTAGCATGAGAACAAGTCCAATTAACGTTCCAATCATCCCCCACGCAGGTGCATATTCCCCAGCCTTATCAAGTAGGTCACGGCCCCCTCTGTGGCGATCTTCAAGTGCTGTAAGTTCCGCGTTCATAATGTCTACAATAACATCTGGTTCAATACCATCGACGGCAAGAAGTACGCCTTTTTTAATAAAAGGATCGTCTACTTTTTCAAGCTCTGCCTCTAACGCTAGTAGACCTTCTCTACGTGCTCTTTCAGATAGTGTGACAAAAGTAGAAATTAATCCACGAATGTCAAACTCTTCGGTACGAAATCCTTCTCTCATAATAGTAAACAAGGATTTAAGCTCCCTTAGTGAAAAGCTAACTAACATGGCAGCCGTTAATCCCCCAAATACGACGAGGATGGAGGGAACATCAATAAAGGATGTAAATCCTCCAATCCCACTATTTGAAATGATACCAAATGCAATAAATCCGAATCCTACTACAATGCCAACGGGGGTAAAAATGTCCAGCTTTTTCATCGTTTCTCTCCCTAGCTCTATAAAAGTTATCTACCTATTGTATCGACATAACTTTTATTTTGTTGAGCCACGCTTTTCAATTCGGTGCGGAAGTACTACAGTGTTCTCTTCTACATTCTCTTTATTCATTAATTTTGTTAACAATCTCATCGCAACTGCACCAATATCATAAAGGGGCTGAACCACACTAGAAAGCTGTGGTCTTACCATAAGAGCAAGTCGGGTGTTGTCAAAACTTACCACTTCAATTGAATCTGGAATAGACATTCCAGCATCTTGTGCAGCATGTACGACACCTAAAGCCATTTCATCATTTCCTACTAGAATCGCTGATGGAGGATCACCCTCTTTTAAACGGTCAAAAGCTTCCATGCCACTATCATACGTGTAGTCCCCTTCAACCACTAAATCCTCTTGATATGGAACACCTAGTTTTTCTAGTGCTTCTTTATATCCATCTAGCTTTAGCTTGCTAATCGTATCATGTAAAGGACCACTAACAAATGCTACATTTTTGTGGCCTTTTCAACAATATCAGTCACCGCATCATAAGCAGCTTGTTTATAATCAATGTTAACGGACGGAATTTCTTTAGACTCCTCAACAGATCCTGCTAACACAATTGGCACAGGAGATCGTTTAAACTCCGCTACATGTTCATCTGTAATATCTCCTCCCATAAATACAATCCCGTCCACTTGCTTTCCAAGCATTGTATTTAATAGGTGCAATTCTTTTATTTTTTATTTTTGATCAGAGTTACTTAAAATGATGTTATATTTATACATCGTCGCAATATCTTCGATACCACGTGCTAACTCAGCAAAAAAGATGTTGGAGATATCCGGAATAATGACACCTACCGTTGTGGTTTTCTTACTCGCAAGTCCTCGTGCTACAGCATTTGGTCTATATCCTAATCGGTCAATGACCTCTAATACTTTTTTCCTTGTTTGAGGTTTCACATTTGGGTTTCCGTTCACAACACGGGAGACCGTCGCCATGGAAACGTTTGCCTCTCTCGCTACATCATAAATAGTTACGTTCATTCATCTTACACTCCTTCTACTTAAACACATGTTACTACATATATTACACTATTCTTCATTATTTAAGAAACGCTTACAACTAAGAATATCAATATTTTGCGCTTATTATCATACTTTAGACAAGAAAGAACTTCAATTATATTCGATTAATATTGACAAAAACTTTATAAATTGATCGATGCCCTGTTTTTTGAGAATCTTCCAATATTTTAAGTATTGAAAAAGGAGGCTTAAATTAAGCCTCCCCTTTACTCTTCATTATTTAGATGAAATAAATAACCCTTTTTTTATTTCTTCAAAGAATGTATCAAACTGATCAATGTTCATTTGTTGAGCAGAATCTGATAATGCAACAGCCGGGTCTGGGTGAACCTCTGCCATCACCCCATCAGCCCCTACTGCTAAAGCAGCTTTCGCTGTAGGTAATAGTAAGTCTCTACGACCTGTGGAATGAGTTACGTCAACAAATACCGGTAAGTGAGTTTCTTGTTTTAGGATAGGAACAGCTGAGATATCTAGCGTATTACGCGTTGCTTTTTCATACGTACGAATACCACGCTCACAAAGAATGATTTGCCCATTCCCTTGAGAAATAATGTATTCAGCAGCATTGATGAATTCGCTTATCGTAGCAGCTAATCCACGTTTTAATAAAACAGGTTTATTCACAGCACCAGCAGCTTTTAGTAATTCAAAGTTTTGCATATTTCGTGCACCAATTTGAATCACATCAATGTAATCTAATGCTTTTTCAATATCCGCTGGGTTAACAATTTCACTTACTACTGCAAGATTATACTCATCGGCCACTTTCTTTAGGATTTTAAGCCCTTCAAGCCCTAATCCTTGGAAATCATATGGCGATGTACGAGGCTTAAACGCTCCACCACGTAAAAGCTTTAAACCTTTTGCTTTTACGGATTCTGCAACAGCTGCTACTTGTTCATATGATTCAACGGCACATGGCCCAAATATAAAGCTAGGTGTACCATCACCAATATTCTCACCATTTATGGAAACAACGGTATCCTCAGGCTTTTTCTTTCTTGAAACAAGAAGCGCTTTTCGGTGATCATCTTGTTGTAATTCAAGGTTTGCTTTAAAGATTTCTTTAAAAATGTGCTCAATTGTGGAATGTTCAAAGGGTCCCTTATTGTTTTCAATAATTTGGTTCAGCATTTCTCGTTCTCTAACAGGATCAAAACGGTACATACCTTGTTTTTCTTTTAATTTTTCCAATCTCTTGGGCAGCCTTTGCTCGCTCATTTATGAGTTCCAATAACTGCAAGTTCAAAGTATCCACTTTTTCTCGTAAAATATCTAATTCATTATGGCTCATTTTTGCACCTTCCTTCATTAAAATGAAACTACGTAATATACTTAAGTATATCGTTTGAAATAGTATCGCCATAGAAAGCCCTATGTGTGAAATTATTTCAAGATGTTCTATTTTTTCTTTTCTAATTTTATGATAGCTTTAAACTATATTACGGTCATTATAGTAGAAAAAAATTAGAAAAGTCACGAAAAATATTTTAATTCTTAAACGCTTTTAAGCGTTAAAGTAAAATACCATACAAAAATTAAAGTAGGTGTTTCTAATGGAACAATCTAAAATATTCGCTCTCGACATAGGAACTCGTTCAGTTGTCGGTATTATCCTTCAAGAGCTAGAAGGTAAATACGAAGTCATTGACGTCTTATCCATTGAACATAAAGAGCGAGCTATGTTGGATGGACAAATTCATGATGTAGTTGCCGTGAGTGAAGTCATTCAAGATGTAAAAATGCAGCTTGAAAGAAAACATGGGTCTCTTAAAAGAGTATGCGTGGCTGCAGCTGGGCGTGCATTAAAAACAGAAAGTGCAAGTGCCGTTTTGCCCATTAAAGGGAAGCCGGAGTTAACAAAAGAAGATGTTCTTCATCTTGAATTAAGTGCAGTTCAACAAGCCCAGAGTACTGCAGCAGAACAGGCTCAGGAAAGTAAGAGTCACCATTATTACTGTGTAGGATATTCTGTTCTTTATTATCGATTAGACGGAGAAGATATTGGAAACTTAATAGATCAACAAGGAAATGAAGCATCTGTAGACATCATTGCTACATTTCTACCAAGAGTAGTGGTGGAGTCACTGATCTCCGCACTAAAACGTGCTGACCTAGAAATGGAGGCACTAACTCTAGAGCCTATTGCCGCTATTAATGTATTAATCCCTCCTTCTATGAGACGATTAAATGTAGCATTAGTGGATATAGGAGCAGGTACATCTGACATTGCTATCACAGACGCAGGTACTGTCATAGCCTATGGAATGGTGCCAGTAGCTGGTGATGAAATAACAGAAGCACTTAGTGATCAATTTTTATTAGATTTCCCATTAGCTGAAAAAGACAAAAAAAGAACTTATTGCAAATGGCAGTATCTCTATTGAAGATATTCTAGGGTTCCAATCAGAAGTAACGAAAGAAGACGCAGTGGAAAAAATTAGCTACAGCATCGATAGATTAGGTGAAGAAATCACCAATGAACTGAAGCGTCTAAATAACCAGAAGCCACCAAAAGCCGTCATGCTAGTTGGAGGTGGTAGTTTAACTCCTAACTTACCAAAAGTGGTAGCTGAAAATCTAGGTCTACCTGAAAACCGTGTAGCCATCAGAGGAATTGATGCGATACAAAATATTAAACTTCATGATACGGATTACTTTGGTCCTGAACTTGTTACCCCGATTGGTATTGCTATAGCCGCTAAACAATCTCCTGTTCAGTACATGACCACCTATGTAAACGAGCAACCTATTAGACTGTTTGAAGTCAAATCGCTCACTGTTGGTGATAGTTTATTGGCAGCAGGATTACAGTTTAATAAAATGTATGGAAAACCTGGATTGGGTCTTGTTCTTACAGTAAATCAGCAAGCCATCACGGTTCCAGGATATCACGGTGAACCGCCTGAATTCACAAAAAATGGTCAACCTTGTTCTTTAGATGACCCTATAACAAACGAAGATCGTATTACAGTTGTCAAAGGAAAGGATGGTCTCCCCGCCAAGGTTACCATTCAAGATTTCATGGATTCTGTTCCTTCTTTCACTGTATTCGTCGACAAGAAAAAGGTTTTTCTTGATACGTTTATTGAAAAGAACGGAAAGCAAGCAAAACCATCAGACGGGTTATTTGATGGAGATCGCCTCACCTTGTCCAATGAATTTACTGTAGAGCATGTTCTTCGTTCCAATCGCTTAGAGCATTGGTTACAGAAAATGAAGCCATTTTATATAACGTTAGAGGGAAAAGAAATTTTCTTCCCTCCTCTCACAGGTAAATTATTAGTGAACGGAAAGATGGTACGTCCGTCTCATAAATTGCAGCCCAATGACAAAATCACATTTGAAGAAGCTGAAATTCCTAGTTGGGGTAAGATCGCCATACGTAAACAACTTTCATTAGAAAAACAAAATTCAAGTCTTTTTTCAAGGGGCACCCCTTTCATTATCTAAGGAAACGGTCTCCGCTTTTAGGAACGGTGAGAAGTTAACGGCTGACTCTGTTCTAAAATCTGGTGATGAAATTCGCTTAACGTATAAAGAAGCTACGCCTTTCATATTTCAAGATATCTTTACAAAAGCAGATGTTGACATACCTAAGCATTCTGTTGGTAATTATCAATTACTACGTAACGGGCAGCCTTCTGCTTTTGATGAACCTATTGAAACGGGTGACACGCTAGAAATTAACTTTCAACCGTCGTCTAAAAATCTTAAATAACCAATAAAAAAGCAATCCTACTCAGCAGTGGGATTGCTTTCTTGCGTTTAGAGTGCTTTTAACGCTTTTTCAGTGATTTTAAAATGAGAGACATTCCATGACGGTTTACCATCAATAAATAAAAATGCTTGAGGTGACTCGTGGCGTATAGCAAACTTTTTCGCAATATATCCAGATAATTCACGAGAATCCTGAACAGCTAAATAATAGCCATTTTCAGCACTACTGTTAATAAATGAAGAGTATTCATCAAATGCCTTCCCACTAATTGGGCAAGTTAAGCTATGCTTTAAAAAGAAAAACCTATCTTCTGATTGTAATAATGATTCAAAATCATTGATTGAATGTATTTTTTTCAAATTGATTCCCTCCTTACATCTTCCCCTATATCATACCGAAAATTTAGGAGAATATGCCAAGACTATGCTTGCTAAAGATGCAGGTTTGCAAAGCTTCAAATTGATTATTCACTCACTTGTCATATAATATATGCACTATAAGCATGCGCTATTTCATGCGATTAAACCCACCCCTTTTTCTTACCTTCCAAAACGAAGCTAGGCTGTCTCATAAACTATATTCTAGCTCCATATGCAACAAAAAAGGTGCACCCACAGCTAGAATAGTCTAACCATGGGTGCACCTTCCTTATTTATACATTCGTTTCAGATCCATCATATTGATTGACGGCTTTTAGATATACTTCTTCGTCTTGTCCTTCATTTACTTGATGAAGTTTAGCTTCGTTTTCAGCCTTTTCATCATGAGGCTCATAAGAACCTTTTGTAGGCTCTAAAGATTCTACTTCCTCTACCTCATCATTAGTATTAGAAGAAGCCACACGATCTCTAATTCCTTGAATAGAGGTTTGTAGAGAAGCGGTTTTATCTTTTGTTGCCTCTACAATGGAAGACCCCTTTGTTACAGCGGTTTCCTTCCATTCTGTCGCTTTCACCTTAAGATTAGACGCTTGACTATTCATGTCTTCTCTTAATTCCTTACCTGGCTTTGGTGCAAGGAATAATGCGGTAGCCGCTCCAACTAAACCACCTAATACAGCTCCTAGTACAAAATCTCTACCTGCTGTATCTTGTTTTGTATCTTCTAAAGTTGCTACACCATCCAATGGTTGTTCTGGTTGAGGTAATTTTCTTTGTTCTTCCATCTCTCTCATCCTCCCAAGTTTAGTGTTCACTTATATAAAGACTTGAACTTAATAAGCCTTTTATAAAGACCGATGAATTCGGCCCTTACGCACTTTTCATTTCTTTCTTCATAAACTTCTTCAGCAGCAGACTCTTGCTTTACTTTTCTAAGCTGCCACTTATCCTTTAATTCCATTAATACATTTCCCCATTGCACTACTTGAGAAATCTTTTCTTTGTTCTCGTCAATACCTGTAGATACCGTGCTAGATACTTTTCGAATACTGCTATTAAATTCTTGAATAGAACGTCCTACATCCTTGATTGCAAAAACGACACTGTTTAAGTCATCCGATTTTTTCTGAATGTCTTCTGCTAATCCATTTGTTTTATGTAAGAGTTCTGTTGATTCTTTCGTAATCCCTTGTAGCTGTCCTTCTAATCCTGTTAATGTCGTTGAAACACTCTTTAATGTTTCCTGTAAGGATGTTAAGGTTTTTGCTAAGAAAATGACTAAAATTAGAAAAGCAATCGCCGCCACCGCTGCACTTAAGTATAAAATAATTTCCATTTACAGCACCTCCTATAGTTTAATTCTTTACCCTTAATAGGATTTACTAAACTTACCTACATTACTTCTCTAAATAATTTAGAAACCCTTTATTTAATTACGATTAATCGTACGATAAGTTAGTTGCTTTGTCTAATATAATTCACATTATGCTGCAACTCGGGTAAACTAGTGGTGTAACTTACATAATTTAATGGGGGTAATCTAGTGAAGGATCCACGTATTCAACAACTTGCAAAAAATTTAATTCAATATTCTTGCCAACTTCAACCAGGAGAAAAAGTATTAATTGAAAATTTTGGTTTACAAAAAGAACTCGTTACAGCTCTTGTCAAAGAAGCTTATGCTGTTGGAGGTCTTCCTTTTGTATCCATTAAGGACCATTCTGTAGATAGAGCACTATTAATGGGGGCATCAGAAGAACAATATGGATTTATGGCAGACTATGAAGCAAACGTAATGAAAGATATGGACGCATACATTGGACTGCGAGCAGGAGATAATATTAATGAACAGTCAGATGTTCCTGCAGAAAAAAATGCCATTCATGGTGCCACTATTATGAAGAAAGTACATCGCGATATTCGAGTACCTAAAACGAAATGGGTAGTGCTTCGATACCCTACACCTTCTATGGCTCAATTAGCCAAAATGAGTCTTGAAGGCTTTGAAGACTTTTATTTCAATGTATGCAACTTAGATTATAGTAAAATGGACAGAGCGATGGATGCGTTAGTAGAGTTAATGAATAACACGGATCAAGTTCAAATTAAAGGACCTGGAACAGATTTATCGTTTTCTATTAAGGGTATTCCGGCAGTTAAGTGTGCAGGTCGATTAAATATTCCAGACGGAGAAGTATATTCTGCTCCTGTTAAAGATTCAGTGAATGGTACTATTACGTATAATACGCCGTCTCCATATCACGGATTTACGTTTGAAAATGTTCAATTGACATTCGAAAACGGAAAAATTGTAGAAGCCATTGCAAATGATACAGAGAGAATAAACGAAATCTTTAACACAGACGAAGGTGCTCGTTACGTAGGAGAATTCGCAATTGGTGTGAATCCTTATATCCTTCACCCGATGCAAGATATTTTATTTGATGAGAAAATTGATGGAAGCTTCCATTTCACTCCTGGCCAATGCTATGATGATGCATTTAATGATAACCATAGCAATATTCATTGGGATCTTGTTGCTATACAAAGACCTGAATATGGTGGGGGCGAAATTTACTTTGATGGTAAGTTAATTCGTAAAGATGGTCGGTTTGTCATTGAGAAGCTAGAAGGATTAAACCCAGAAAATTTAAAATAATTTCAGGTTGAAGTTCGTAAAAAGCTTCAGCTTCCACGTTGTGTTTGTGTAGAACGTTTCATCAGCATCTAGAGTTTTAAACAAGCTATATAAATAAACAAAGTTAAGAAAAATCCCCCTTCCATTCTTCAGGAAAGGGGGTTTAATTTTATTCAGTAACACCTGTTTTTTCGTCTACTAACTGCTCATAGGCTTCTTGATACTTTTGTACATCTCCCGCTCCCATAAAAATAACGACAGCGTCTTTATGATGTAACAAAGCAGAAGTGTCTTCTGCTGTAATCGTGTCGGCCCCTTCAATTTTCTCTTGGAGATTTGCAATTGACAGTTTGCCATGATTTTCACGAGCAGAGCCAAATATATCACATAAATAGACTTTGTCGGCTTTCCGTAAGCTGTCAGCAAAATCTGTTAAGAATGCTTGGGTACGAGTAAATGTGTGTGGTTGGAATACAAACACAATTTCTCTATTAGGATATTTTTGTCTTGCAGAATCAATCGTAGCGTTGATTTCTGTTGGATGATGAGCATAATCATCAATGATAACTTGGCTGCCCTTCACTTTTTCTGTGAAGCGACGTTTCACACCTTTATGTGTTCGTAATCTCTCTTGAACCACTGCTGTGTCAATGTTTTCATAATGACATAATGCAATGACACCTAGTGCGTTGAGTACATTGTGCTTACCATATGTTGAAATGGTAAAAGATGCATAAAATGTATTTCTTACAAAAACATCAAAAGTCGTTCCATTTTCATCTACTGTTATATTTCTAGCTTGGAAATCATTTTCTTCACCGAAACCATAGAACACAACTGGAACTTTTGTTTGAATGCTTTGTAAATGCTCATCGTCTCCACAAGCAATAATTCCTTTATTCACTTGTAACGCCATTTCTTGAAAGGCTGAAAAAACATCTTCTACATCTGCAAAATAGTCTGGATGATCAAAATCAATATTCGTCATAATCGCATAATCTGGGTGATACGATAAGAAATGACGTCTATATTCGCACGCTTCAAAAACGAAGTACTGGGAATCTTCAGTCCCTTTTCCTGTACCGTCACCGATTAAATACGATGTTGGTTTATCTCCTGAAATAACGTGGGCCAATAACCCTGTAGTAGATGTTTTACCGTGCGCACCTGTTACGGCCACACTCGTAAATTTCTTCATAAATTCGCCCAAAAACTTATGATATCTGATAACGGGTAAACCCAGTTCTTTTGCTCTTTCTATTTCCTCATGATTATCGCTAAACGCATTTCCTGCTATGACCGTTAATCCTTCTTTAATATTATCTGCATTAAATGGAAGAATTGTAATCCCTGACTCTTCAAGATTTTTTTGTGTAAAGAAATATTTCTCCACGTCAGATCCCTGCACTTCAACCTTCATATCATGTAGGATCTGGGCAAGCGCACTCATACCGGAGCCTTTTATTCCTACAAAATGGTAAACTGTCATAAATTGAACCTCCACTAATGTCTATCTGCTAAGCATTATATGAACATTCCTAGAAATTGCTCACTTACAGATCAGATAGTCAGTCCTTCTTAATGTTACATTATAACATGTTTTATGCTACCTGCACATTTGATGTGTTCCTCTACATACTATACGATACTAACTTATACGTATTGTAGGTAAATTGTAAAAATTACTTTCTACTCTCTACTTTTTCTAAGTCGTGGGTTCGGTCGGTATTTTCTACCAGCTTTTGCCTCATCATGACCATCGATTAATACATTGTCACCAGTAAATCCAATATTGATCTTAAGGAGACTACCACCTACACCGTACACATCAACAGGTACTCCATTCTTTTCAAATTCCTCAATTCTCTTTTCGCTAAACCCACCTGACACAACTATTTTCACATGACTATAGCCCTCTTCATCTAATGCTTTACGTAAAGCAAAAATGAGTTCAGCGTTAACACCACGAGGATCAAACGTACCAAGTATATGTTGATTGCGAAGGAAGTATTTATCGATCATTGTACGCGATGTATCGACGCGGACACCTTTTAGTTTTTCACCAAACACTCTTGCTACTTTTAACGAATCGGTAATAACATCGTTATTATAATCCACTAAAGAGATTAGTTCATCGTTTGGAAATGTATCATGATAAGCTTCTGTCGCAGCCACGATATCCCCGTCAAACAATTGAATCAACGCATGAGGCATGGTTCCCATCCCTTGCTTTCCCCACCACTCGTTCATGGCGTGAGTCGCTTGTGCTGTTGCTCCGCCTATAAATGCAGCGTAACCGTCTCCCGCCTGCTGAGTAAAATGGTCGTCTCGGTCCCCCATAAAGATAACGGGTTTTTGAACACCAGATAAGGCAGCCGCTTTTGTTACATTGTATACATTCGTTGCAACAGACGTTCTTCTTGCTAAAATCCCATCAATCATGCCTTCTAGGTAACCAAAATCTTGATAATTTCCTTTAATCGTTAACACCGTTTCAAATGGGCTAATCTTATCCCCATCCTTTAACGAAAAAATCTCAAGATTTTCCGGATGATCTGAGAATGTATGAAGTAGGGCAATCGCTTCGTCTGTCCCGCATAATACCGCGTGACTTTTTTGAAAAAATTGCATGGTTACTTCGGCATTTGGTTTAAATCGTTTAGCAATCTCTTTGGTCTTAAGAAAATAGACTGCCGAAAACCACCCTTCTTTTACGCGATCATCAAATTTAAAGGTCGTATTCGTTAAACGACTGATTTCACCACTAAGCTTTTTTTCTAATTTCTTTCATTCCATTTTCTCCTTTGAATCAACAAGTAGTTCATCCACATCTATTCGTAAAGCTTTTCAAGCTGTTCCTCAGATATTAATACATCTCTAGGCTTGCTTCCTTTTGCTCCAGATATCATTCCTTGCTCTTCCATCATTTCTACAAGTCTAGCCGCTCTATTATAGCCGATTCTGAAGCGGCGTTGAAGACTTGAAGCAGAGGCTGCTCCTTGACCCACGACAAATTCACATGCCTCATAGAAGAGCTCATCTTCCTCTTCAATTGTCGCTTCTTTTCGAATCAGTTGTTCTTGATTAAAGATATAGTTAGGCTCTCCTTGCTTCCGAACGTGGTCTACGATTTGATCAATCTCCTCATCCGTCACAAACGTCCCTTGTAGTCTAACTGATTTTGATGATCCATTTTCGAGGAATAGCATATCTCCCTTTCCTAATAAGCGCTCAGCTCCGCTCATATCGATAATCGTTCGGCTATCGATTTGAGAGGACACTGAAAAAGCGACTCTAGTAGGAACGTTCGCTTTGATTAACCCTGTAATAACATCTACCGATGGTCGCTGCGTTGCAACTAACAAGTGAATTCCACATGCTCTCGCCTTTTGTGCAATTCTACAAATAGACTCTTCGACATCTTGTGGGCTCATCATCATAAGGTCTGCTAACTCATCAATGATAATAACGATGAAAGGAAGCTTTTGATTATATTGTTTGTTGTCCATCGCAATCTTATTATAGCGAGATATATCTCTGACACCTGCATGGGCAAATAGCTCATAACGTCTCTCCATCTCCTCAACTGCCCACTTTAATGAAGCAGTAGCTGCCTTTACATCTGTTATAACAGGACTTACCAAATGGGGTATGTGATTGTATGGTGCCAGTTCTACCATTTTCGGATCAATCATTAATAACTTCACATCATGTGGTGAGGATTTATACAGCAAACTCACAATAATGGAGTTAATACACACGCTTTTACCAGACCCAGTAGCTCCTGCAATAAGTCCATGTGGCATTTTATTTAGATCTGTCACAACAGGCTGTCCTGATATGTCCAATCCTAAAGCAACGGAGAGTGGGGATTCCGCCTCTTGGAAACGAGGGTGCTGTATAATTTCACTTAGAAATACAGGTCGGCTTTTGGGATTAGGAATCTCAATACCTATCGCGTTCTTGCCTGGAATGGGCGCTTCCATTCGAATGTCTTTTGCTGCCAGACTTAGTTTAATATCATCACTTAAATTTGTGATTTTGTTCACTTTCACTCCTGGCTCGGGTTGAACTTCAAAGCGTGTTACAGATGGTCCTTGAGTTACATTTATTACATGTGCCTTAACGTTAAAATTAGCTAGCGTTTCATTTAATAAATCTTGCTGTGCATCTAGCCACTCTTCTTCTTCCATTCTTTGAACAGGCGGTGTTAAAAGTGAGAGACTCGGTGCTTTATAACCAGAATCAACTTTCTCCACAACTCGTGTTTGTGAAACATTTGTTGAAGAGGATTCAATGATTTTGGATTCTGGTAATGCTGTCTGTTCCTGTAAAGTGAAGGGTTGTGTTACATCCTTAGATTCCTTACTGTTTTGTGTTTGGGCTTTTGCAACCTTTTCTTTATCTTGTTTAAGCATAATCACATTAAATGGGAGTCTGCTTTTTCTTCGTTGTTCTCTTCTCGTGTTTGTAGAAGGTTCTTCAATGGTAGCAGCACTCTCTTCTTGTTCCCTATGCTCATTCTCTTCTACTGACGATGTCTCATCTGTTATAGCTAGGGCAGGTACTTTTTGTAGTTCTTCCCGCTCCTCTTCTTCCGTTATCCAAGGGGGTACTTCTTTCTCTTCCTCAGCTTTTACTAGCTCAGTTTCTTTTATTGGAACGTCTTCCTTTAATTCTAAACGTGATTCCACAAAAGATGTTTCCTCAGGGATTTCGCTTACTGGTAGCTCTTGAAAATCTTGTTCCTTGGTATGGTGTTCGACCAGCTCTTTCTTGTTATGTAGAAGAGTTGGAAATGATAATACTTTATCAAAATCAGCTTGGATTAAGTTAACTTGTTCCCTTTTTTGAAATCCATAAATGGGACTAGGAATTTCGGTCGGTTTAAAGGGCCTTTTATTTTTAGGTGTAGGAAGTGAAGAACGATTTGGATTCGAATAGACGTCTTCAACTTCTCTACTTCTATCGCTTCTATCCTCTTCAACTTTCAATTCAACGGATTCGTCATAGCTACGTATCGCTTTCTCATCTTTTCCGTCAGGTATAAGCGGAAATTTAAACTGACCTTTTGGGTATTGATAGGTCATTCTCGTCTCAATTTCTTTTAGTTTCCCTTGCTGGCATCGTTTCTCTATCTTCACGCTCATGGATGGTATCTTGTTGTTCAGTAGGAAGATTAAACAGCTTTTTTATCCAGCTCACTCACATCACTCTTTCTCATAGATTCAATCTTCATTGTATCAGATACTGGTTGTCCTGTGGCATTCAGTAGAAAATATACAAAAAATCCTCTATCCAAAATGGATAAAGGACATGAGCCTATTAAAAGAAACTGTCACCAACCGTATAGGTATCTTCCAATACAAGTATTCCTTTTTCTTTCGGAGCATTTGGTAAGTCAAGCTCTTTGGCAGAACAAATCATTCCACTTGAAGCTACTCCTCTTAGCTCTGCATCTTTGATCACCATGCCACTTGGCATTACGGCGCCGACTTTTGCCACAACTACTTTTTGCCCAGCATCTACATTTGGAGCTCCGCACACTATTTGTAATGTTTTATCTCCCACATTAACTGAACATACATTTAACTTATCAGCATCAGGATGCTTCTCTTTAGACTCTACATATCCGACTACAAATTTAGGTGAAAAATCTGCTTCAAGAGCCTCTTCAAATCCATTTTGAAATAGGACAGCATTGATTTCTTTCAATCGATTATCGTCCATTTTAATTGGGCCATTCTCTACAACTGTCATATACTTGCTTGCATGGAATACGTTGTATCCTACTGTTTCATTCGTCGAAGCATCAAAAATTCTTGCCACATCATTTTTCTTCTCAAGTTGAATCACATCTTTCGGTGCATCCTTTACCGAAACAATTAATGTATCACCAATACCTTCTTTGTTATAAAATACATTCATTATTATTTCTCCTTATCTACTGGTCGATTTTTACCTAATATAAAAATTGGTTCAAGTTTACCTTCATCATATACAAAGGATAGTGCCGTCACAGGAACTGGGCCTGTTGTAAAGAAATGCATCGTCATTTGTGCTAATATATCATACCCTGCCTCGTTCCGTATGTCACCAATGATTAGTGTATCTTGATGGGGAACAGATACGGTCATCTCCCCCTCTATACGATCGCTCATATTCTTCAAGAAGGCATCATTTAGAATTCTACTTGCATCATACCCGTCTTTTGCATTAACAAAATAAAAGAGATTATCTCTAACTTGATCTTGTCTGAATGGGGTTGGTAAAGATCGCACGTTGAAGCGAGCAAGCTCTTTAACTCGTTCACTCGACCACTCTTCACGGTGAAGAAGAGCTGTATCGATTAGTCGATACGTACTACCAAGATCTAATGCATAATAAATTCGTGTTTCAGCTGTATGCTCTTCTGTCAACAAGCTATGGCCTTCATTACTCTCTGTCGGAAAAGAAGTTGAACGAATAACAGGAAAGATATTTTTTTCTTTTTCCGTTAGCGTCACATCTTGCCCCATTACACCTAAGGCTTCGTCTACATAATAGACAACATCTTGGATTGCATCGTCTTTGCGCTCAGACCATTTGGCCACAACCGTCTGAAGTGAAATGGTCACACCTTGCTTATGTTCGTTTTCAATACGCAGTGTTTTGTCTTTATGGTTATATGTAAACGTTCTGCCTTCTCGTTCTAACCGTTTTTGCAGTTCGTTCCTCATTTGAATTTCATTCATTTTCGCCATTATCTTACCCCCTCCTTACGATGAGAAGTACCTACATAGTTGCAATATACTTATCATACAAAAAATCTCCCTTCATCTCAATGATGAAGGGAGACCAACATGAAAAGCACTTTTTTGCCCTTCATGACACCCTACTAAAATGATAGACTTTCAATAAATGTAACAATTTCTTCTTTTGTTTTACGATCTTTGCTGACAAATCGGCCTAACTCTTTGCCATCTTGATAAGCCAGGAAGCTTGGAATCCCAAAAATATCATGTTCTATGCATACATCAATAAATTGATCCCGATCTACATAAACCCAAGTAAATTGTCTATACTCTTCTTCTAGTTCTGGAAGGATCGGGTCAATCACTCGGCAATCTGGACACCAATCTGCTGAAAATAAAAACATATGAGTTCCCGATGCTTTTAATTCATGAAATTCTTCAATGGACGCTAATTTTTTCACTTGTTGTTCCCTCCGGTATCTATTGTCATTTGACCGAATTTAATCCAGCCTTTTTTTCTCATGTACTCAGATAGTATCAAGGATAGTAGCGCAGGTCCAACTATATGCAATAGTACTATTTTAACTAACACATCTGCTGAAGCTCCCATGGTCGTAATGGTCATGATTTGCCCTACAAAACCACTTGTACCCATTCCTGCTCCTGCTGCATTGTTTTCTAGAATCAAAAGTGTCGTTCCAATAGGTGCTAATACTATACCTGCAACAGTCGGGGGGATCAAGATGAGTGGATGGCGAACAATGTTTGGCACTTGAAGCATACTTGTTCCAATTCCTTGTGCAAAGAGCCCACCCCATTTATTTTCACGGAAGCTACTTACTGCAAATCCTATCATCTGGGCTGAACACCCAATAGTTGCTGCTCCTGCTGCAATCCCTTCTAACCCAAGCATTATAGCAATCGCGGCACTCGAAATGGGTGCCGTTAAGGCCAGTCCCATTAAGGCAGCAACAATAATTCCCATCGTGATGGGTCTTTGTTCTGTTGCCCATTCAATCCAGCTTCCAAACACGACCATAAAATCAGCAATTACCGGCCCGATAAAATACGCCACTACATACCCTGTCAATATCGTCACAAATGGTGT
Source organism: Bacillus coahuilensis m4-4 (assembly GCF_000171615.1). Taxonomy (GTDB): domain Bacteria; phylum Bacillota; class Bacilli; order Bacillales; family Bacillaceae_K; genus Bacillus_T; species Bacillus_T coahuilensis. Next base: position 34,239 of record NZ_ABFU01000051.3, on the reverse strand, counting down.
CACAATAATATCTAATTTCGTCGACTTACTGACCACTTTACCAATTTCCACTGCTAATACAGATGCAATGTAAGCTCCAGCAGGGCCACCTAAGCTTGCTCCAGCTGCACCTGCGATTATACTTGAAAACAACACCAGTGGAGGTGCAGATAAACCATATGCAATGGCTCCACCAATAGCAGGACCCATAAGCCCCATCGCAAGAGTTCCCATCTCTACTAAAACGTAAGGTCATTTTGTGGAAGCTCTCCTATTGTCTTACTAATTAATCCAATAATTAAGGAGCTAAATAAACCTAACGCCATATAACTAAGGGCATCAACAAAATATACTTTAGGTGAGAGACTCACCCCTTTTTTCTGTAAAACTCTTTCATTCCTGTCACCTACTCATTCACTTTAAAAGACTTTATAATACTAAGCATCTTTTCCACATGATCTTTGATATCATTTTTTATAATGGAACTAATTTTCACTTGTCCATTACCAGCTGTTATTTCTACTTCCTCATCTATTTTCCTAATGAGCACATAATGGAAACCATCTTCGTTATTTGTTTCATCAATGTCCCATTCACTACTAGAACTCTTAACACCTTCGTATAAGGTTTGACTCGTTTTCTCTTCATTTTCGTTATAAAACAACAAATAGGTTGTATCTCCACTTTCAATGACAATATTATTGTCAACTTGTTCTTCCACATTCATCCCAAAAGGAAGAAAAAAGCTATAATGATTCGCTTCTTCATTTGGTTCCTTGGATTCTTCTGGCCACGTAATCGTCTCATCCTTTAACTGTTTAATCTCTTCTTCATTGGATAAGCCACAACCAGAAAGTAGGAAACTGAACATCACAAGTACTATGTATCCAATTCGCTTCACTTTCTTTCCCTCCAAATCATCACAATACATGTTTATCTTACTCTTATAACGCTGTCTTGACAACTGAGTTTACGCCTATCATTTCTTATACTGATACTATTTATGGTAAACTTATGGAAAATGAACTTAAAGGGGAGAATACTATGAACTTAACTGTTTATTTAACTGGTGAAATACATACTTCATGGAGAGATGATATTAAAAAGCTGGCAAAAGAAAAAGACTTACCATTTACATTTGTAGGGCCCATGGAAGACCATGAACGTTCTGATTATATCGGAGAAGAAATTTTAGGTGAGCAGCCGTCTAAGATTTTTACAGATGATGCTGCGTCAGCCATTAATAATATCCGTACACAGGTCTTACTTTCTAAAGTGATGTAGTAATTGCTTTATTTGGTGAACAGTATAAACAGTGGAACACGGCAATGGATGCAAGCGCCGCATTGACGCTCAATAAGCCACTTATTCTGGTTAGACCTGAAAAGCTACACCATCCATTAAAAGAATTATCCAGGAAAGCAAATGTCACAGTCACAGACATTCAACAAGCCGTGAACGTCCTTGCGTATATTTTAGAATAATAAAAGGGAACCACGATCCTATTCTCATAGGACAATGGTTCCCTTTTTCATTAACCCTTCTCTACTGCTACTTTTCTTAAGTATTGACCTATTAAAAGAGTGGTGACATGCTCAAACATAGCCCCGCGTGTCATTAAGCTGTTTGTGAATATTCCAACCGCTCCTTCTTTACTTCTCACATCATTACGATTGCTGTAGTCATTCATCACAGGTCCTAACTCTTCACCGTTTCGTAGTCTGCAAGCAATTTCCTCTGGCAATAAAATTCTGGCTCCACCCGCAATCATACTATCCTGTTGTTCTCTTAGATAGATGGCTCCCCAATTACAAAGAAATAATCCATGAGAGGTCTCTTGTACTCCACCCTCTAAACCAAAGCCCATATTTGCGTCAAGGTGTAAACAAGCTTTCTTCGCACGATTTACAGCACCTTGTATGGTTTCTTCATCCGTAAAAGGCTGGGAGCTTACCCCAGAATCTACATCTACACTATAAAAATCTCCTGTTAAGTATGGTCGACATGCTCGTTCTACCGCTCCCACCTTTGCAGGATTTTTACTTCCGATCGCAATGTTCATGTTCTTTACCCTTGTTCAATGATGGACTTAACAGTGGATGAGTCACATTCTTTAATCAATTTTACAATCAATTCTTTCGCTGCTGCATAATCATCAACATGAATCATACTAGCATGCGTATGAATATAACGTGAACATATACCAATGACAGCACTTGGGACACCTTCATTTGTTAAGTGAACTCTACCAGCATCTGTTCCTCCTTGAGAAACATAATATTGGTACGGAATGTCATTTGTTTCTGCTGTATCTAAAATAAACTCTCTCATGCCTCGGTGAGTAACCATAGAACGGTCTAAAATGCGTAAGAGAACACCACTTCCTAATTGACCAAATTCACTCTTATTGCCTGACATATCATTAGCTGGACTTGCATCTAATGCGAAAAATAAATCCGGCTTAATCATAGTCGCAGCAACCTGCGCTCCTCTTAAACCTACTTCTTCTTGAACAGTTGCACCTGAATACAATGTATTTGGGAGAGTCTCACCTTGAAGCTCTTTTAACAATTCAATAGATAATCCACAGCCATAGCGATTATCCCAAGCTTTTGCTAAAATTTTCTTTTCATTACTCATAGGAGTAAAAGGACAAATAGGGACAATCTGCTGTCCAGGTCTAACACCAATTCGTTTTACATCCTCCGCATCATCCGCCCCAATATCAATTAGCATATTTTTCATATCCATAGGTCGCTTTCTTACTTCGTCAGTAAGAATATGAGGAGGAATAGAACCAACTACTCCAATAACAGGTCCATTATTCGTGATGATTTGAACGCGTTGAGCAAGTAAGACTTGGCTCCACCAGCCTCCTAGTGCTTCAAATTTAATCATCCCATTCGCTGTCACTTTCGTCACCATGAAACCAACTTCGTCCATATGTCCTGCCACCATAATACGTGGTCCGTTTTCAGCCCCGTGCTTTACTCCAAAAATTCCACCAAGTCGATCTTGGACGATTTCATCTGAGTATTTCTCAAGTTCACTCTTCATAAAATCTCTTACTAAATATTCATTACCTGGTGCCCCCGGTAATTCTGTTAATGTTTTAAATAAAGACAACGTTTCTTGATTCATATGAAAACTCCCTTCTTATGTATACCCCTTTATTGTACTAAAAGAATAATCGTGTTGCCTAACCATAAGAGCATATTCTTAATAAAATGTTTTGTTCTTCCTTTCAGTTATCATACTACTTCAGCGATCTAACAAACTTTAACAAAACTGTATTTTAAAAAGATGATGAAATGGGTAGAGTTCTGTATACTGAATATATAGAGTTCAATTGTAATTTGGAATGGAGGGAAACTCATATGAACTGGAAGTCTTTACTAATTGGTACGATTGCAGGTTTTGCAGGAGGGTATTTAGTTAAAGAATTATCAACTTCATCAAGCTATGTTTCTTCAGAGGCCGTTCTTGAAAAGGTGAAAAAGCATTCCGGGAAAAAGGACCGATTGATGGTTCGTGGATTCATATGGAGCCAGAAGACTATGTGATCGATCCTGTGCATACAAAAGTGTACCGTGGAGGAATTATGAGACAGCGCAATGGCCAAAATGAACAATTTGAATTTATAGCGGATGCTAAAACAGGAAGTATCCTACGCATTGATACAGTGACAAAAGAATTACAGACCGTTTGAATGAGCAAAGGTTGCCCCGAGGGGCAACCTTTTTTATCTCTCCCTTTTCAAGGAGTCAATGATTTCATTTTCTTTAGACCATTTCACGGCTCTATATAGGCCATCATGATAGAATAGGCACCAATATTCGTTTTCTAAAATTTCTTTAAGCCACTTATCTTTTGCAAAGATGCTCGTCATTGGATAGTCATCGTATGCCATGACCCAAAGGGGATTTTGATGGGCATGTGTTGCCATAATATCAGCTAAATGAACATAGACCTCCTTGCCGTCACTAATTTTGACTACGCTGTGTCCGTCACTATGTCCACCGGTATGAATCATCATGACTCCGTCTAGTACTTCTATGAAATCTTTAAACGTTTTTACTTGCTGTTCAATCGCAATCCAATTTTCTTTCCAATATGTATTGCGAGACCTTATATTCGGATTTCTTATTTCATTCCATTCCACTTCTGATGTAATAATGGTTGCATTCGGAAAAGCAGGGAGTAATTCACCGTCGTCTGCTTTTTTTGTTAACCCTAACACGTGATCAAAATGCATATGAGTCATTAAGCAATAGTCAATATCTTCTGGCGTCAGTCCCAGTTTCGATAAAGACTTTTCTACATGTGATTCTTCTAGCACTCCGTAATTACGGAGCTGCTTTTCTGAGAGCCGACCATTTCCAATTCCAGAATCAATGATAAAATTCTTTCCGTCTTTTTGGAAAAAGATTGGATCGGTTCGTAGTTCAATTCTATTATATTCATCTACTGGATATTTCTTGGACCATAGTGCCTTCGGAACGACACCAAACATTGCCCCTCCGTCTAGATGTGTAACTCCCCCATTTAACCAAGTGAACGACATGTTTCCCCTTTTTAACGTATCCACAAAAATCCCCCTTATCATCTTGTCTTCTTCAGTTTAGCATCCTAACTCACTATTATAAAAAGAAAAACAAAAAAACCAATAGTCGTCAACGGGGACGTTCTATTGGTTTTTACTGTTTATTTATTTAGGTAGCGAACTTCTGATCGATAAATTCTCTGCCCTTTATTAGAAAATTTCTCTTCATATTCCGTCATTATATTCGGGCCAAATTCACTTTTGTGTAGATCTAAACTTACAAATGTTAAAAGCAATCCATATTCGGAGAAACTTTGTAAAGAATACTCGAACAACCCTTGATTGTCTGTTTTAAAATGGATTTCCCCTTCTGGAATAAGAATTTCTTTATAAAGATCTAAAAAGTTAGAATGAGTAAGTCTTCTTTTAGCATGTCTAATTTTTGGCCAAGGATCTGAGAAATTTAAATACACTCGTGAGATTTCATCCCTATCAAAAATTTTTGTTAAATCCATTGCGTTTTCATTTAAGAGACGGAGGTTTCTAACATCCTTTTCCAGCGCTTTATCTAAAGCGGTTACGATGACACTCTCGAAAAGTTCAATTCCTATATAGTTAATGTCAGCGTTTAGTTCTGCCATGCCTGAAACAAATTGCCCTTTTCCTGTCCCTACTTCAATATGAATAGGATTCTTATTACCAAATACTTCATGCCACTTCCCCTTAAATTGTTCAGGGTTTCTCACCACGATCTCTGGATGACTATCTAACTTATCTTTAGCCCATGGTTTGTTGCGTAATCTCATGTTTATCACCAATCCTTTTGCTATGTGTTACTTAATTCGAGTTAAACCATATCTGACCTTCATTATCAATGATTCCCATTACTAGAAAGTCATTCTTTTTACTTCATGTATAGATAAAAAAATGAATCCACAAACTAACTGTGAATTCACGTATCTTTATTAAGAGAGGGTGCCGAAGAATGCCTTTAACCTATCACAATCAACTTTCACTACTTCAAGATATTCTGACTAATCACTTAGATGACTGCTGCGGAACAGTAGCAGAATGCGAGCAAGTAGAACGTCTTGTTAAATCTCTAATGGTGAATCAAGACGTACAACAAGCTGCTAAACCCCTGTTAGAAGAAATTTACCGCTATGGACAAGAGGGTAAATACACGAAAGGCTTAGAACAACATATTCATACGAACCGTCAGTCTTTAGAAAACTGGGTAGAGGATATGAATACGTACTTTTAAAGAGTAATAAATCCTTCTAGACGCAGTAGCAATTGATTCATTTCAGCAACTCTGTCCTTTGAATAGTGCCACTGCACAGAAAGTAGCGTTTGACAAATAACATACCACTTCATACGAATTTGTAAGGAATTTGATAACTCAACACCGTATTGAGATAGCCACATTCCCCAGTCTTCTCTAGGGATATACCAATATAAGATCAAGCCTAGATCAATAGCAGGATCACCAATCATACTACTGTCCCAATCAATAAGGTATAGGTCCCCATCATCAGACAGGAGCCAATTGTTGTGGTTAAGATCACCATGACAAACCACATAATTAGCCGTATAAATGTCCCCTATAGTTTCTTGAAGAAACTGTATGGACTGCTCGACTACTAGACGCCTTGTCAAATCAGTATCCAACCCCGTTTCAACTTGAATGAGCATTTCTTCAGGTTGAAACGGTTTCACTCCTAAACGCTCTAACATGGTTAATAGTGGCTTTGTACTATGAATTTTATGAAGTAATTTTGCTACAGAAATGTCATTCATATCACGAGCCGAAAGTTCCCTTCCACTCATCCAGCTTTGAGCCGTAATCACATCACCGTTTTCTAATCGCTTTGTCCAAATTAACTTTGGTACAATTCCTTCAGCTGAAAGAACAGCTAAAAATGGGGATGAATTCCGTTTTAGGAAAAGCTTTTGCTCCTCTCTTTGAGCAAAATAAGCTTCTCCTGTAGCTCCTCCAGCAGGTGTGATCGTCCATTCCTTATCAAATAAATGTTCCAACATGCTTCACCTACAACTTAATGCATTCTCCGAGGTCCCTAGTATACGTTTATTATCATACTATAATCATTCGTTTATAATCAAAATAAAAAAGAGATAGCTGTTGATAGTCACAATCACAGCTATCTCTTTATAAATTTTATAATCAATTAGTACTTACGTCAAGACTCCCTTTCCCACTACCGACCTAGTACATATAGACTGAGTGGTTGAATCTCTAAAATAGATTGTACTGTACGATGAGAAGATGTGGATACGGACTGCTCTTCCACTAAAATATTCCACTTACCTTCAGGCAATAAAAGTTCTTGGATAGTGAAGCGATTGTGGTAGACAATCACTAGTTCTTCCCAAGTTGAAAAGGCTTTTAACCCTTTGTAATGTATGGCAATGATCCCATTATCTTTTTTTAACACTGAATAAAATTCTTTTCCTTCCATATGGCTCGACACATGAAAAATTGGATTCTCCCTGCGTAAACGGAGTAGCCCCATAATGAATTGTACATTTTCGTCTTCTAGTTCTCGCAGTCCCCAGTCAAGTCGATTCACCCTGTCTGGTGCATTATAGCTATTTCCGATCCCTTCCTTTGTACGGAAAAATTCCTGGCCAGCATGTAGAAAAGGAATTCCAGGTGCTAATATAGTCATCGCTGTCGCTAGTTGATGTCTTTTAATATTCCATTGGTCGTTCGGGTATATGAACTGAATTTTGTCCCATAATGTATGATTATCATGAGATTCGACATAGTTAACACTTTGAATAGGGGCTAGCTTCCCTTCTCCTAAGAGTAAAGGCAAAACTTTTTCTTCCATATTTGGTTCACCTAAAGCAAAACCAGTACTGCCCATATTGAATGTGCTTCCCTTAATTGTGTCTCTAAATTGGTCATTGAAAAAAGCGATAGTAGGTAAGCTTGAAGCGTTTGCTATAATGGCTTTTTTCTCTTTTGGAAGCGTGGTTTGTAAATCCCACCCTTCTCCAAGTAACATTAGCCCTGGCACCAATTCTTCCGCTACCTTACTGACTTCTAGCATGGTTTCAATATCTAAATTTCCCATTAAGTCGAATCGAAAGCCATCTATACCATATTCCGTTAGCCAATAGGTCACACTGTCCACTATAAATTTTCTTGCCAGCTTCTTTTCAGATGCAAAGTCATTTCCTACCCCTGTTCCATCAGATGGATTTCCATATCCATCATGGCGAAAAAAGTAACCTGGCACTAGTAGTTCAAAGCTTGATAGCTCCTGGATATAGACATGATTATACACCACATCTTGGATGACCCTTAAACCCTGCTGATGAAAAGTATCAATCATTTCTTTTAATTCATGAATTCTGCTGTATGGATCTTTGGGATTGGTAGAATATGAACCTTCTGGAGCATTAAAAAACAGCGGATTATATCCCCAGTTGTATTGTTTTAGAGGATGAAGATCGTCTACCCCTTCAAAATCATTTAAAGGCAATAATTCTATATGTGTAACTCCTAGCTCTTTTAAATAAGACAATCCTGTTGATAATCCATCTTTTGAAATGGTTTCAAGTTCAGTTAAGCCCTTGTACTTTCCTTTCATTCGGACTCCGCTATTCGGATGAATGGTCGCATCACGTACATGTAATTCATATATACTGCATTGTGTTGGAGGTAAAGATGGAAGTGCGGTAAGCTTTTTGGTTTTCTCCATATCAATGACAACCCCGAGCTGACTTCCAGCTGTAACACTTTTGGCATACGGATCGACAACTTCTTTCCATTGTTGATTGACACAAGCAATGAATGAATAATAGTACCCATCTAGATTTCCTTCTTCTAAATGGGACCACACTCCAGCTTCTCTAGTCATAGAAACCATTTTTGTGTCCATCTGTACTGGATGTATTAACTTTAACCGTACATGCGTAGCCGTCGGTGCCCACACAAGGAAGGAGGTTTGATTCTCTGAATATAGTGCGCCTAACTCCCCATCATAATAAAACATTTCGTCAAATTCATCTGTCCGGATAACGGATCCTATTTGTAAGTCGGTTTGAATGTTTCGCTCATCCAACACATAATACGTTTGACCAAAATTAGGAGTGAAAGTAAGCTTCCCTACATATTTTCTTCTATTATCTAATTCAACTACAGACTCTATAGTTATGGGCCATGATTTATCTTCAAAAAGCAATGTAAAATGAGCTGACTCTCCGTCGTGATAGCTTCGTGGTAGTAATATCGTTACCGTATTCATCCCATCTAAATATGCTTCAAATGTTCTCTCTATCTTCAACAAAAAGTTCACCTTCTTTTTCACAAATCAATCATAGAATGGTAAATGGTAGCTTCCTTTCATTCTATTCGGAGTCCCCATAACCTGTGCACTTAGTCCTCTTCCTGACCTGTTATGCTATTCGTATCTTCCCATTCTAATCTTTTAATACTCGTTGTTTGACAATAATCTAGTAGGGATACCGCTGCTTTAATCTGTTGGTTTTTTAATGGTGACCGATAGTTTCTCATCTGTTGAAACCACTCTTCATAATTACGCTTATCCACCAATTGAACATGGTAGGGACTCATCGGAAAATCAATGTAGCCAGTTCGAGAAAGAAGAAGTTTCTTTACAGGAATGGCACTTTCATTCGCTTTTAAAATCGTTGATACTATGCTTTCAGTTCGGTTTAACCCTACAAGAGGACTTAAAAATCTTTTGTCTTCCCCTTCAGATTTTTGAATCCAGAATCGTTCATTTGCATCAGCAATATAAGCAGCGTTCTCCCGCCCTTCTAAAATAGATAAACAAATGACCTCTGATGGAGTAATCAATAATGTTTCTAATTCAATTGGGGTCTTTTTTTAATAAAAAGATTGGTTTGTAAAGGACAAAAAATGTGTCTGGAAACCTTTGAAGAAAATATTTTAAGTTAGGGTCTGTATAATACCCTGGATTTATGAATGATTTTTCTAATAAACTAGAGCTAGCCCATTTCAGCTGTGTATTATACAGTTGATCCAAAAACATTCTTTTCAAATCCTCTAGTGAAGAAGGTGTTATGGTAAATGAAGGTTGAAAGTTAAAGGTCTCCGTCTTAGGTACGATGGATTGGAAATCAAATAAAACTTCTTCTTTTCTTTGTCTCTTAAACACATTCTTGAACTTTTCTTTTATGCCTTCGTTTTCAACTACTTCTTCCTTGTCTTCAACTTCCACTAATGTGCCATTCTCGTATTCGTGCATCAGTCGTTCCCATTGCTGCTTTTTTAGGCGAACAAACTGAGTTGGGTACTTATACATATTGGTCGCATAACGAGACATATAATCCTCTAGTTTAATTAATTGTGCCATAATTTACATACTTTCCTTTCAACTCTCCCCTAAACAAAAGGGTGTAGTTTTATACTTCTTACTTTATTATATTTCGGCTTCTGTTCGAGTTTTGTTTCGTATAAAGCGATCTCATCCAGAACAAATTTTGTAGGTGAGACCTGTTGTAGTCGATCATGAAACAGCTCATGCTGATATACCCCTTTTCCTATCCACTTACGCCCTAAAGTGATATGTGGAGTAAAAGGTCGTTTATCCAAGTGATCATAATATGTAGTACAAACTCTATAAATACTTTCTCTTATCGTCTCTACTTCTATGGATTCTTCAATTCCTATCCAAATGACTCTTGGACGTGCTGAATCTCCAAACGTATCTACTCTGTTCATTTTTACTTCAATTGGGTCATTTCCCTTTACCTGCGCTTCTATTTGATTCAAACATCCTTCTAGTGTAGAGCGAGTTGAACTTCCAATAAACACAAGAGTCAAGTGAAGATCTTCGGGGTGAACCCATGATTTCAACTGTTTTTCCTGTTGTCCATGCATAATCATTGGGGTAATGGCTTCTTTTATGCTATCTGGTAAAGTAAAAGCAATAAAATAATGGGGGTCCATCCTAACACCTTCTCTACATTGTTCTACCTCCATTGTAGCAAATGAACGAAAATTAAGAGGAGGAGGAGTGGTTCATTTGCTTTCAACATCACTTAGCTTTAAGATTATTTTACAGAGCTTATAGAAAGAAAGGAAGCGATTGTATGAAGGTTGTACCAAACCTTGCCGATTTAATCGGAGACACTCCTTTAGTGAAATTAAATCGATTAGCACACGCGGACGGTGCAGATGTTTATTTAAAGTTAGAATTTTATAACCCAAGTAAAAGTGTAAAAGACCGTGCGGCGTATAATATGATCATTGAAGCTGAAAAGGCTGGTTATTTAAAAGAAGGGTCCACTATCATTGAACCTACAAGTGGAAATACGGGAATTGGAATTGCTATGAACGCTGCCGCTAGAGGATATAAAGCGATCCTTGTGATGCCAGACTCTAGCACACAGGAACGTATTAACCTATTAAAGGCGTATGGTGCAGAAGTCGTGTTAACGCCAAGTGAGAAAAAAATGCCAGGTGCCATTGAAAAGGCTAAAGAACTGCTTAACACGATTCCAAACAGCTTTATGCCCATGCAATTTGACAATCAAGCGAATCCTGATGCACATCGTCACTCTACTGCCCTTGAAATCATTGATGGTGTCAACCAGATAGGAAAACCCCTTAAAGGGTTTATCGCTACTGCTGGGACTGGCGGAACCATTACGGGTACTGGTGAAGTATTAAAAGAAAAATACAGTGATTTAGAAATTCATGTAGTAGAGCCCTTTGGATCCCCTGTGTTATCTGGAGGAAAGCCTGGAAAACATAAACTTGTGGGCACGAGCCCTGGCTTTATCCCCTCTATCTTAAATCAAGATGTATACAACGAAATTCATAAAATTAAAGATGAAGATGCCTACGATATTACAAGAAGACTAGCTAGCGAAGAAGGCATCCTAGTTGGCCCCTCATCCGGAGCTGCTGCCTACACCGCTATTGAAGTAGCCAAGAAATTCACTCCAAATGATGTGGTCATCTGCATCGCTTGTGACACAGGAGAACGCTATCTATCTAGTGACCTCTTCAAGTTTTAGTGAGGGACAGGGACTTTGTCTTATTTTAGAGAGATTCTAGCGAGAAGAATCTCGAGCAGGCAACAAAGAAACTAAGAAGAGCAGTCTGGCTCTTCTTTTTTTAAGGCTCTGTCAAACTTTAATGTTGATAAATGTATAATAGACTGGGAAACCCTATCTACAAAGGTTTCCCAAAATCCTTGTCCAATACTGTTTTATTGAATACCCTCTATTTTTTCCAAAAATACTAGTATTTTCGATACGGATTGAATCAACTTCTCCGCATTTTAAAATATGTAAATTTTATTTCCACCACTCATAGACATTTTGCTCGGTTTGATGGGCATGAAATCTGTACCTTCTGCGAATTCAGTACCACCACATTTAAGACATTTTTTATTCTCCATATCCACACATACCTCCTTCTCTTATCCTTTTTATTTGCATTGCTTATCCTTTTTTTATTACGTTTTATCTCCCGATAAGTTTCAAACAATAGGATTATTAAGGGGTGGGGGGACAGGGACTTTGTCCGTTTTAGTCCTTCAACTAAGTAAAGGTAGAAATGTACTAAACAAACGTCAAATAGAAGGTAACCCCCCTTCAATACTATCCATAATAAAGAAGGTTGATGCCTTAAGCACCAACCTTAAAAAGACAAAGTCCCTGTCCCTCTTATTTCCCTCTTATTTCGCTAACTCATAAATTGCTTGTGCATAAATTGCCGTTGCCTTTAGTAAGTCATCCACAAACATATATTCATCTTTCTTATGGGCAATATCTTCTCTACCTGGGAATAGTGGACCGAATGCTACACCAGATTGTAATGAACGTGCATATGTTCCTCCACCAATAGAAAGAAGTTCTGCTTTTTCTCCTGTGTGCTCTTCGTAGACCTTAGCCAATGTTTTTACTAACATATCTTCTTGATTGACGTGATGTGGCTTCATGTGTGTCTTCACAACAATTTCTCCACCAATATGATTCATGATTTCGTGGAATGGTTTCATTCCTTCTTCAAAGTTAAACGTAACAGGGTAACGCAGGTTAACACCCACTACGCTTTCTTTGCCTGACTCGAATTTCATTTTCCCGATATTCATCGTAAGTGGGCCTGTAATATCGTCTTCAAAGGCAATTCCAAAGCTTTCCCCACGTGATTTTAAGTGAAGATGCTCTGAAAGGAATGAAACAAATCGTTTCCCTCTGCGTCAAGAGGAAGCGTAGTTAAAAATTGAGCTAAATACAAGCCTGCATTTCGACCATTCCTTGGTTCCATCCCGTGAGATGAAATTCCTTTCAAGCGGAATACTAATCGTCCACTATCCATTAAGTATGACCCTTCTAGCTCATTCTCTTTTAAAAATTCGTCAAATGATTGACAAAGGTAAGTAGGGTCTGAGTCTAGATCAATCGTCGCTTCTGCAGCATCTGGAACCATATTATATCGTAGGCCTGATTGGAACGTAACAAGTTTAAGCTCTGCTTGGCCCCCTTGTACGGAACCCTCTTTGAAACGAATATCAAAATCCGTAAGCCCCTTCTCAGCATAGATAATAGGGAAATCTGCATCAGGAGCAAAGCCTAAGGTTGGCATTTCTTCATGCTTGAAATAGGTATCAACACAGCGCCATTCGCTTTCTTCGTCTGTTCCAATAATCATGCGGACTCTCTTCGATAATGGAAGACCAGATTCTTTTACAATTTTCATGGCATAGTAAGCAGCCATGGTTGGCCCTTTATCGTCTAGTACTCCCCTTGCAATCAGCTTTCCATCTCTTATTTCCCCTGCGTATGGATCTACACTCCAACCATCACCTTCAGGCACTACGTCCACATGACATAAGATACCAAGGAGGTCTTCCCCTTCACCAAACTCAATGTGACCAGCCACATTTTCCACGTTCTTTGTAGTAAAAGAATCCTTTTCACCTAGCTCTAACATGAAATCTAACGCTGCTCTAACCCCTTCTCCGAATGGAGCTTCCTTTGTTCCATTTTCTTCATCTAAGACACTTCGAATATGTAAAAGTTTTTTTGTATGTTCTAAAAATGATTGCTTCCGTTTTTCTACTTCTTCCGTCCAATTAATCGACATAGCGTCATCCTCCTCTTTTCTCGTCACGTCTATTGTAAACGGATGGAATCCTGAAAGAAACTATTTCGTTACAGGATTGAAAAATAATTGTCGTTCATATTCTAAGTTGTCCAACCATACAAATACAGTAGATATAAAAAACATTCAATACTGTGTAAAAATTTTGTAAATCTATAGGATATAGTGGAAATTTTATAAGTACAAGGGTAAAATGTAATTGTCTGAAATATCAGTTGAATAGTAAAGGAGTTGTCTGCTCGGAAAATATGCTTACATATCCCGATGGACAGTAGTCCATTAGTAGATCCGTAGTCTTTGCCTAAAGAATAAGATGAGGAGTGGTTTTTTGAAACCTTCTACTGACCGAATGCTAACCCGTATTAAATCTGTCTACATGTTTATTAAAAATAATGGAACTGTGTCCACACAGGACCTCGTAGACGAATTTGGTATAACTCCAAGAACTGTTCAACGTGATTTGAACGTATTAGCATACAACGACTTGGTGGAGAGTCCAAGTCGCGGGAAATGGACCACAACGGAGAAGAAAGTACGATTATCTTCTTAAATAGAAAAAATAGTAAAAAAGGCTTTCCCTAGAGAAAGCCTTTTATCTGTTCTTTAGCTGGTCAATTTCTTCTTGTGATAACTCACGGTATTCCCCTAGTTCTAAGTTTTCATCTAAAAGAATCGGACCCATTTTTATTCGTTGTAAATACACAACCTTCTTTCCAACCGATTCAAACATTCTTTTCACTTGATGAAATTTCCCTTCGGTAATCGTTAATTCTATCTCTGACATTTCACCCGACGATAGAATCACTAAATCACCAGGTTTTGTATGATAACCATCATCTAGCGTAACCCCTTCTGAAAAGGCCGCTACATCTTCCTCTGTTACCACACCTTTAACTTCAGCATAGTACGTTTTAGGAACATGTTTTTTCGGTGAAAGCAATTGATGGGACAATTGGCCATCATTCGTGATGATAAGAAGCCCTTCGGTATCTTTATCCAACCTTCCGACTGGAAACGGATTGAACACCCGATGATCTGGTTCCAATAAATCAATCACTGTTTCATCTCGAAGGTCTTCCGTAGCAGAAATAACTCCTTGTGGTTTATTCATGAGCAGGTAAATAAATTCTCGATATACAACCTTCTCCCCGTGAACAAACACTTCATCTTGACTTGGATTCACATGTTGTTTCCCATCTTTACAACCTGTTCCATTTACGACAACATTTCCACTTTTCAAAAGAGATTTCACTTCTTTTCTACTTCCATACCCCATATTTGCTAGTAATTTATCGATTCTCATAATCATTTCCTTTCGTGTTCGTAGGTACTTGCCTACACAATTGATCGTGTCCCAACATACATAAGTAAAGAAACTATAGAAAGAGGGTGCCCCTATGTATCGTCAACAACCATTAACTGATTTTATCCTACAGCAGCTGCCTGGACAAAACTATGGGCAAGGTTACGGCCAAGGCTACGGAGGCGGATATGGTCCAGGTGGTTATGGTGGAGGTTATGATAACCGCATCGACCAACTAGAGCGACAAGTGGAAAGACTTCAACGACAAATTAATCGATTAGACCGCCGTGTAGACCGACTTGAACGTCAGATTGGTTATTAACATTTTAGTTGAGTATAAGGAAGAAAGTAGGGGTGTTAGACCCCTACTTTTCTTAATCTTCTTCTAAGCTTATCAACACGGCTGCCAAATAATTCATCAGCAAGGCGTGTTTTCAAGCTCATATAGAAATAGACCGAAGCTCCCACCACTCCGCAAATAAGAACGAGTACGATAGCCTCTCTCTCACTAGATGGTTGCAGGAAAATGGATAATAAGAAATAGAACACCCATACAATGATTGCCATCACTGCGTTTAAAGCGACAATTCGTACCATCTTTGGAAGAACACGACTATACGAATAATCCGCGTAAATATGAATCACAAATAGATTAATCACAATGGCTGCCAAATATCCAATCGCTGTTGCATATACGGCTCCTTGTGTTTCAAACATATGAATAAGCGGTATGTTTAATACAAGCTTTAACAATACTCCAAATAATAAGCTTAAAATCGTAAATTTTTGTTCATTGATTCCTTGTAGAATAGCAGCTGTCACAGCAAACAGAGCAAATAATATTGCGACAGGCGCATAGACTAGTAACACATCCGTCCCTAGCTCATTATACTCATAAAACATGGTATAGGAAGGCTCAGCCAATATTGAAATACCTAGGGCAGCTGGGATGGTTAAAAATAACAACACTTGAAAGGTTTGATCCAACTGCTTATATAGTATTTGACGATCTTCTTTAATAAACGACTCAGTAATGAGCGGAATGAGTGTCATAGAAAAGGCTGTGGCTAAAGAAACTGGAATGATGACTAACTTATGGCTACTAAAGTTTAATACACCGAAGGCATCATTTTTAATCGCTCCTAATCCAATTTCAATCATCGCTTTATTAAACGAAATTTGATCTACTAATTGAAACAATGGATTGGCGAGGGCAACTAAACTAAAGGGAATAGAGTATAGAATAATTTCTTTATAAATAGTAGGTAAGGAAATGTTCATATTTCCAGGATGTTGTTCTAGTAACTCATCAAATCTCGGCTTTCTTTTCTTCCAGTACACACCTAGCACAATTAACGAGGCAATCCCTCCAACAAAAGCCGCGAATGTCGCAACTGAAATGGCTGTTTTGTATGAGCCATCTAGTAAATAAATAACGACATACACTCCACCAAGAAGGAAAATGATCCGCACAATTTGTTCAATCACTTGGGACACAGCAGATGGACCCATTGATTGATGCCCTTGGAAAAATCCTCGTATTAAACTCATAAACGGGATAATCAGCAAAGCAAAACTTACGGCTCGAATAACAGTTGTCACATCCCCAACTGATATATCACCTTCGACTTTTTCTTGAGATCTTAGCGTCACTTCAGCTAACCAAGGGGCGTTAACATACATCATAAGAAAGGCTACTACCCCTGTCATGCTCATGATGACTAGCCCAGATTTAAATAATTTCCTACCTACCGCATATTCGCCTAATGCATTATACTTCGCAATATATTTAGAAACAGCTAACGGGACTCCCGCTGTTGCAATGGTCAAAAATATGGTGTAAGGAATATACCCATACGTATAAAGGGCAGCATTATCTTCCCCACCAATTAAGTCATAAAACGGGATAACATAGAATAATCCTAAAAATTTCGATATATAGACACCTAAAGAGAGAATGAGCGTTCCTCTAAATAATTTTGATGACATACACAATTCCTTTCCAAAAACCTCGTTTCAATCTATCAGTAGTTTACTACTACTTTCAAGTATTGACAATTTCTTTTTCTTTATTTGCCACCTATTCAAAACTACCGTAAAATAAAGGGGATTTAAATAGAAGTTGGTGAAAACATGTATGATGTCATAATAATCGGTGGAGGACCATCCGGACTCATGGCAGCCATTGCTGCTGGTGAGCACGGTGCCCGTACTCTACTAGTGGATAAAGGAAATAAATTGGGCAGAAAGCTCGCGATTTCAGGTGGGGGACGATGTAACGTCACGAATCGTTTGCCTGTTGAAGAAATCATCAAGCATATCCCTGGGAACGGACGATTTTTGTATAGTGCCTTTTCATTATTTAATAACGAGGATATTATCGCATTTTTTGAAAATCTAGGTATAGAGTTAAAAGAAGAGGATCACGGAAGAATGTTCCCTGTATCCAATAAAGCGCAATCTGTTGTGGATGCTCTTTTACGCAGAATGGATGAACTGCATATAGATATCAGAACCAACACACCTGTAGAACGTGTGATATACGATAACCATCAGGTGGCAGGAATCCTTCTCCAATCTGGCGAACGAATTGATAGCCCGTCTGTTGTCATTTCTGTTGGTGGAAAATCTGTTCCACACACTGGCTCAACAGGAGACGGCTATCCGTGGGCAACGGAAGCTGGACATACGATTACAGACCTATTTCCAACCGAAGTACCTTTAACATCAAAAGAACCGTTTATCAAAGAAAAAACGCTCCAAGGATTATCCTTGCGTTCTGTTGGTTTAAGCGTCGTAAATAAAAAAGGCAAGAAGATTGTGACCCATGTGATGGATATGATTTTCACCCATCTTGGTGTGTCCGGCCCAGCTGTCTTGCGCTGCTCTCAGTATGTTGTAAAGGAAATGAAAAAAACAAAAGAAAACCGCGTTATGTTAAGCATTGACCACTTTCCGAATGAAAAGGAACATGTAGTAGTCAGTAAGATTCAAACTGCACTACAAGAGGATGCAAAAAAAGCTATTAAAAATAGCTTGAAAGGGCTTGTCCCTGAACGTTACCTATTATTCCTACTAGATAAGGTTGGGTTAGACCCAAATATGCAAGGTGGACAGGTTTCAAATGAAGCCATTCGAAATTTAGCTCACCTGCTTAAAGAATTCACATTTGACGTTCATGGAACTCTTCCCCTTGATAAAGCCTTCGTCACAGGTGGCGGTGTATCCGTGAAAGAAATTGAGCCCAAAACCATGGCATCCAAAATCATGCCTGGACTCTTCTTCTCAGGTGAAGTGTTAGATATTCACGGATATACAGGTGGATATAACATCACTTCTGCCCTAGTAACGGGAAGACTTGCTGGAATGAACGCCGCTCTACAAGCAAAAATACTAAAAAATAAGGAACAGGGGCGTTTATACGCTCTGTTCCTTTCTTGTATTACTCTCTGTATATAATCATAGCGGAGAAGCAATAAATCTGTTCTACCCCTGTTGCACATGTGGATACCTGATACTTAATATCCACAATATCCCTAGCCTCAATATCTTTTAAAAACTCATTGACTTCTTTTTCTAGGTCTCTTTCATGCTCACAGTCTAGCACCCTCACTTGCAGCATGAACTCCACTCCCCTTGCTCTGTTTCTACTAGTCTATCCAAGGAACTAATAGATTATACATGAAAATGCAATTCAACCTACTAACTAGAGTACGACAAGCGCAGAAGCAATCTAGTGATGGACCATTGGTATTTCAATCCTCGCACTCTTGTAGAGTACTACGATAATGCCAAAGGG
The DNA here is from genome assembly GCF_000171615.1 of Bacillus coahuilensis m4-4. Taxonomy (GTDB): domain Bacteria; phylum Bacillota; class Bacilli; order Bacillales; family Bacillaceae_K; genus Bacillus_T; species Bacillus_T coahuilensis. Next base: position 15,479 of record NZ_ABFU01000051.3, on the reverse strand, counting down.
GCCGAAATCAGATAGAGAATTTCAATCCACGCACTCATGTAGAGTGCGACCCAATAAACGTTACCACTACTTCTTCTTGCACCATTATTTCAATCCAAGCACTCATGTAGAGTGCGACACAAGTCTTTTCTTTGGGAAGTCATGCAACATATTATTTCAATCCACGCACTCATGTAGAGTGCGACCAAAAGAAAGAGGATGAAGTTAAATTGGAAAAAATTTCAATCCACGCACTCATGTAGAGTGCGACTTGGGGAGCAGGTTCCTAAAATGTACGCCATCGTTATTTCAATCCACGCACTCATGTAGAGTGCGACTCTAGTAGATGATGAACAATTGGCCGTCATTCAACAATTTCAATCCACGCACTCATGTAGAGTGCGACGTTAATTGAAGGTGTCAACGTTTTCTATTTAACTATTTCAATCCACGCACTCATGTAGAGTGCGACGTTAATGTCATCATCGGTCTGCGCGGGCTTTTAAATATTTCAATCCACGCACTCATGTAGAGTGCGACGAAACAGAACTTCCGTTACAGATTCTATTCATGTATTTCAATCCACGCACTCATGTAGAGTGCGACTAAACATTTTTATCTTGTTTACTATTTAACCGTATATTTCAATCCACGCACTCATGTAGAGTGCGACTACAGGGTTACGATCCATTCTTAATGCCATAGTTGATTTCAATCCACGCACTCATGTAGAGTGCGACTCAAGTTAGCTGTAGCAAAGGAAGCGAAGGATGCATTTCAATCCACGCACTCATGTAGAGTGCGACGCCTTGTATTACCTCTGCAATGAGGATGATAGGGGGATTTCAATCCACGCACTCATGTAGAGTGCGACTAAAATTCCCTGTAATCGTACAGGATGAAGTTTATTTCAATCCACGCACTCATGTAGAGTGCGACTTCTTTACTTCTTAGTGATACTCTCAATGGATGATTTCAATCCACGCACTCATGTAGAGTGCGACTTGATTGATTTAATGATTCAAAAGTACGGAAGGATTTCAATCCACGCACTCATGTAGAGTGCGACATAACTGGCTACGGAATCGGGGAGTGCAACAAATTATTTCAATCCACGCACTCATGTAGAGTGCGACGTGCTTGGAATTGACGAGGTTTATCTTCATGAGATTTCAATCCACGCACTCATGTAGAGTGCGACCACAGGCAACCTTTCCCAACCTAACGGCTTAGTAATTTCAATCCACGCACTCATGTAGAGTGCGACTTCTTTCCGTTAAATAGTTTTTCCACAAAGTCAATATTTCAATCCACGCACTCATGTAGAGTGCGACTCCTTTTGCAGTTAGCGTTTGTTGTAGTTGAGCTATTTCAATCCACGCACTCATGTAGAGTGCGACTTTGAGCCAATTGATATGGCATTAAAGCAGTTAGAATTTCAATCCACGCACTCATGTAGAGTGCGACAAACAGTTTAGTTGCACATGTCAACCGTGAAAAGAATTTCAATCCACGCACTCATGTAGAGTGCGACGGAATTGAGACACACCAAACGGATTATACGTTTGATATTTCAATCCACGCACTCATGTAGAGTGCGACCGAGAGCGCATCCACATCAAGATTATATTATGGTTCCATTTCAATCCACGCACTCATGTAGAGTGCGACTCAATTTTCATTAAAATTTCTGTTCTGCCTATTTATTTCAATCCACGCACTCATGTAGAGTGCGACAGAGATAAAGATAATACTATAACTAGAATAAAAATTTCAATCCACGCACTCATGTAGAGTGCGACACAATGACAATCAGTTCGGAAATGAGTACAGAAATTTCAATCCACGCACTCATGTAGAGTGCGACTTACCTAACCATTTACAACCTTACAATATATTTATTTCAATCCACGCACTCATGTAGAGTGCGACGGGTGGGAGCTTTTTAGTTGGGAGGTGAGAACATATTTCAATCCACGCACTCATGTAGAGTGCGACGGGAGTCAAGGCGTCGGATACGGGGGAATACGGATTTCAATCCACGCACTCATGTAGAGTGCGACACCGTTCGGTCCGATGATGGCGGTCATTCCTGGTATTTCAATCCACGCACTCATGTAGAGTGCGACATTCGATGGCCGAAAGGCGAATTTGATCGAAATATTTCAATCCACGCACTCATGTAGAGTGCGACAGATGAATTTTTAGAGTTATTACTAGAATTCAAGATTTCAATCCACGCACTCATGTAGAGTGCGACGATATTGCACTACGTGGTGTAAGTCAAGCTAATCGAATTTCAATCCACGCACTCATGTAGAGTGCGACGGCAAAAAATAGAAAGGGAGTGTGCGTATGTTGATTTCAATCCACGCACTCATGTAGAGTGCGACGGTAGATAAGAGTTGCTATACCAAAACAATTAAAATTTCAATCCACGCACTCATGTAGAGTGCGACAATCCTTCCCACTCAAAAAGCTGATAAGCAAGGATTTCAATCCACGCACTCATGTAGAGTGCGACCTAGTTGCTGTTTCTGTATCTGGTCTAGTTACTGATTTCAATCCACGCACTCATGTAGAGTGCGACATTTGTGCTTGTGCTTGAACCATCTGTTTTCGATATTTCAATCCACGCACTCATGTAGAGTGCGACTTTTTGTTCTTGTTTTATTCAATATAGATAGAAGATTTCAATCCACGCACTCATGTAGAGTGCGACTTGACGGTACTGACCCATCAAGTTTAAACGGATATTTCAATCCACGCACTCATGTAGAGTGCGACGTATCTTGCTAATGAATATGATCCATCTAGTAAATTTCAATCCACGCACTCATGTAGAGTGCGACTCCTATCCACATTGAGTTGTGCGTCTCCCATTTGATTTCAATCCACGCACTCATGTAGAGTGCGACACAGGAGTTGCAGGTACCTTATTTGAGCAACGAAATTTCAATCCACGCACTCATGTAGAGTGCGACGAAGCTCTCGCTCTCCTGGAGATTTTGCTTGAGCATTTCAATCCACGCACTCATGTAGAGTGCGACTTAATTAATCAGTTGCTTGTTGCAACAGGCGGAATTTCAATCCACGCACTCATGTAGAGTGCGACAAAAAGCATTGGATTTAGGTGGAGAAGGATTCTTATTTCAATCCACGCACTCATGTAGAGTGCGACAACATTTTCTGCATTTGCAAGGGGAATGTATTGTATTTCAATCCACGCACTCATGTAGAGTGCGACGGGAGCTAGTGCGTTCAAATGCAGATATATGGACAATTTCAATCCACGCACTCATGTAGAGTGCGACAGAGTGTACAATGCCCCTATTCCAACTGGTTCTGATTTCAATCCACGCACTCATGTAGAGTGCGACTGCGATTTTTAATAAAAAAAATGTAGAAATACCGTAATTTCTTTATAAAAATCTTGTAACATTAGCGATTTTAACAGGAAAGTTACTATTTTCTTGTTTTTCATTACAAAAACCTCTAAATATTTGGTGCGAATCCACTGGTAATTTCATGTGAGCTTACTATTCGCACTAGAAAATTATCGGACCTTCTAGATCTAATGATTCTTTAATTCCCAAATGTTCCACTCGATGTTTATAATTGTTGCCTAATTGATAGAATCGTAAGCTATCTTTGTTTTCATCGATAATTTCACTTAATTCAAGCTTTAATGAGGTATATTGAGTAGAGTCCACAATACACTCAAATACAGAGTTCTGTACCCTTTGCCCGTAATTTTGACAAGTCTTAGACACTTTACGTAACCTTCTTCTCCCTTCACTAGTTAGTGTGCTTACATCATAGGTAATTAAAACGAGCATTTCTTGCACCTACTTCCATAAAAATGGTGGATACTCATCTAAATCACCTCGTAAATATCTAGCTAGCAGTAAAGCTTGTGAATAAGGTACTAACCCCCACTGAATTTTCTCCCCAAGATAAGGATGAGTAATTTTCTCCATTTTCTTATTTTGCCATGCATTTAAAAATTTCTTTCTTGAATCCTCTGTCATAATGACCGAACCATTTTCCTTTTGTACAAAATCATCTTTATTTACAACCTTTTTATTAATCAATGATAGAACAAATCTGTCTGCATATATTCCTCTTAACTCTTCCATTACATCTAAAGCCAGAGAAACTCTACCAGGTCGATCACGGTGCATGAAACCTACATAAGAATCTAGGCCAACCGATTCTAAAGCAGAAGCTACATCATTAGCTAAAAGTGTATAGGCAAAAGATAGCATTGCATTTACATTATCTAATGGAGGTCTACGAGAACGAGAGTGAAAATAGAAATTCTCTTTTTGTTGCAAGATCATTTGATTAAATACCCTATTATAGTTAAAGGCAGCTTGTCCTTCTAATCCTCTTAATCTTTCTAAATCATTACATTTTCTGATCTCTTGAATTAATATTGACAACTGTTTGGAAATCTCTTTGAATTTTTCTAAGTCAATTCTTAAAGGATAATCTCTTGTCATTCTTTCAATAATCCATTTAGAATTATAAACTTTTCCAATAATAAAATTTCTCGCTATTTTTGCAGATGTTTCTTCATCATCTGATAAACGATATTGTTTTTTCCTTAAAATCACGTTTCCACTGCTTTTTCCAACCACTCTAGCTTTATACTTTCCGCTTACAGTTAAAAAAACTAAATGCTATACTTCGATCTGCACAATACCCCATGAGAGAGGGGCTGGCTCCTGTGTAACCAAATGTAATAATTGACTCCAGATTATGTAATGGTACACGCCCCAATCTGTCATCTCCTTTTAGTAGCACAACATTATCGCCATCCAATGAAAGGTACACATCACTTTGAGTGATAAATAAAGTATTTAATAGCTTTTTCATTCAGCTAACTTCCCCTCAATATAGCTTTTAACAGACTTTTTTATTCATCAAACTAGGCAAACAAATATTTTGAAGGGAGCAACTCTTACAGTGAGTACCGGCTTTTACTTTCGGTGTATAACCACGTTGAAAATAATCAAACATTTCAGTCACAATAGACTTTACTTTTAACTTATGTTCTGACGAAATTGGAATTTCTACTCGGTGCTTAATCTCATTGTAAAAAAGGAAACCACTATCAATTTCTATTAGAAGCATTTCTTCTAAACAAAGGGCTTGAGCTGTTAGTTGAAGAATATCAGTGGTGTCTTTTTTTGGTCTACCTCTTTTGTACTCAACTGGGTAAGCTTTATATTTTCCTTCCTCTCCATTTAGTTCAATCCCTTCATCATTACGTATAAATTCCACCACATCACAAACACCTGTTATTTTTAATTGGTTTGATTTTACGGGCATAGCGCGTACGACAAGTTTGTCACCGCGCTTTTCCCTAATTAATGGTTGGTCAACTTTTTTATGTAAATGCTGACCCTCTATAGTTTTTACATTCTCTTCCCATTGTTGTTCTATATGAATAAGGGCCCATTGTCTCTTACAAAATGAGAAGTGTTGGATTCCAGATAACATTAAATAGTTTTCATCTTCATTAGATTCCATCAATGACTTCCACTTGTAACCCATCGAGTTCATTTACGATAATCATATAATCATCAATAGATTTTGGCTCTTCAACTTCACTCTTAATTTCTAATAATCGGTGGACTTTTGCTGATGAATATTTTCCTAATATTGAACTATGATCCCACCAACAAACTTTTATTACTTCCATGCTTCCCTCAGGGCGTGCAGAAGAGGCATCATTTTCAAAAAGTGTTACAAGTGCGTTCTTTAATTTTAAAGCGTCCTCATTGGTGAAGCCTGTTTTTTCTGCTAGTTGAGTGTTAATACTTCCGTAAAATACATATACTCCAAAATCAACACGATGCTTCATGCCCATTGTATCAGAACCTTTGTCTTTACCAGGTTCTGAATTTACACTTTTTGTTAATTTGCATAGTAGTAATAGTAATAGGATTGACACTTGTTGCAGTATGAATGGATACAGGTCCTCTAACGCCTACTGAAACACCTTTACCAGTTCCACCTTTGAAAGCAAACACTTGTCCAAAGCTTCTTACATCAAACCAAGATTTACAAGCTTCAGCAGCAAATAATTCACTAGCGTTTTCTTTTGATTTTAATGCTAAAGCTAATTCAGAATTAGCATCTGCTCTTTCTCTTAAACTATTGAAATCATCAGACTTCTTATCATGAGACTGAACAAATATAGATTCCCCCATGTCAAGTAGACGATTACGAATTTTTCGTTTGATAGCTACATCAGAGATTTCTCCAAATCCATCATAATTTTGTCTTGGTCTATTCCCATTCAAAGGGTCTCCATTAGGATTTGCTTTTGTTACCGAAACTACGACTGCAAAGTCAACCTTGTGGTCCAAAGTGTTCATGCATTATTCCCCTCTCCATTAACATTTACTTTTTTTTTGATATAAATCTTGCCGTTGACTATAAAAGCCTAACAAGTACTTTCCTGATAGTGGTTTGTTAGTAAAGTCCTCTAGCTTTATGCTTGCACCCACTTCGTCTAGTAATTTGTTATAATACCAAACTTTTCTCCTAAGCGAGCTTGATATGGCTGTAAAGCATCTTGTATCGTTTTCCACGTTCTTGCAGGGTGCTGAGAAAAGGAGTTCATATATCTTCTAGCATTAGTCGCCCTTTGATCACCAGAATCTAAAGCATTTCTTTCTAAAACATCTGCAATAGCAAGAAGTCGACCAAACAAATAGTCACGATCCATACTCTCTTTATCCAACGCCACAGAGATTCCCCCTTCATGTTTACTAACTAATGAACAAGTGATACTAAGTGTTTTTTCCCATTGCCATTTTTCCATAGAAACTGGATTCGATGCACGATAAATGGCACTTCTAACAATATCAACTGGAATTTTCTTTTCATCCATGATACAAGGTATCATTCGTTCCATGAGCCCTTTTACTACTTTTTCACTAACATGGGGACCATAAGCTGCAAATGCAATATCCTTCGTAGCGGGAGTACCATAAAATTTTACAAACTCTCCGTTGTGATCTTTTCTATAATGGAATTCCCACATAGCAGTTGTATGCCAATTCTTGATTCTATTAAAATACATTTCTTGATTTATACTTCGGTAATATAAAACTGCCAATCTTCCTGTTGTAGCTGAATCTAAAATTAAGATCTGAATGTTTGCCTTGGTAGAAAGATTATTCTTATATCCATCTATCGCTTTTGCAAATTCATTAGCAAATTCTTCTTGAGTATAGAATGTACTTTCGTCTTCATTAGAACTTTTTTCACTTGATGAAAAAATAGAATAACTATCATCCACTACATCAGGAATAGGCATTGCATCATTACTCCATACAAGAAAAACACGCTGATCTATTATTTTCCCCTGTTTATTAATAAGCCATTTTAATGCATTATGAGCTTTTTGTGAGACCTCATAGCTAATAGCAGCAGATTCATCAGCTTTGTTAAATCTCCCTCTAAACGTAAATCCAGATGTATCATTTGCTGAAATTAATTTTGCCTTATCCCCAGCATTTCTAATTTTTGTTTGCATGTTTACTTGTACTTGGCATTTCTTTGCCAGTAACATAGCAATAATCACTCTTTCCAGACATATTGTCGTAGAATTGAATGAAAGACTCATACACTATAGGATCTTTCCATATTGGGGAAAGAACTTTATTAGTCGACCGTACCGTAAACCTAATAAAAGTGCTATCTAGATCACCGGTAACCCTTGAAAAAATAGGTGGTTTCTCTATTAAATGCCGTTCAGCTTCCTTATCCCATTGGTTTATCAGATTTCCTTTGGAATCGGTATGTAGTATCCCTACATTAATTAGGTCTTCAATTAACTTCCTTTTACTAAGATAGATATAAATACTTTTAATTTTTGAAACGGAAAACGGTGAGTTTGCCCATTCTTTTAGTTGATTAATGTAATATGAATAAGGTTCTTCTTTTTTTATTTTTCCTCCATACTTTACAAAATCACCCGCTACATAAATAAGTTTATCGTGAAGTGGATAAGGAGCTATTTTGGAACCTGCCCTACTAGCAGAATCTTCTGTACAAGGAATAACTGTGTTTGCATCACTTTTATCTGTTAAATTTGCTGAGTGAAAATTTCCTTCTTCCGTAATATAAACTTCTAAATGAGCTGTCTGTGTTGTATGAGAGATTGGAAGTAATGTATATTCATGACCATTGTATTTTGGTGATGTTTTTCCTACTTGATCAAGGTTTAACTCATATGTTTTATATAAATTCAGTAACCAGCTCATTCATCTTTCACCTCCAATTTTTCATATAGCTTGTCTACATATTCAAAGTTTGATTGATTGAAAATCTTAGTTTGATAATTAAATAATTTACGAACTTGAGTACAATCATTTGGACTTATAAACTTAATGATGCCATCAGTCATTATTGGATTCCAAAGACGGACCTCCATTTGGTTTCTGCCTGTCTCATCAGGATAATTAATACCATGTACCATCGTTCCGAAATGAACTTCTTGAGAATTGTCATAGAATCCTTTACCCGAGCCAAATTCACAAGGCTCAACATATCCTTGACATTCACGCGTACCTAAAAAGATATCTCTTCGTCCACCAGATTTAACAGATCGTTTGAGAATATTATGATGCTTGTGTTCATTGTGATCACTTGCTAAATCTGGTCGATAAGGGTTAAACATAAAGTGTGCTTTTACTTGGTAGCGTACATCCTTTAAGTATGTATAATTAGCTAAAGTATTGCCACCTCCATATTCGATAGGGCGTATACCCTTTGATTCCATCTTGATAGGATTCAATACTCGAAGTTCATCCACCACCATCAACAAACTCGGTTTCCAATAGATAGATTCTACAATTCCTTTTAGGGCCTGGTATGTCGGAACGTGATAGGTCATTTTTTCTCCACCCAATTTGGTTAAAGGATCTGTAAATAAAGCGTAAGAACCAAATAGTTCAAACTCTACTGAGTTCGCATACTCTCACCTCCTTCTAATAAGTCTTTATAACTATATAGTAACCTCCATATGTAATAATTTCAATTTTTTACCACAGTCCCGCTGCTAGATTAAATTATTAATAGAAGAATTTATTAATAGAAAAAACCTATCTTTCACTAAGATAGGTTTTTTAGTATATAGCTGATACATAGCCACTTTCATTTTCGGGATCTAGTCCAAATTCCTTATTGTAAGCACCTTCTGTAAGCGCAAAAATTTTACCATCTAATAATGGGACTAGTCCCTTATTTTCAATCAATTTCCTCTTATCATGTTCAAAAAGGTTTAAACTGTACTGTTGTGCTATTTTCATAATCTTTCCTAAATCATCAATTGAATTACTACTATTCAGCTGGGCAATTATATCAATACCTTGTCCATAAGGTACCACCACAGATGTAGTTACCTGATCAATTACTTTGAAATATTCAGATGCAGAACCATAGCTGTTCAAAATAAACAACTGAACATCTGGTATGTTAAACTTATGAATAAACGCTTTTCGGTAACTATTATCTCGTCTCTCTCCCATTAGTAGATTCGTCATTTCTTTTTTGAATTTCGGAATATAATAATTTAAATCTGCTGAAAAATGTAAATAATATTCTTGAAAATAGCGAGCCATGGCTTTAGTTGATAAAACATGTCCCCCGTAACTAGTAGTATCTGTGTTCAAGTCTACGAATATTTTCCTTGAAATCTGTTTACCAACAGATATTTCTTTTAGCCTATCTAGATTTTCCTCACAATAATCTACTACGTAGACCCGTCCTACCTCTAGCTCTCCATGTCTATTACACCTTCCAGCTGCTTGAGCAATTGAATCCAATCCTGCTAACGAACGTATGACACATTCAAAACTAATATCTACTCCTGCTTCTATTAGCTGAGTACTAATACATATAAGTTGTTTTCCCTCTTTTAATTGAGCTCTTACTATCTCTAAAATTGTCTTTCTATGTGCAGCACACATTGAAGTGCTCAAGTGATAAATTGGAACATTTAAATGTGTTTCTTTCAGTCTTTCATATAATCTTTTAACGGCTTTCTTTGTGTTTAAAATAATTAATATATTTTTCGATTTTATTAACTGCTCACCAATAAACTTAGATAACTTATCCTCTGTAAAGGACTCTGAGGTCGCTATATCTATAATCTCTGTTCTTTTAAACTTTTCAACTACATCATCAATCTGTTCAATAATTTCAGCATCATTATTGATCGACAGCTTATGTTCTACAAAATCTAAGGCAGGCTGAGTCGCTGTACAAAGAATCATACTAGATTGTCCATAATCTTTTAAAAAATTTAGAGCATTGTTAAATAATGAAACACAATGAGTAGGAACCTTTTGTACCTCGTCAAAAATGATAACAGACTCACATAGATTGTGGAGCCTTCGTATATTCCGACTGCCCTTTGCATAAAAAACATCTAAAAATTGAACCATGGTTGTGAATATAATTGGAGAATCCCAGTTATCCTTAGCATATTTTAATTTTTGACTCCTACTCATTAGTCCATCTTGGTCTTCATCGTTATCATCTAAATCATCCACTACATTTGAATGATGTTCCAAGATGTTTTCATTATCTTGTAAGATCTTCCTTATCTCTTCTGCATTCTGTTCTATAATCGTTGTATACGGAACAACATAAATAATCCTCTTTTTATCATATAATTTTGCATGTTTTAGTGCATATCTCAAACTTGCAAAGGTCTTTCCACCTCCTGTAGGGATGGATAAAGTATAAATGCCTGAGGATTTTTCCGCGAATGCATCGCATTGTTCTGAAAGTTCATTTCTTAGTGTATTGATAGGGCTGATTTTGTGTGAGTTACTATTAAAGGCTTGTATCTTCTTCATTAAGCTATTGTAATATGTAGAAAAAAGCAACGAATTTTCTTGCTGTATATATTGTTTATTTTCTTCAAATAATCTAGTATTTGTTCGATCAGCATCTATAAGAATACTAAATATCATTTTAGTAAGGAACATGAATTTAAATTCACTTGTTTTCGATGAATCCTTTTGTAGAAATAATTTCAATTCATTAGAAGATTTCTCTACATAAGCCAAAAACTCTTCTTCACTTATCACTTGATTAAAAAATATCCTTTTAGTCAATTCAAACTGAGGCAATTCTTTATCCCTTACTCTTTTTAAATAATCTGATTCCAGCTCAGAGTTAAAAAAATCTTTAAGATAGGAATGATGAGAGATGATTACATTCCCAACTATCTCTGCTAGTATTCCTGTATATTGTCGAATGTTGGTTACATGTAATAAATCATAAAGTAATTTTCCGCCGGCAGTCGAATGATCAACACTACCCCGTTTTGGTGGATTTTCTGGATTCTCAACAGCTTCAATGATATAGTTTTGAAATTCTCCGGAATACTTTCCTACGTCGTGAAGCATTCCTGCAAGCCCTGCAATGTGTTTAACTCCAAGCTTTTCTCCCATATTTTCAGCCAGCTCTTTAACTTCTACTAAATGATTTCTAACTGTTTGTATTTCCCCATCACTTTCTCTAATATGTGCAATATATATCATATAAGCACCACTTTCCATTTTATTAATTAAGTGTATTCATTACTAAATGGACTACTTCTTACTAAGCTTATATTTAGTATTCGCAATTTGTTATAAATTTCCTTTTAGTTCTTGCAAATTTTTTCATGTTGGAAACTGGAAGGCAGAGGTAACAGATATTCTTATACATATTTTAGATCTTACAAGAATTATAACTTCTACAAGAAAATAGGCTATAGGTTCCATATATAATAATCATAAAATAAAAAACCCCCTTCCGATCTCACAATCAAAAGGGGGTTTTCACATTATGCCTTTGGAGTTGTATCTCCTGTCCATTCAAGCATTCCGCCTGACATGTTGACTACTTTGAAGCCCTGGTCGGCCATGAAGTAGCATACATTGCCACTACGGTTACCAGATCGGCAAATGAATATGTATTCTTTGTCTTTATCAAATTGATCAAGTGAAGCAGGAATGTCTCCCATTGGAATATGCTTCGCTTCTTTAATCATGCCTTCTGCTACTTCTTCGTTTTCACGAACGTCAACAAGGTATAGTTCTTCTCCACTTTGGAGCTTTTTTTGAAGCTCTTCAGGTGTAATCGTTTTTACATCACTCATGGTTATCCACCCTTTCTTTTTCATGATCGTATTATATCAAAATAAATGGTGAAACCCAAAGGAGTTTGCAGTCAGAGTATTTGACACGGTCTGACGAATTCTGTAATATGACGCTCGTACACTAAACATGCTGGAGGACATTATGTCAGATAAAAATAAAGGAATTCTTTTACTCCTAGTATCCGCTTTTGGTTTTGCTATGATGGCGGCTTTTGTGAAGCTTTCGGGAGATCTTCCTACCGTTCAAAAAACTTTATTCCGAAATTCTGTATCAGCCATTATCTCACTTGGCTTTGTCCTATACTATAAGGAAAAGCTATTTGGAAAGCGAGAAAATCAGAAGCTCTTAATCCTTCGCTCTGCCCTTGGTACATTAGGAATCTTATTCTATTTTTATGCAATTGATCATCTCGTGTTATCCGATGCTGATATGTTAAATAAACTAAGTCCCTTTTTACTTATCATCTTTTCTAGCATCTTTCTAAAAGAAAAAGCGAAGCCGTATCAGATTATTGCCGTGGTGATTGCTTTCATTGGTACACTCTTTATCATTAAGCCACAATTTTCTGTTGAGACGTTTCCTTATATGATGGGTGTACTTTCAGCCGTATTTGCAGCAGGGGCCTATACAGTTTTACGTGCACTAGGTTCAAAGGAAAAATTTTATACCATCGTGTTTTATTTTTCATTCTTCTCCACCGCAGTACTCTTACCCTTTGTTTTGTTAAGCTATGAACCAATGACTGTTAAACAAACCGTCTATTTATTATCAGCTGGAGTGTTTGCAACATTAGGTCAGTTTGGTATTACCATTGCCTATAAATTTGCTCCTGCGAGGGATATATCGATTTTCTTTTTATTCAACGGTTGTCTACTCGGCCATTATCAGTATCGTGTTATTTGGGCAGATACCAGATGGTATTAGCCTATTAGGCTACGTGATCATCTTTCTTGCTTCATTTTATATGTTTAAACGAAATCAATCTGATGATCGAAAAGCTCAGGATGTCCGGTAAGGGCATCCTATTTAGTTTATGTACTCTCCTTCACATTAGAACTCTTTATCAAAGATTTAATATGGACTAGGTCAAACGACTTATTTTCTACTCATTTTGTAACAGGATCTTAATTCTAGGAAAACTTGTCTTTCGATATACTGATAGTGCAAGACATTCACTATATCATCATAACAAAGGAGCAATACAATGAAAAAACGGCCGCCTTTTCTGTTTTAGCAACAGCCTCTTTGTTCAGTCCAATCGCGTCAGATCTTGCAGAAGCGAATGAAAGCACGTATGAAGTCCAAAAAGGGGACACTCTTTGGAAAATTGCCCGTCTTCACAATACATCAGTAACAAAGTTAAAGGAAATTAACAATCTAACGAGTGATCTTATCTTTCCTAAACAAGTGATTGAATTGAGCGAAGTAAAAAAGCACCTAAAAGAAGCGCCTGTCTCCATTAAAACGTACACGGTGATTTTTGGCGATACGTTAAGTGAAATTGGTGCAAGATTTGGGATACCGTATACAAAGCTCATGGAATGGAATAGCATCACTTCTCACCTCATTCACCCAGGCCAAGTGTTAATTTTAGAAGAACCAAATGGAGAAAAAAAGACAGCCAACGAAACGTCAACAGCTACCACACAAACTACATTGAATAAGGATACGTACACGGTTCAATGGGGGGACACTCTTTCTAGCATAGCCAAACAACACGATACGACCATTACAGACCTTATGAAACTGAACAGTTTGTATAACCATATCATCCTCGCAGGACAAACGTTAAAAATCCGAGGGGAATTGCCAACAGAAGCAGTAAAAGAAGAACCAAAGAAGGAAGAAAAAAAGAAAACATCCTCTAATCAAGTGTTAGACTTAGCCTTTTCATTGGTTGGTACTCCCTATTCTTGGGGCGGTGCATCACCTTCAGGATTTGATTGCAGTGGATTTATTTATTACGTGTTCACAAAGTCAGGCTACAATCTATCAAGAGGGAGTAGCTTAAATTACTATAATCTTTCTTACGGAGTATCAGAACCTGTTCCTGGAGACTTAGTATTTTTTGCTAACACGTATAAAGCTGGAATTTCACATATGGGGATTTATATTGGAAATAACGAGTTTGTTCATGCAGGAAGCTCTGGGATTGAAATTACCAGTTTAACGAATTCCTATTGGAATGCTCGATTTGTAAGCTACAATCGTTTTCATTAAAGTAATTGCACTTATACGTTTACATTATTTTATCAAACGACTATGAATCTAATGAATAAAAGGAATCATATTTCTTTTTTATATAGACTGTGACCTAAATAGTGAAGGAGCAGATCCTATAGGGATTTGCTCCTCTTACATCTACGCCCAATATTTATACAGCGCCTGTGTACCACTGTTCTCTTCCCCGTCTTCTGCAAGCTTTTCATACATCTGCTTCGCAAGCTCTAAACCGGGAGTCAGCATGCCCATCGCTTTTACTTCTTCTAGAGCAATCGTCATATCTTTTATAAAATGCTTAATATAAAACCCTGGTTCAAAGTCTCCGTCAATCATTTTGGGAGCTAGATGGGACAATGACCAACTTCCTGCTGAACCCGACGAGATACTTTGTAAAACGATACGTGGATCAAGTCCTGCTTTTTCAGCATAAATGACCGCTTCACAAACTCCAATCATATTGGTCGCAATGGCCATTTGATTACACATTTTCGTATGCTGTCCTGCTCCTGCTTCCCCTTGATAAACGATATTCGTTCCGAACAACTCAAAAATCGGTTGAACCGCTTCGTACGCTTTCTTATCTCCTCCGACCATAATGGAAAGTCGTCCTTCTTTTGCCCCAATTTCTCCACCTGAAACAGGCGCATCTAGAGCATGGATCCCTTTTTCACTTGCCTCTTTATACAACCGTTTCGCTAAGTTTGGCGTAGAGGTTGTCATATCAATAACATATGTACCTTTTTTTCCATTCGTAATAATACCGTTATCACCTAAATACACGTCCTCGACATCTTTAGGATAGCCTACGATGGTGAAGATGACATTTGCTTCATTCGCCACATCCTTGGGCGATTCCATCCATCTTGCCCCCATCTCCAAAAGGTTCAGAGCTTTTTCCTTATTTCTCGTATGCACAACCACTTCATACCCCGCCTGTAAAATATGACGAGACATATGATTTCCCATTACTCCGGTACCAATAAAACCGACTACTGTGTTTTCCGTCGAAACCATTAACATCACTCTCCTTATCCGTTATTTTAGATGAAAATAATTCAATAAAAAAGCTTGGGATGGTAACCCCAAGCTTTTTTATTG
>NZ_ABFU01000052.3 GCF_000171615.1 Bacillus coahuilensis m4-4 | reverse complement strand
CAGAGTTTTACGATCCGAAAACCTTCTTCACTCACGCGGCGTTGCTCCGTCAGACTTTCGTCCATTGCGGAAGATTCCCTACTGCTGCCTCCCGTAGGAGTCTGGGCCGTGTCTCAGTCCCAGTGTGGCCGATCACCCTCTCAGGTCGGCTACGCATCGTTGCCTTGGTGAGCCGTTACCTCACCAACTAGCTAATGCGCCGCGGGTCCATCTGTAAGTGATAGCTAAAAGCCATCTTTCAATTTTCGGTCATGCAACCAAAAATATTATCCGGTATTAGCTTCGGTTTCCCGAAGTTATCCCAGTCTTACAGGCAGGTTACCCACGTGTTACTCACCCGTCCGCCGCTAGGCCCGAAGGCCTCGCTCGACTTGCATGTATTAGGCACGCCGCCAGCGTTCGTCCTGAGCCAGGATCAAACTCTCCATAAAAAGTTTGAGCAAGCTCACTTTGCACATGATGTGCATGAAGTCGATGTTGCTACAAAACATAGCGAACTTATTCGACGTTCATTTTTACACCAGAGTGTAAATTGTTTTTGTACCTCATGGGTACTAGTTTTAACGTTGACGTGTTGTCTTTTCAGTTTTCAAAGTTCAATCGTCGCTCATCAAGGCGACTTTTACATCATAACTTATCTATAATCTCTTGTCAAACATTTTTCTGTTTAGCTTAAGAAGTTTATTTTTGATAAGTTGTCGTCCTCTTAAGGACAAGGAATAATATATCACGATAGCGAAACCAAGGCAATACTTTTTTAATACTTTTTTTGATTTTTATATAAAAAGCATTTATATGGCTTACCAATGACTTCTATTTAAGCAAAAAGACACTCTAAATAGCAGAGTGTCTTAGAGAAACTAAATAAGACTTATTAAATCATTATGAATGATTCTCAATGGATCGTTTCTTTTTAATTACTAACCGAACGGGAATGGAGAATAAGAGTATACCAACAATAATAATCATTCCCCCAACAATTTGATAGATATAGATACTTTCATTTAACAATAAATAAGCAAGTATTGTGGCCCCAACCGGTTCCAATAATATAGCTACAGAAATAACATTTGTACTTATATATTTTATAGACCAATTAAAGAGACTATGTCCAAGTAGTGTAGGGAAAATCGCTAATAACAAGAAATAAATCCAATTGTCGTTAGAAAAACCTACTAGCATCTCTCCATTAAGTAGTACGTATATAAGAAGAATCACTGAACTAAATCCATAAACAATAAATGTATAGCTTGTTAAAGTAAGTTTCTTTCTTAGAGATTGACCGATAAGCAAGTATCCCGTTACTAAAGCACAAGCTGCTAGTGCTAACATATCACCAAGTAATGCTTGTCCATCTACTTTAAAGTCTCCCCAGCTAATAATGAAACTACCCACCATAGCAATACTTGCAGCTATGATAGATTTTATTGAAATAACCTCTTTGAAAAATATATATGTACCGATGAAAGCAAAGATTGGTTGCAATGTAACTAATACAGTAGAACTTGCTACACTTGTATAGTTTAAGGATTCAAACCACAATATAAAATGTACAGCTAAAAATAGTCCAGACAGTAAGGATAGCCACCAATCTTTTCTATTGAAGTGATTTAAGTCAGCTTTACTTTTAAATAAAAAGTACGGAAGTAATAATATTGTAGAAAATAACAAACGATAGAAAGCAATAGTACCTGCATCAGCGCTTGATAGTTTCACAAATATAGCAGAGGTTGAAACAGATATGACTCCAATAATAAGGGATAGGATAGGCAGTGATTTATTCAATATACTCAACCTTTTTTAGTCTATTGTAACGAGTCTAGATGAAATTGAATAGAAGATATTTTCCTAAATTTAAATCTTGTATCTTAGAGATATGTTAGTCTAAAATTGTAGCTAGGAATGTTGAAAGTGAGGCAAAACTGAATGATTGAGATGACAAAAATGCTAGAAAATTGGCAGGTACACAACACCTTAGTACATGTAGTTTACGTCATCCCAAAAGTAGGAAGGCAAAATTTCTCGGGTAGAATTTTAAACTTTTCTTTCTTAGAGGAAAATATACTATTTTATAATGATGACCAAAAGTCAGTCATGTCCTTAACCCATCATCAAATTGAAAGTATTGACCCTTTCGAATAAACGAGTAGTATGAATTATGATATAACAAAGCTCTGAGAAGTTGATTCATCATGAATAGTAGAAGAGACAATAAAATCAACCATTGAGCTTATGATTTCAGGTAAACGATCTTCCCTCTTTACGACATGGAAGTATTCGACTAATTCACAAAGTTTTTTTGTTTGAGCCATAGATAGTTCATTTGAATAATTTAAAAGCATACTGAACAATGCTTTAAAATCATTCTCTTCATATGTATTCGATTGAATTCTCTGCTGTAGATTGTATAATGTACTTCGTTCATGTGCGGTAACTAAAAGGGAGTTGGTCATGTCATTTACCTCCTAAGCTGTGATATGATTTTACGTACTCATCATACAATACAGCTCATTACAAAAGCATTACAGAAAAAAAGCAATCTGAAAAATTTTTTAAAAAATTTTTTTAGATCGCTTTTTTTGACAATATTATTTCAATGAATTTAATTTATCTTCATAAAAATCCATCTCTGAATATTTTCTTTCTTGTTCTAGGGCAAAAAGGATTTGCTCGTAGTATAATTCTTCATTTGGATGAATCTTGATTAAATATTTTAGCATATTAATCTCTTCAGAAGGATCCAGATCTTCGTCTAATAAATCTTCAATTATACTAGTGAGTTCCATTTCTATAGAAGAACGTAATTCAAGAACCCACTCATCATATAAACCAGGAAACAGCACTTCAGGTAGCCTCGCAATAAGTTCTACAACTTTAGCCGCTCTGTCGGAGTATGATACAAGCTTCAATTGTTCAATCTCATTTAATAAATTTTCTCCATCGGATTTAACACGAACAGATGTGACAATGAGGTCTCTACCAATATCAATATATTTAGATAAATCGTCACCTGTAAATCCTTCAATAATCGATTTTATATGGTTAAGAGAGACTCTTAATTGGTTCCTAGCCTTGGTTAATTCTAGGTCTGGCCAAAATACATCATAGAGCTGATCTCTTGTAACTTGTTGATGATATAAAATGTAACTGAAGATTTGTTTTGCTTTCCTTTGATTCCACTTTCCTTCTATTTCTTTTCCATCTAACAGTACTTTAAAGCTTGAAAGAAAATGAAGCTCAATCGTGTTTCTACTGTTGACTTGTCTTATTCCTAAGTTGACTATTGATTGTAATTCAAAATTTAATTTATCTACGTATCCTCTCCCTTTTAAAGAAGGCGGAGAGCCTAATACGTATTGGATTACAAAATCATCGAGGAGTTCTACTAACTGTTTAGGTGTATCAACCATTACAGCATTCCCCGCATTCGGGATGATAAGAAATCTTGAAGAATTTAGATACGTATCATCAAACAAGTGAAGCTTCGGTGGAAAAGTAGCGTCGAATTCACCAACTAACAGAAAAATTGGAAGATCTACATTTTTAAACTTCTCCGGAGAATATTCTTGTACGGAATTTTTACAAACTTTATAGAAATCTTTATAGGATCTTATATCCACTCGATTCATCATACCTTCGAGACGAGATTTTCTTTCCTCCGAAGCTATCACCGTTATTCCATCGATAATGCTTTTAAATACCTGTTGTTTCTTACCTTCTTCAATAGTAGCGAACCTCTTTCTCATTTCTTGTTCACCGATTTGAAAAGGCATAAAAATCGGGGTAGAAATAAGTGTTAATGATCGAACCCATTTCTTTTGTTTTAAAACGGCCTCTAATGCTATATTTCCTCCTCCAGCATAGCCAACTACATGACAAGAAGGAATATTTTCTGTAAAGAGAATATGTTCTATGTCAGAAAATATTAACGATAAAGAAAATCCAACATTCTCGCTTAGTTTATTTCTTCCGTGGCCTGGTAGATCGAATACAACAAGATTATATTTAGGTTTTAGGAACGGAATAATATCGTCCCACAAAGTGCTATCGCATCCTAGCCCGTGTATAAATAGAAATGTCTCTGCGTCCTTTTGTTCACATACTATATAATCATAGTAGGTTGTTTGACTATTTTCTAATAGTGTAATTGGCATTTATCTTAATCCTCTCTAACAGACTATTAGATATATTTTATCCCTATATTAGGAAATTGAACAGTTAAAAATAGCAGCCAAGGTTACGATTCCATTTTAAATCTTGCTATTTCTTCTTGGAGTTGTTCAGCCAATTGACTTAATCCTTTAGCAGAACTCTCTATTTCTTCCATCGTTGCAAGTTGTTCTTCACTGGCTGCTGAACTTTCTTGGTTGGATAAAGCACTTAGCTCAGCAACTTCTCGCACTACATCTACGGAATTAACAATATCACTGCTAATGAAGGCCATCTGTTCTACTGCATCAGAAACATCTTGAACCTTATCTGTTACACTTCCCATGTTGCCTTCAATTGTCCCAAAAGCATCCTCTACTTCATTCGTTAATGACATTCCTTGTTCAACTTGAGACGTCCCTTCTCTCATCACTGTCATGGCACGTTTTGTCTCTTCTTGAATTGATTCAATCATTCGCGTAATCTCTTGTGATGACTCTCTCGTTTGATCCGCAAGCTTTCTTACTTCATCCGCAACAACAGCAAAGCCCTTTCCATGTTCTCCTGCTCTCGCAGCTTCAATTGCTGCATTTAAAGATAATAGATTCGTTTGTTCTGCTACTTCTAATATAAGTTGGGTAATTTTACCTATTTCATTTGTTTGAGAGGATAACTGATTCACTACTTCAGATGAATGAAGAACAGTATCTCGTATTTTTTGCATTTGTTCAACCACATGCTGAACGTGATTTTTTCCTATCATACTTGCAGAATTAGCTTGATTTGCTACTTCTGACATTTCCACTGCTTTTATTGCCACTTGCTGTAATCCCATTGAAAGTTGATCTACTGATTCAGACACTTTCCTTACACTTGTTAACTGGTTTTCAGCCCCTACCGTAGATTCCTGAGTTAAAGAAGCCATATGATTGGTAGCTTTAGTTGTTTGCTCTGAACTCGCGTACAGTTCTTCAGAGGAAGCAGCGAGCTGCATAGATGAATCACTCACGGTTTTTAAAAATGAAGATAATTGTCGCTGCATGTCATTTAACGCATGCACCATTTCTCCTATCTCATCTTTCCCTTTGTACATAATGGTTGATCCAGATAAATCCCCTGTCGATACTTTCTTTAGTTCACTTGTCACTTTTTTGACTGGTCGTGAAATAAAAGTAGACACAAAGAATGCTATAGAAACTCCTAGAATAGAGCTTACGATTAAAAGAACAATCGTATTTATCCATATAGATTCCATAGAACCTTTTGCCTGTTCTCTTGCGCTTGCTACTTTATCTTCATTATATTCTACAAGCTGCGTTCCGTTTGCTTGAATATTAGTTAAAGCCATTTCGATTTCGTCACGCAATCGATTTATCTTAACGAGATCAAAAGTAGTGAGAGTAATAATTTCTTCTCCCTTGATATAGAACGTCTCCTTATGAGTAGACAGTCGATTATATAATGATTTTTCTTCTTCACTCGTTAATAGTGGTTCATACTCACTGTAATAGGAGTCCAATAAAGATAAAGCTTCCGCATATTCTTTTTGGTATTTACCTTGGTTAGAAGTATTTTCACTTCTAAGGGACTCCAGATAATCTACTAAAATACCATATGAACGTTCATGTTCCCCTTTAATTTCTAATGCTAACTGAATAGAAGGAACAGCTTGTTCGGTCATATTATTCATAGTAGAACGAAAGGAGTTCAGCTGAGTTAAGTTAAAAATACTTCCTCCAGCAAATATAATTAGGACAATAAGAAATCCACTACTAATTTTTTTTCCTATGGTAAAGGCAATTTTAGATGGTCTTCTCTCTTTAGAAGAGTTCTTTTTACCTTTAAGTCGAAATTTACTCATAAACACGTTTCTCTCTCCTCACTATTAAATTGTCTAATACTACTACTTTATGACTATATCGTCATAATCTTTCAATATGTTCAGTGTTTAGAGAAAAAAACGACAATTCTCTTCCTTATTGTTTCAAACAAAAAGAGCCATTGAAAATGGCTCAGGCTGTCGAGAAAATCTCGACAGCCTTTAATAATGTATAAATATTTTAACAAATCACCGCGTTAATATGTTAAAATAGAGATATATAATATATTGATTGGCGGGGATTAACTATGCTAAAACCAAGAGAATTTACGCAAAATGAATATGAATTTGTTTCCATTGATGATATGGTTCCTTCGGACCATCTTCTTCGAAAGATAGATAAATACATTGACTTCTCCTTTATTATTGAGAAAGTTAGGCCTTATTATAGTGAAGAAAAAGGTCGTCCTTCAGACCCTCTTATTCTTTTTAAAATGATGTTTATAGGATACTTATACGGCATTCGTTCAGAAAGAAAACTAGAACAAGAAATTCGGATGAATATGGCCTATCGATGGTTCTTAGGATTAAAGTTTCATGATCCTATACCACATCATTCAACAATCAGTTGGAATCGTCAAAAACGTTTCAAAGATACAAACGTTTTTCAAGAAATCTTTGATGAAATTGTTCTTCTAGCAATGAATCACAATATGGTAGGAGGACGAGTTCTTTTTACAGATTCTACTCATTTAAAGGCGAATGCGAACAAACACAAGTTCACAAGACAAGAAGTAGAAGTAGAAACCCGTGAGTATATCAACGAACTAAACAAAGCTGTAGAGGAAGACAGAGAACTACAAGGAAAAAAGCCATTAAAGGATAAAGAGGAAGTGATAGAAACTAAAGAAATACGTGTTAGCACTACAGATCCAGATTGTGGCTTTATGTCTCGAGATAACAAACAAGAGATGTTTTGTTATCTTGATCATCGAACAACTGATATGAAATTTAATATCATAACTGATGCATTCGTTACCGCAGGTAACGTTCACGATTCGGTTCCTTACCTTAATCGCTTAGACCGTCAAATAGGACGTTTTGGTTTTCAAGTAGAAGCTGTCGCACTGGACTCTGGATATCTTACAAATCCTATATGTAAGGGGCTAGCCGATAGGAAAATATTTGGTGTAATTGCACATAGAAGGTACCGCCCTACAACTGGTTTATTCCCAAAATGGAAATTTACATATGAAAAAAACCAAGACATTTATGTTTGCCCCAACAAGAAAGTATTAACTTACCGAACAACGAATCGAGAAGGATATAGAGAATATAAATCTGATCCAAAATTATGTGGCAGTTGTCCACTTCTATCACAATGTACAAGATCTAAAAATAATGTGAAAGTGGTAACCCGTCATGTATGGGAAGAACATAAAGAGAAGGTAAGGATAAATAGGTTATCAAATCCTGGAAAGAAGCTATATAAATTTAGAAAAGAAAAAGTGGAGCGAAGCTTCGCAGACTCAAAAGAGCTGCATGGGCTTCGCTATTGTAGGTTTAGGGGAATTAAAAACGCAAGTGAGCAGGTTCTTCTAACTGCAGCTTGCCAGAATATAAAAAAGATTGCGACCCACCTAGCGAAGCTAGGATAAATGGGAAGCAATCTTTTTTTATACTTATCCAAAGATATCGAAGCAAAAAAACCTTTGAATAACTATGAAAAAATTAACTTTCTCGACAAGCTGAGCAGCGAAATGCTGTCTTTTTTTTTATTTTTTACTTGATTCAATATCAATAATATCGTAAATAAAACCGAGTGACGTTGTGTAGCAGAGTCCTTTTAATAAAGAGAGATAGATAATTATTATACGAACATAAAAATAATATTTTAATAGAATGTTCGTATTTTCGTTGACTTCTCTTACATATTACTGGTAAAATAGGTTTGCTTGATAGAAAGTGGTCGAAAAGTTGGCCATGCGGAGGTGCTAGAAATGTCATCAGTTGTTGTTGTAGGGACACAATGGGGAGACGAAGGAAAAGGAAAGATTACAGACTTCCTTTCAGAGCATGCAGAAATGATTGCCCGTTACCAAGGTGGTAACAATGCGGGACATACCATTAAATTTGATGGGGAAACGTACAAACTTCACTTAATTCCTTCTGGAATCTTTTATAAAGAAAAAATTTCGGTGATCGGTAACGGAATGGTAGTGGATCCAAAAGCGCTAGTGAAGGAGCTTAAATACCTTCATGACCGCGGGGTATCAACGGACAATCTACGTATCAGTAACCGTGCACACGTCATCCTACCTTATCATTTAAAATTAGATGAAGTAGAAGAAGAGCGTAAAGGGGATAACAAAATTGGAACAACTAAAAAAAGGAATCGGACCTGCCTATATGGACAAAGCAGCACGTATGGGGATTCGTATGGCAGACCTTTTAGATAAAGAGTTGTTTGAACAAAAGCTAGCTCGTAATCTTGAAGAGAAAAACCGTCTACTAGAGAAGTTCTATGAGACAACAGGATTTACGTTAGAAGAGATCTTTGAAGAGTATTACGAGTACGGTCAACAAATTAAGCACTATGTGTGTGATACGTCCGTTGTATTAAATGACGCATTAGATAATGGCCACCGTGTTCTGTTTGAAGGGGCACAAGGGGTTATGCTTGATATCGACCAAGGTACGTATCCGTTTGTTACGTCTTCTAATCCAGTGGCTGGTGGCGTAACAATTGGTTCTGGTGTAGGTCCTACAAAGATTAACCATGTAGTCGGCGTTTCAAAAGCATACACAACGCGTGTTGGAGATGGGCCTTTCCCAACAGAGCTTGCGAACGAAATTGGGGATCACATTCGTGAAGTCGGTAGAGAGTACGGAACGACTACTGGACGCCCTCGCCGCGTTGGCTGGTTTGACTCTGTTGTGGTTCGTCATGCACGTCGTGTGAGCGGGATCACGGATCTTTCTCTAAACTCCATTGACGTATTAACAGGAATCGAGACGTTAAAGATTTGTACGGCGTACACGTACAATGGTGAAGTCATCGAAGAGTTCCCTGCGAACTTAAATATTCTAGCGAAATGTGAGCCTGTGTATGAAGAGCTACCAGGTTGGACAGAAGATATCACAGGTTGCAAGTCCTTAAGTGAGCTTCCTGCGAATGCTAGACATTATCTTGAGAGAATTTCACAATTAACAGGAATACCAGTGGCGATTTTCTCTGTTGGTCCTGATCGTTCACAAACTAACGTTGTAAGAAGCGTTTGGAGTTAACTTGATCCCTTGAAGAATATGTTTCTTCAAGGGTTTTTTTGTTGGAAATTATTTAGTAAGATAGTAATAGATGAAATAGTACGTGTTAAGGAGAGAAAATAATGGAAGTCAGGATTGTATTGAACATCATGTGGGTTGCAATTGGAATAGGTGTCGTCACGATTATACCTACTTCATTATTCTTTTTCCAAACATTAAACGTCGAAATGATCCAATTAATTAGTTTGTTATGTTTAGGATACGTACCATACACCATATTTTATAAAAGTATTCCCGCACAATGGCAAGCCCCATTGTTAATCGTCAATTGCATTGCAGTCATTTCAATTTTCTACTACCTCGCTCCGTATATGGGTCATGCTGTTTTCTATTTTGTTCCGTTATTTGGAATGTTTTTTCGTAAAGTAAAATTGTTTATTTTTTCAGTCGTCGTCTCAGGTATAGCGTATATTGGTGTGTTACAGCTAGTAGGAGGACCAGAAACGGACTGGGTCTACTTTACGATGAATTTATCATTTTTCGCCTGTTATAATACCATTCTCTATTTTCTAATGTCTGTCGTCGTTTCAACAACGACATCCAAGGTGGAGGCAGAAAAAGGGATAGAAAGCTTAATTTTAGCAATCGAAATGGTAGATGATTATACAAAAGGACATAGTAAGCGAGTTCAAGAATACAGTCTCTTGTTTGGAGAAACGTTAAAGCGTGMAGGGWATCCTGTCGATTTAGACGKTWTGTMAACGAGCTCMATTCTTCATGATGTAGGAAAACTCMAAATCCCAGCAGCCATTCTACAAAAAAAGGGAAGGCTAACGGATGAAGAATTTGAGGTCATTAAAAAACATCCTGTAGTAGGGGCTGAAATTGCTGAAAAGCTAAACTACTCTAAAGATATTATTAGTACCATCTATCATCATCATGAACGCTATGACGGGAAAGGGTACCCTTCTCAAATTGCAGGAGAGAACATCCCGTTTCTTTCAAGAGTTATTACGGTCTGTGACACATTTGATGCCCTGACATCAAACCGTTCTTATCGGAATGCGTTAACACCTCACCAGGCGAAGGAAATCATCCTTGAGAATATGGGAACTCAATTTGATCCAAGCTTTGAACCGTATTTTAGGCAAGTGTATCCGAGTCTAGAAGAAATTGCGCTAAATAAAAGCGAAGTCCAAATTGCGCCTACCTTGTTTAGCGAAAAGTATGGCTCGTAGGGTTAGACGGTAAAAGAAAACCCCATGAAAGAAAGGGATTTATCCGTTCTTTCATGGGGTTTCTTCGTGTTATATGGAAATCCCGGTCTGATCGTGTACATTCAATCAGATGGTGAGGCACCCGTTTCTCTTATCACGCGTAAATACGTTTCATCCTTACAGACGATATACAAAGTATCAGTCTCTTTTAACAATTGAGTACTAGCATTGGTAAAGTCCATCTGATCGTTCACAGCTAAAAGAGATCCCCCTTGTTCAAATATGGCCTGAGATGCATCGCGATATGTCTTCCAGTTTGGGGCAGGCTTCAGCTCGTGAATATTGTCACCTGTACGCTTACTCAGTAACTGCCTGAAGAGAGCGGTTGACCCTGGGTGAAGAGTGGCCTTGGCCATTAGTAAGGAAACCCCATCATTTGATAACACAAAATCATCAATATTAATATGCTTAAATTTCGGTATATTCCGTTCCTCACAAATCTCTACAATGGTATGTATATTCTTCCCGCCTTCTTTGCACATAGCCTCTACGGCTGAAGCAATCAATAACGTTTTCCCATCTGCTAGAAGAGTTTGATCAATTTTCGTATCAGAGAAAATCGCCACTCGCTTAGCGTAAAACAGATTCGCTTTTTCTAAAATTTCTTCATCAGACGGATCCCCTTGAATGAAATGAACCTGAGAATGACTGACTGGGCTTTCAGGTAATTCATCAATTAAAACAATTTCAGCATGAGAGTCGTGTGCGAATACTTCATGAATCGCTTGCTCCGTCTTTTTCGACCAGCCAATATACACATAATGATTTTTCTTTAAATACATGAGTCTTCCCTCCTTCCTGAGCGTACGTAAAGAATATAGAGAATCAACAAACTTCCCAATCACAAGTCCGATAACTCCAATTCCGAAGATAAAAAAGAAAAATGCCAAGAAGTCTTCCTTCACGTGAAACGGGATAATAATCCCCGTATCCTACCGTTGTTAACGTCGTGAGTGTCCACCACAAGGATTCAAACAACGTTGGAAACGTTTCGGGTTCCAAATAATGAATCGCAAACGTCCCAAATAAGACTACAAACAACGCACTGCCCACAGCGAGCGGGGTGTCAAAGTGAGAAAGTCGCTTCCAAAATCGCAGTAAAAAATTCATACAGGATCCTCCTTTCATCTAAAATAATCTACCTACAATACTAAAATAGTACCATATTTTTCTCAGTATTATGATAGTTTATAAAAAAGGGGGTTGGTTTCATGCTATCAGCAAAACAGTTAACGAGTATTAAAAAGCTTCAGACTCTATGCGAAAAAGAAGACTCCATTCAGTTAAAGCTCAACTGGGACATGCTAGAGTCTCGCACGCAGAACGAGCCACACGATTATTTCAAATATGAAGGGGAAGAACTTATTGCATTCCTAGGACTCTATGGATTCGGAAGTAAAATAGAACTGTGTGGCATGGTTCACCCGAGTTACCGCCGAAAAGGACTATTCACCCAACTAGTTCAAAAGGCAACAGACTATGCCAAATCAAAAGGGTATAGAAAAATCCTCCTGAACTACCCTTTGAATTCTTCAAGCGGTGAGGCCTTTGTCAACAACATCCCACATCAATATGAAATGACCGAATATCAAATGAAATGGGAGGAAGGATCCGAGCTTCAACTAAGTGACCCTTCCGTATCTCTACGACCAGCAAGTGAAACGGATTTGACCCTTGAAATTCAATTAGATGTACAATGCTTTGGATTTTCAGAAGACGATGCAGTTTTGTATAATCAGCGGATCAAAGAGGAAGATCTTCAAGATTTTTATATCGTAGAACAAAACGGTGTGGGTGTAGGAAAGCTTCGATTCTCAGAATTGGAAGGCGATGCCTGGATATACGGGTTTGCCGTATTACCAGCGTATCAAGGAAAGGGCATAGGACGGAATGCTCTTATTCAAGCGGTGAAGCTTGGGTCAGAAAGCGGGAGTAGCGTGTACCTAGAAGTGGAAGCGAAAAACGAACGCGCCCTGTCACTGTATACAAGTGTAGGCTTCCAAATCATAGGCGCACAAGCTTATGTAAAATACGGGAATGAAAGAGAATAGAAAGTAATAGACTACTAGAGAGGAATTCGTTTCGTAAGAAAATACTCTCTAGTTTATTTTTTTCGACAAATTTTGAAAAAGCCTTGCCTAATAGAAAAGTCGTATGATATTATAATCTTCGTTGTCACGGAAAATTTACAATCTTAACATAGCGTTATTGTTTACCATGGCCCGTTGGTCAAGCGGTTAAGACACCGCCCTTTCACGGCGGTAACACGGGTTCGAATCCCGTACGGGTCATAAAACTATCCATTCTGGATAGTTTTTTTTTCGTTCTTCAAATTTGATTAACTCTCCTACTAATCCTCATTCTATCCTTTTCATATAGCTAACTCACTAGTAACGAAATTCGCATTCATCACTTCTTATTCTTTTCTTTGTCATATGATATATTACAATATTTTTTTTAGAATATGCCAGGATAGAATATATTCCTCCAATTCTTATAAATCATATATTTTGAGAATTAAGAAAATTACACAACAATAAAAACGCATCTATTAACGTTATTCATCATTAATACTAAGTGGCATTATCATTATATAAATATTAATAATTGCTCCTTCTTTTTTAAAGACTAAAAAAGTTATGTTTTTTTCATCATCAATATACATCAGAATTCGACATTCCCAGCCTCTTCTCTTTTTCTTCACTATGTTTTATCAAACCCCTCTAATCAGAGGTTGTAAACGGTAACACTTTTGTTGTTATGTAGGATAAATCCCAATTCTTATAATCCTGTAGATTTATGAAACTGTTTTGTTTTTCATAAAGTCGAGAAATGTCATATAAAAAATAAAGGGAATGATCAAAATGAAAAGAAAGAAGTTAGTAAGGACAACAGTATAAGCAGGTGAAGACATGAAAAATATTTATCCAAGTAACTTTGATATTCACTTATTTCATGAAGGGAAACTTTATGAAGCCTACCGAACATTTGGTGCTCATATTCACGAAATCAACGAGTATATTATCACTACGTTTTGTGTATGGGCCCCAAATGCTAAGGAAGTGAAGGTAATCGGCTCTTTTAACGACTGGGATGGGCAGAGTTATGAAATGGAGAGATTAAACGACGGAGGCATATGGTTTCTATCAGTGCCAAGATCCCTAGATGGAGAAATGTACAAATATGAAATAGTATCTCTTTCTGGAGAGAGATTGGTTAAGACAGATCCCTTTGCAACCTATACAGAAAGAAGACCGAACACGTCAGGTATCATTCGTAGAGAGCGCCCATTTTTATGGAATGATGATGAATGGTTGCATTCATGTCAAATGCAGAAAGTCTATGATAAGCCTTTATTCATTTATGAGGTTCATTTTGGAACATGGAAAATAAAAGGGAAAGAAGTATTTTATACATACAAAGAATTAGGTGATACGTTAGTTCCTTATTTAGTAAAGCATGGTTTTACTCATGTAGAATTAATGCCACTTACAGAGCATCCATTTGATAGATCCTGGGGCTATCAAGGTACAGGGTATTATGCTCCTACCAGTAGGTACGGAACACCTGAGGAATTAAAGTACTTTGTGAATCAATGTCATGTTCAAAATATTGGTGTCATTCTGGATTGGGTTCCTGGTCACTTTTGTAAAGATGCTCATGGATTATCCCGTTTTGATGGCAGCTTTTTATATGAATATGAAACAGAGGGAGACCGTGAAAATTATACATGGGGGACAGCAAACTTTAATCTCCACCGAAATGAAGTAAAAAGCTTTTTAATTTCGAATGCAAGGTATTGGATAGAAGAGTTTCATTTAGATGGATTTAGGATTGATGCTGTTGCCAACATTCTGTACTGGCCCAATAGAGGAGAGTTAGTTGCCAATAACGGAGGAATTGAGTTTTTACGAGAGCTCAATAAGGCTGTTTTTGAATATAAACCAAATGCCTTGATGATGGCAGAGGATTCTACAGATTGGCCACTAGTAACAGCTCCCACTCATTATGGAGGCCTTGGTTTTAATTATAAATGGAATATGGGATGGATGAATGATTTCTTAAAGTATATGGAAACACCATATGAAGAAAGAAAAAATGTGCATCATCTATTAACTTTTTCATTACTATATGCCTTTTCTGAAAATTACGTTCTCCCTCTTTCTCATGATGAAGTAGTACATGGGAAAAAGAGTTTACTAGATAAAATGCCAGGAGATTATTGGCAGAAGTTTGCTCAACTTAGATTACTAATGGGATACTTAGTTGCTCATCCAGGAAAAAAATTACTATTTATGGGTTCTGAGTTAGCCCCCTTCTCAGAATGGAAGGATTTAGAGCAGTTAGATTGGCACTTATTACATTATGACCAACATCTTTCATTTAACCATTATTTTATTGATCTGATGCATCTGTACAAAGATAGCAGTTCCTTATATGAAATGGATCATCATTCTGATGGGTTTCAATGGATTGATGTTAATAACCATCACCAAAGTATTATTTCATTTATAAGAAAAGGTACAAATAAAGAAGACTACTTGATTGCTGTGTTTAACTTCACCCCTATACCTTATCATCATTACAGAGTGGGTGTCGAAGAAGCAGAATACTATGAAGAAATTATGAATAGTGATAGGGAAGTATACGGAGGATCTAACCAAATAAATCCCGTACCCTTAGTCGTGAGAAATGAAGGGTTCCATGGTCTATCTCATAGTATTGAATTAACAATACCACCTTACGGATTTGTGTATTTACAACCAGTATTTAATTGAAAGGGGATTAATCTATATGAGTAATGTGAGTTGTGTTGCGATGTTATTAGCAGGTGGAAAAGGAAGCCGATTAAGTTCTTTAACAAAAAGTTTAGCAAAACCAGCTGTCCCTTTTGGAGGGAAATATAGAATTATTGACTTTCCTTTAAGTAATTGCACAAATTCTGGGATTGATACGGTTGGAGTACTAACACAATATCAACCATTAGTCTTGAATTCTTATATAGGTATAGGTAGCGCGTGGGATTTAGATCGCAGACATGGAGGTGTAACAGTTCTTCCTCCATATAGTGAATCCTCTCAAGTTAGGTGGTATTCCGGTACAGCGAGTGCAATCTATCAAAATTTTAATTATATCGAGCAATATGAACCAGAACATGTGTTAATTCTTTCTGGTGACCATATTTATAAAATGGACTACCGTGAAATGTTAAATGATCATATTCAAAACAAAGCAGATGTCACCATTTCGGTTATTGAAGTACCGTGGTCTGAAGCTAGTAGATTTGGAATTATGAACACAAACGAGGATTATAGAGTGTTAGAATTTGAAGAAAGCCTGCTCATCCTAAAAATAATTTGGCATCAATGGGCGTGTATGTGTTTAATTGGAAAGTCTTAAAAGAGTACTTAGAGATGGATGAACGTAATCCAGCCTCTAGCCATGACTTTGGAAAAGATATTATACCTTTGTTGCTTGACGAGGGGAAAAAATTAATGGCTCATTCTTTTAAAGGATATTGGAAAGATGTAGGAACCATTAAGAGCTTATGGGAAGCCAATATGGATCTACTGCAGGAAGATAATGAATTAAATTTATATGATCGCGATTGGAGAATCTATTCCGTCAATCCAAATCAACCTCCTCAATTTATTTCAGATGATGCCATCATTAAGGACTCACTCATTAATGAAGGATGTGTTGTTGAAGGGACCGTAGATCATTCTGTTCTATTTCATGGAGTAACCATAGGGCGAGATGCTATAGTTAAAAACTCAGTTATTATGCCAGGTGCTGTAATTGGTGAGAGGGCTTTTATCGAAAATTGCATCGTTTCCAATGATGTAGTAGTTCCAATTAATGCGTTTGTTCGTCCTATCGAGGATAACGAGGAAATTATTTTAGTGACCGATGACTATTTACGTTCTCGAGAAGAAGTATAATCCATTACATCAACGAAAGGTGGAAGTATTATGTATAAATCCATGTTAGGTATTATTGATGCAACAACATATTATTCATCCATGCAAGATTTATTGCTCCATCGCTCACTTGCAGCAGTACCAGTTGGAGGCAGATATCGTTTTATTGATTTTATTTTATCTAGTATGGTGAATTCAGGCATAGATAGTGTGGCTATTTTCCAAAATACCAATATCGATCATTAATGGATCATTTAGGTTCAGGTAAGAATTGGGACTTGAACCGTAAAAGAGATGGACTTTTCTTTTTACCTTCTCCAGAGAATGAAGTGACCATTGAAGGAACTGGAAACTTTCATCATTTTGCTCATCATCTAGATTTTTTCTATCGAAGTAAACAAGAATATGCAGTCATTAGTGACTGCGACATTGTATGCAATATGGATTTAAAACCTATATTAGATCGTCATATTGAGAACAATGTAGATATCACAGAAGTAACAAAAAAAGGAGAATCATTAAATATATTCATCATCTCGACCTCTTTACTCATTGAGTTGATTGAAACTAGACTTCAAACAGGTTATTCATCCATTAATGAAGTAGTCCTAGATCTTCATCATGATTACGCACTTGCTCAATATGAATATTCCAATTACGCATATAAAGTTTCGAGTATTAGAGAGTATATGGATGTAAATATGAGTTTGTTAGATCCTAGTATATGGAAGCAACTATTTCTACCACAATCTCCAATATTTACGAAAGTAAAAGATGAACCGCCTACTCATTATGGAAAAGATACCATTGTTAAAAATTCAATGGTCGCAAATGGATGCACCATTAAAGGGAACATAGAAAGTAGCGTGATTTTTCGATCTGTGAGAGTGGGAGAGAACTCAACGATTAAGAATTGCATTATTATGCAAAAGGTTCAAATTGGTGAAAACTGTGTATTAGAGCATGTAATTTTAGATAAAGATGTAAAGGTAGAGGATAATGTTAAATTAATTGGAACGCAAGATAACCCGATTGTAATCAGAAAAGGGGTCATTCAAGGAGAGTTGATGAATTCGTGAAAGTATTATTCGTTGTATCAGAAAGTGTACCATTTGCAAAATCAGGAGGTTTAGGAGACGTCGCAGGGGCATTGCCAAAGGAAATTATTAAGTTAGGTACAGATATTCGCGTCATGATGCCTAAATACGGAATTATTTCTGAGCATGTTCGGTCTCAAATGTCGAAAGTAGTAGAGTATGAAGTTCAAGTAGGCTGGAGAAAGCAATACTGTGGAATTGAAGTATGTAATCATGAGGGTGTCCTCTATTATTTTGTTGATAATATTTATTATTTCAACCGCGATTCCATGTATGGACATTACGATGATGGTGAGCGCTTTGCTTTCTTTACAAGAGCGGTTTTAGAAAGCTTTCCACATTTGGATTTTTATCCTGATTTAGTTCATTGTCATGATTGGCATACGGCTATGGTTCCATTCTTATTACGGACGGAATATATCCATAAACCAAACTATCATTTTATAAAAAGCTTGTTTACAATCCATAACCTTCATTTTCAAGGTATCTTTCCTAAACAAGTGCTTTCCGAATTATTAATGGTGCCCCAGTGGTTTTATACCCACGAACACTTAGAGTTCTACGGAAATATGAATTTCATGAAAGGTGCGCTATTAGCCTCAGACTATATTACGACAGTGAGTCCTACGTATCGTAATGAAATCATGCACCCTTACTTTGGTGAAAATTAGAAGGTGTTTTATCCACTAGAAAGAGCGATATTGTCGGAATCTTAAACGGAATTGATGAGGACGTATACAATCCTGCAATTGATGAGAATATTCACCCTTATTCTCCATCTAAACTGGCAGGTAAAACTGAAAATAAAAGAAAATTACAGGAAGAAATAGGACTTGAAGTCAATTTGGAACGTCCTATTATTTCGATGGTTACTAGGCTAACAAAGCAAAAAGGTTTAGAACTTATCCAACATGTATTAGAAGAGCTTCTTTGGACGGAGGATTTCCAGTTTGTTCTGTTAGGCACAGGTGAATATGAATTTGAGAATTTCTTTAGACATGTTTCTTATAAATATGGGAATCGAGTAAGTGCAACAATAGGATTTGATGAGGCATTTGCTCATCGTATTTATGCTGGTTCTGATATCTTTTTAATGCCTTCAAAGTTTGAGCCTTGTGGATTAGGGCAAATGATTGCTATGAAGTATGGAACAGTTCCAGTAGTTAGAGAGACGGGAGGATTAAACGATACTGTGTTTTCGTATGATGAGTTAACAGGGGATGGAAATGGATTTACCTTCAAGAATTTTAATGCTCATGATATGATGCACACCGTCAAGAGAGCCTTGGCTTATTACCCGCAAAAGGAAGTATGGGATAAGCTAATTTATCGTGGAATGGTGAAAGATTTTAGTTGGGCTCAGTCTGCCTACCGGTATAATCAACTCTATGAAGAGTTAAGATCTAGGAGTGAAACTCATGTTTTCTGATAAAAATGAATTTAAAGAGTCGTTCCTTAAAAGAATCGAGATGAGTCTAGGAAAAGCCTTTCCAGATTCCACGAAACGAGATCAATTTCATATTTTAGGAAACATGATTAGGGAGCATATTAGCACCAACTGGATTCAAACGAATGAACACTATAGATTGAATCAAAAAAGCAGGTGTATTATTTATCCATAGAGTTCTTGTTAGGCCGTCTTTTAGGTCAAAATTTATTAAATTTAGGTATTTACGATATTGTCCAAGAGGGTCTTCATGACCTTGGTATATCGCTCCATGACTTAGAAGAAGTAGAATCGGATGCTGGTCTAGGAAACGGGGGATTAGGGAGACTAGCTGCATGTTTCATGGATTCATTAGCATCATTAGATCTTCCAGGTCATGGATATGGAATTCGCTACAAGCACGGATTATTTGAGCAACGAATTGTAGATGGGTTTCAGGTCGAGCTTCCAGAGCAGTGGTTACGACACGGCCATGTATGGGAGGTAAGAAAGCCAGATTTAACCGTAGAGGTGCCATTTTGGGGAAGAGTTGAAACGATTAAAGGGAAAGATGGAAGTTAATCTTTGAGCACAGAGATGCAGAATATGTAAGTGCTGTACCTTATGATCTACCTGTTGTAGGATATCAAAACACAACAGTCAATACACTAAGACTTTGGAGCGCTGAGCCTTCTAGGTACCAACCTAATCGTGACATGATGAGATATAAGAGGGATACAGAAGCAATATCAGAATTTTTGTACCCAGATGATACGCATGATGAAGGGAAAATTTTACGTCTAAAGCAACAATATTTCTTAGTTTCAGCAAGTGTTAAAACCATTCTTCGCCAATTTTCTTCGAGACAATCCAATATCGAGGACTTACCAGAACATGTTGCTATTCATATTAACGATACACATCCGGTTTTAGCAATTCCAGAGTTAATGAGAATCCTTTTAGATGAATACGGATTAGACTGGGATAAGGCATGGCGGGTAACGACAAAGACG
Organism: Bacillus coahuilensis m4-4; assembly: GCF_000171615.1. GTDB lineage: Bacteria > Bacillota > Bacilli > Bacillales > Bacillaceae_K > Bacillus_T > Bacillus_T coahuilensis. The sequence continues at coordinate 37,109 of NZ_ABFU01000052.3, read as the reverse complement.
TTCTGTTATACCAATCATACAACGTTATCAGAAGCGCTGGAAAAATGGTCAGTCCGAATTTTTCAACCGCTACTACCGAGAATTTATGGTATTGTTCATGAAATTAACGAGCGATATTGTCAACAATTGTGGGAAAAGTATCCTGGCGAGTGGGATAGAATAAAGCATATGGCCATTATAAGTTATGATGAAGTGAAAATGGCACATCTTGCTATTGCAGGTAGTTACAGTGTCAATGGTGTAGCTAAACTTCATACTGAAATATTAAAAACAAGAGAAATGAACATGTTCTACAATTTCTCTCCTGAAAAGTTTAATAATAAAACCAATGGAATCACTCACCGTAGATGGTTATTAAAATCAAATCCTGAGTTAACTCAGCTACTAGTTCATACGATAGGCGATTCATTTATTAAAGATCCCGAACAGTTGATGGAACTAGAAAGATATTCAAATGACTCTGTTCTTCAAGAAGACATGAAAAAAGTAAAACAAAATAAAAAAAGAAGCAATTGGCTGCCAGGATATTGGATCAAAATGGACTATCTGTTGATACAGAATCTATTTTTGATGTGCAAGTAAAGAGACTCCATGCCTATAAAAGACAGTTGCTAAATGTGCTACATATCATGTATTTGTATAATCGTATTAAGGAAGATTCTTCTTTTACTATGCATCCTCAAACATTTATTTTTGGTGCGAAAGCATCTCCAGGATATTACTATGCGAAAAAAATCATCAAATTAATACATTCCGTTGCGAATAAAGTGAATCATGATCCCAAAACAAAAGATTTAATTAAAGTGGTATTTTTAGAGAATTATAGAGTATCTCTAGCTGAAGAAATTATACCAGCTGCAAATGTGAGTGAACAAATATCAACTGCTAGTAAAGAAGCTTCCGGCACTGGGAATATGAAGTTTATGATGAACGGAGCCCTTACTATTGGAACACTAGACGGTGCAAACGTCGAAATGGCTGAAAGAGTTGGCCAAGAAAATATGTTCATTTTTGGTCTTAGATCAGAACAAGTGCTAGATTACTATTCTTATGGTGGGTATGTAGCTAGTGAGTATTATCATCATGACGAACGTATTCGCCAGGTGGTTAATCAGTTGGTTAATGGATTTTTCTCAGATAATGACGAACCATTCGATTTGATCTATGATTCTCTTTTAACAGAAAACGATTATTATTTTGTTTTGCGAGATTTCTCAGCGTATGTAGACGCCCATGAAAAAATTAATGCTACGTATAAGCATCCAAAAAGAATGGCTAAGAAAAAGCATACTAAATATTGCGCACTCTGGTTATTTCTCAAGTGACAGAACTATAGCAGAATATGCTAAAGATATTTGGGGAATTGAGCAATATTCATTGATTAGGAAATAAGGTTAAAAGAAAAGGGAATCCGAATTAAACGGATTCCCTTTTCCTTTAAACATTACTCTTTATCATCATCAACATAAGAATCTCGGTAGTGATAGGGTACATCACCGAAAGGTGCTTCTGTCCCTTGATCGTCTAATTGTTTTTCGTATTCTTCATGCTTTCTTGACGGCATAACTTTTCGATCTTTCCCCTCAATATCAGTAGCTGTAAAAGTTTCGTAGTTCTCCGTGAAGCCTTCACGGTCGAAATCTCCATCTTGGTACAGATGTTCATAGCTATTGTAATCTCCATTGAAATCAGAAGGTGTTTCAGACGTTCCGAATCTACCGACTTCTTGGAAGCTATCTTGATAATCTCTTGTTTCATCCTGTCTTCTTTTCGTATACGTATTGTCATGGGGAGGTTCTAATACTTCTTCTTCCACAGGTCGGTATTCATTCATACTTTGATCAGGTGTATGGTCAACACAATAAAGAGTGTAAGGAACAATCTCTAAGCGTTCATACGGAATGTCTTGATGACACACAATACATTGACCATAAGTTCCTTCATCCATAGCTTTTAACGCTTTATTAACTTTTTCCAACTCTTCTTCAGCATGTTCATCAATGGCTAAATCCTTCTCACGTTCAAATAATTCCGTGCCCATATCAGCTGGGTGATTATCATATAAGGATAGTTCTCCTACACTGTCTCTTTCACTATCTTGATTTAAAGGACCCTCATCTAAGTGTAACTGCTGTACAAATTGTTCACGTTGTTGTAAAAGTTCTTTACGTAATTGATCTGTTTGATTTTTTGTAATCATCCTATACACTTCCTTTATGGTAACAGCTATTGAGTTTAGTATGGCTGTTTATACTTGTGTTTTATCCGTAATCAGTAGAACTAAAACATGGATATTAACAAGGAGGTTTTATGTACAAAAAAAGCACCCTCAGAAAGAGTGCTTATCATCCATTAAGATAGTATAAAAAATTGCAATAATAACCCGATTCCTAATAAGAAACCAAAAAACGTATTCGTCTTAGCAGTAGCTTGCATAGCAGGCATCATTTCAATCGGCCTTGTTTTACCAATAAAGCCCTTTGTTGCTTGAATGGCTTTAGGGATACTTAAAAATGATATAAGTGCAAAAAAGCTAATATAATCTGTGACAATTAATCCAATCACCCATGCATACGAGACGATAAATAATGTAGCTAAAAAGTAGACCGCTCTTTTTCTGCCAAGTAAGATGGCAATGGTCTTTCTTCCGTTTTCTTTATCTCCATCAAGGTCGCGGATATTGTTGGCAAGTAGGATAGCCCCTACTAATAATCCAATCGGAAAGCTTACAATCCATGCAATAGGCTCAACAGTTAAGGTTTGAATGAAGAAGGAAATGATGATAATTAGCATTCCCATAAAAAATCCTGCCGTTATTTCACCAAATGGTGTGTAGGCTATGGGTACTGGTCCACCCGTATAAAAATAACCTGCAGCCATAGAGACAATCCCTATAACAGCTAACCACCATGATGTGAGCATGCAAATATAAATGCCAAGCAATAGAGCTATGGCGAAGAAAGAAAATCCTAAATATAAAACTGTTTTTGGTTTTACACCATTCCGTACGATGGCTCCACCAATCCCAACGGATTCCTTTGAATCTAATCCCCTTACATAATCAAAGTATTCGTTGAACATATTGGTTGCTGCTTGAATAAGCAAACTTGCCACTAACATTGCCGAAAATAGTCCCCAATGTAGCTCAGTATATGATAGGGCAAGTACGGTTCCTAGGAAGACAGGAACAAACGCTGCTGTTAGTGTATGAGGTCGAGTTAATTGCCACCAAATACGCCAACCTTTATCTCCTTTAATTGCTTGATACTCCACTATATTTTGCTCCCCTTTTAGAGAAATTGTCTACAAGCTTGTCATTTTTAATCTCTATTGTAATTGTCAAGCCCGAACTTCTGTACAGAAACAGTTTAGGGAAAGGAAGGTAGAGTGTCAACCTTAACTTTTTCCCATGGTTTAGGAACATAAATACCAATATTTAAAGCCGGTTTCCTTCAAAGGAAAACGGGGATATTATATAATAAGAATAAACATCGATTTAACGCTTGATTTCATTGACACCTTATACTGACAGGTGTATCTTTAAATAAGCAAAAATGGTCTTTTTTTGGCTTTGGGGGGATAGCATTGACAACCACGTATGAAACAATTGTACACGACTTATTTTCCAAAACGTTATCTCGTGTGCATTTGACCAAAAAACCACAAATCTTTAGTTATGTTCGGAAGTTAAAACAAATAGATCCCCATCTATTTTATAAGAATGGTTCTAAAATCTTTCAAGGTGAACGGTTCTTTTGGAAGGATAGCAATAGTAGCACATATTTAGTAGGTCTTGGAGCAGCATATACCATTCGTACGGATGAAAAGGAAACGCGCTTTGAAGAAATTGACACTCAGTGGAAGCGCTTAACAGAAGAGATTGTTTTGTATAATCCATACGAAAATATTATTGGAACTGGTCCACTTTTGTTAGGTGGGTTTGCTTATGATCATTTAAATGAACCGGAAGAAGAATGGTCCCATTTTTCAAAAGGATTATTCCAATTACCGACGTTTATGTTAAGTAAGGTGGATGATGAGTATTTCTTAACGATAAACTTATTTGTGTCTCCGTTACTAGATGAGAACGAATTAAGAAGATTAGATGAAATGAGTCTCACATTGTTAGAAGGTGAGAACAAGGAAGTCACGGCTCCAACCATTTATAAGGCAACGGAGAAGGACGGAGAACGATGGAAACAGTTAATTGCAGATTTAGTAGACGAAATGAATGAGGACAGTACATTTAAGAAAGTAGTTATGGCGAGAAAAATGAAATTGATGTATGATCAACCATTTCCTTCTGATGTTGCGATTGAACGACTGTTAGAGCGGCAGTATGACAGCTTTGTGTTTAGTCTTGAAGCATTAAACAGTTGCTTCTTAGGGGCTACTCCTGAGCGTTTAGTGAAGAAAAAAGGAGATCAAGTATATTCTACATGCCTTGCAGGTTCCATCGGAAGAGGGCACTCTTTATCCTATGATAACGAGCTTGGGGAAGAACTTCTGCACGATAAGAAAAATCAAGAAGAGCATCAGTTAGTGGTGGATGTAATTGCTTCTACGATGTCAAGCTTCTGTAGAGATGTATCCATTCCGTCCTCCCCAAAATTATTGAAAATGAAAGATATACAACACTTATTTACTCCCGTGACTGGTACATTAGACGGTGACTATTCGTTAATTCATATGGTTGAAAAGTTTCATCCTACTCCGGCATTAGGCGGAGTTCCACGTGAGCGAGCAATGAATGCTATTCGTGATAAGGAAGAAATGGACAGAGGATTTTATGCAGCACCAATCGGTTGGATTGATTACAATGGAAATGGTGATTTTGCTGTTGCTATCCGGTCAGGATTATTGTATCAAAATGAAGCATATTTATATTCAGGTTGCGGAGTGTTAAAGGATTCCACTCCAGAATCTGAATATGAAGAAACAAGTATTAAATTTAGACCAATGCTAAGAGCATTAGGGGGAATGAAAGAATGACAGAGCATCAACGAGATTTAACCCACTATACTGCGGCGTTCATTGATGAGCTAGCAGTGTGTGGTATACGTCATGCTGTTGTTAGCCCAGGTTCTCGCTCCACCCCCTTAGCGTTAACGATTGCTGAGCATCCTCTTATTCACATGACTGTCCATGTAGATGAGAGGTCTGCTGGCTTTTTTGCGTTAGGGATTGCAAAACGATTACGTGAGCCGGTGGTATTATTATGTTCTTCAGGTACAGCGGGAGCTAATTATTATCCAGCTGTTATTGAAGCTAAATATAGCGGTATACCATTAATCGTACTAACGGCAGACAGACCGCATGAACTTCGTGAAGTAGGTGCGCCTCAAGCCATTGATCAAATTCATTTATACGGTCAACATGTCAAATGGAGCATCGACATGCCCCTTCCTAGTGAATCACTATCTGACTACGCTAGGAGAATGGCGAAGCGAGGAGTTATCTTGACTCAGGAAGCACCGAGTGGTCCCGTTCATTATAATTTTCCGTTTAGAGAACCACTTATTCCTGATTTAACGGAGTCTGCTTCTCTTTTTACAAATGAGGTGAACAGGCCAGTACTATCCAATAAAAGGATTGAACAGGAAGATCTACATATCTATAAGGAAGAACTTCGAGAAAAACAAAAGCTACTCATCATTTGTGGTGAAACACAGCATCCTGATTCTTTGTCTGCTATCAAAGATTTGGGAGAAAAATGTTATGCTCCTATATTAGCTGATCCACTTAGTGGGCTTAGAAGCCAGGATAAAGAGTTTTCTACTATTATTGATAGATATGATAGCTTCCTTAGAAATCCTGCATTACGTGAAAGGTTTAAACCAGATTTGATTATCCGTTTTGGAACGATGCCTGTCTCCAAAGCTTTGCTAACCTATTTAAAAGAGCAAGCATGTCCTATTTGGATTATCAATGATCATGGTGACTGGAAAGATCCGATTCATACTGGAACCCACTATCTTTCTACGTCAATCAAGCACTTTTGTTCAGACGTAGTAGAAAACCACAGCAAGGGTGCAGAATGGCTACATCAATGGAAGTATGTTAATTCTCTAACTCACAATAGAATACAATCCTTTTATAGCGAGCAGAAGCCACGTTTGACAGAAGGGCAAGCAGTTCATGATTTATTGGAACGTCTACCATCTTATTCAACCTTGTTTGTAGGAAATAGTATGCCAATTAGAGATATAGATACGCATTTATCACAAAATAGTAAGGTCTTTACCATACTGGCTAATAGAGGGGCAAATGGAATAGATGGTGTCGTGTCTACTGCCTTAGGAGTTAGCTCTGTTTCTGAAAATACGTACTTACTAATTGGTGATTTGTCATTTCTACACGATTTAGGTGGACTTATTGCGGCTAAATTAAATAAGTTGAACCTTACAGTGATTGTTTTAAATAATAATGGTGGAGGAATCTTTTCTTATCTACCTCAAAAGGCAGATGAAAAACATTTTGAAGCATTATTTGGCACACCAACTGATATAGAGTTTTCAAGTGTTACGGCTTTATTTGGAGCCCAATATGTTCGTGTAAATAGCTGGGGAGAATGGACTCTTGCACTTGAACATATAAGGGACTCCAAAGGGTTGAAAATAATAGAAGTGATGACAAATAGAGAAGAAAATCTTGTTCAGCATCGAAATTTGTGGGAAATTGTTTCCCAGGAAATAAATATGCGTTTGGATGAACTTCAGCATGAAGATTAAATGTAGAGGTATACACTACAATGTAGAGGTAGTAGGCGTTGGGGAGCCGTTGGTTTGTTTGCATGGTTTCACTGGTGATAATAGTACTTGGGATGCTATACTTCCATATTTATCACCTACAATGCAAGTTATTAAAGTAGATTTAATAGGGCATGGTAAAACCGATGTCCCAGAATCTCCCCAACGATATTCTATGATTGAAGTTCTACACGATATAAAAATTATACTGGATCATTTAGAACTTGCAGCAGTCAATATTCTAGGATACTCCATGGGAGGAAGAGTAGCATTAGCCTTTGCACTCAATTATCCCCAATCTGTTAAGACTCTACTATTGGAAAGTGCCTCACCAGGTTTAGAAACGTGGGAGGAACGAAGGAATAGACAAAGACAAGATGATGCATTGGCCAAAAAAATATTGAATGAAGGAATAGTATCGTTTATCAATTTTTGGGAAACTCTTTCTTTATTCTCAGGACTACAAAATCTATCTAGAATAGAAAAAGGTAAGCTAAGAGAACAGAGGTTACGAAATAATCCAATAGGCTTGGCAAATAGTTTAAAAGCTATGGGTACTGGGGTGCAAGAATCCTATTGGGAAAGACTCTCTGAATTAATCAATAACGTAGAATTAATAGTAGGAGAACAGGACGAGAAGTTTGTTATGATTGCAAATAAGATGAAGCAGCGATTGCCCCGTTGCGTTATTCATTCTGTTTCCGATGCAAGTCATACAATACATGTGGAACAACCTGAAAAATTTGGTACAATAGTAAATGGGGCTTTAATTACTACATAAGGAGGAATTACAATGGCAATTGAGTGGGTATCAGAAAGATCTTATGAAGATATTTTATATGAAACACATAAAGGAATTGCAAAAATTACAATTAACCGTCCAGAGGTACGTAACGCTTTCCGTCCAAAAACGGTTATGGAATTGATTGATGCATTTGCCTATGCAAGAGACGATTCTAGTGTTGGAGTGATTGTGCTAGCAGGTGCTGGTGATGAAGCATTCTGTGCTGGTGGTGACCAAAAGGTTCGTGGTCACGGTGGATATGTAGGGGAAGATGAAATTCCTCGCTTGAATGTACTTGACCTACAGCGTTTAATCCGTGTCATTCCTAAACCAGTCATTGCCATGGTATCAGGTTACGCAATTGGTGGTGGGCATGTATTGCATGTGGTGTGTGATTTAACTATCAGTGCAGATAATGCCATTTATGGACAAACTGGACCAAAAGTTGGTAGCTTCGACGCAGGTTATGGTTCTGGGTATTTAGCTCGTATTATTGGTCACAAAAAGGCTCGTGAAATTTGGTTCTTATGCCGTCAATATACTGCACAAGAAGCTTTAGACATGGGGCTTGTTAATACGGTTGTACCTCTTGATCAATTAGAAGAAGAAACCGTTAAATGGTGCTATGAAATGCTAGATAAGAGCCCAACAGCTCTTCGTTTCATCAAAGCAGCAATGAATGCAGACACTGATGGTCTAGCAGGTTTGCAGCAATTTGCTGGTGATGCAACATTATTGTACTATACAACAGAAGAGGCTAAAGAAGGCCGTGATGCATTCAAGGAAAAACGTTCTCCTGATTTCGGTCAGTTCCCTCGTTTTCCTTGATCATTCCATATCGATAAGCTTGATGGATGACCATCAAGCTTTTTTCTTAGGAGAGAGGGAGAATATAAATGAAGATACCAAACTGGATAAAACAACGCGCCTATTTGACCCCTAATCGACCCGCCATTACATATGAAGAACAGACACTCACCTTTTTCGAACTTTATGAAAGGGTTTCCCAAACGGCGGGAAAGCTTGCAAAGCTTGGGGTAAAGCAAGGGGAACATATTGGAGTGTTATCTAAAAATCAGTTAGATTTTGCTATTCTTCTATACGCACTACAGCATATAGGGGCTATCTCCGTTTTAATTAATACAAGGCTCTCTGCTGCAGAAATTAATTTTCAATTAACTGAAGCCAAAATAAATCGAATGATACTAGATCATGCATTTCTACAGTATAGGGATCAGTTAGAGGTTCCAACCGTTTTATTTTCTGAACTAGATCAAACAGAAGAAAATAATCTATTTAAAGAGATGGATTATTTTCAAATGGAAGATGTTTGCTCTATGATGTTTACGTCTGGAACAACGGGTAATCCAAAAGCTGTACAGCAGTCGTATCAAAATCATTGGTGGAGTGCGATTGGCTCTGCACTTAATCTTGGGTTGTCAGAAAAAGATACGTGGATGTGTGCCGTACCTCTCTTTCATATTAGTGGGTATTCCATTCTAATAAAATCCATGGTGTATGGGATGCATGTTCGGTTGTATCATCAATTCAATCCCTCTCAAATTAATCAAGATATAGTAGAAGAAAAAGGTAGTATCCTATCCGTAGTCACCACAATGGCAACTCAACTTCTTGATGAAATAAGAGAGAGCTCTTATCCTTCAAGCTTTCGCTGTATGTTATTAGGAGGAGGGCCAGCTCCATTATCGATACTCGAGGCATGTAAAAGAAAAAAACATTCCTGTATATCATACCTATGGAATGACGGAAACCGCTTCGCAAATTGTTACTCTTGCACCTGAAGATAGTATGCGAAAGCTAGGATCAGCAGGTAAGCCATTATTTCCATGTGAAGTGAAGATAATGAAGGACAATAATCAGGCACTGCCTTTCGAGGAAGGAGAAATCTGTGTAAAGGGTCCAAATGTTACAAAGGGCTATTACTTTCACCCAAAAGCAAACGAAGAAAGCTTTGTAGGAGATTGGTTTTACACAGGTGATATTGGACTAATGGATGAAGAAGGATATTTATATATACTAGATCGTCGCTCGGATTTAATTATCTCAGGTGGAGAAAATATATATCCTGCTGAAATTGAGAATGTGTTAATACAGCATCCAAACATTGAGGATGCGGGAGTAGTTGGCATGAAAAATAATCGATGGGGAGAAGTTCCTGTTGCCTATGTTAAGGCAACCAACATTTCAGAAGCCGAAATTAAACGATGGTGTGCAGATAAACTCGCTCCATATAAGCAACCCAAACAAATAGTGATGACGAAAGATCCATTACCAAGAAATGCTACGAACAAGCTACTCAGACGAGAACTAAAGGGTAGATTGGAGGCAAGTAAGGATGAGGATTGAGCAGGTATCGTTACGTCTTCTTAAAATGAAGCTTAAACAACCATTTGTTACGGCATTAGAAACGGTAAATGAACGGAAAATTATCTTAGTAGAAGTGAAGGCAGAAGGGGAAACAGGATACGGTGAATGTTTAGCCTTTGAAACTCCTTGGTATACAGAAGAAACCATTGAATCGGCCTATACTATACTAAGTTCTCTTTTAATTCCTAGACTTTTGAGATCCACTATCGAACACCCAAGAGATGTACACCAATTGTTTCAATCAATCAAAAGGAAATCAAATGGCAAAGGCTTCAATTGAAATGGCAGTGTGGGACTTGTATGCTAAGCTGCAGAAGCTACCATTATGGAGAGTGATGGGAGGGAGTAAAAAAAGAGTACCATGCGGAGCAGTTATTGCGGCAAGTAACACAGCTGAAGCGCTAGACCAAGCCGAACAATTTTTAAATGAGGGGTATTCACGTATAAAAGTAAAAATTAGTCCCCAAAATGGGTTAGATGTGATTAAGCAAATAAAAGCTCGCTTTCCTTTATTAGATATCCTAGCAGATGCCAACTCATCTTTCACTTTAGATGATATCCCTATACTAAAGGAGTTTGATACACTGGGATTATTAATGATTGAGCAGCCATTAGATGCTTGTGATATTGTTCAACATCGGCACATTCAAGCGATAATGAATACACCTATTTGCCTAGATGAGAGTATATCATCTCTTCTTGATGTAAAGAGTGCATGGGAATTGAACAGCTGTAACGTGATCAATATTAAAATCTCTCGTTTAGGTGGGGTAACAGAAGCAATAAACGTACACGACTATTGTGTTAAAATGGGTTAGAAGTATGGTGTGGTGGAATGATTGAATTTGGTGTGTCGAGAGCATTTAACCTGGCATTATCTACTTTAGATGGATTTACGATTCCAGGTGATATCGTATCTTCCTCTCGTTACTGGGAAGAAGATATTGTCCTACCAGAGATTGTTGTGGAAAATGGTTGGGCGGAAGTAACAGAACAACCGGGTATAGGGTACGAGATCAATTTAAACAGAGTACAAGAGATTACGATTCGAGAGAACGTTTATACACTAGACTAAATGAACCAAAAAACTCGGCAGGGAGTCCTTCCGAGTTTTTTAACGTTGTTTATACAGCTTCAAACGTTTCACAATCAGTTTCTTTAGAATGCTCTGCTTTTTTACCATTCAAAGCTTTTACAATAATTCGCTCAGCGCCACATTGATTTCCTGATTCCCAGTAAAGGCAGTTATTCACTTCGCATCGTACATCTTTTGCCATTGATATTCACTCCTTTTCGGGTCTTACTTGTTTATACCCTGAAAGAAGAAAAATAATCAATGTTTTTTCGTTCTACCCTTTAAGTACCGTTTGTCATTCATGAATAAACTACCAAAAAAAAGAATAAAGCCAGGAAATAGAATGGCAAACCCAAAAATATAGGTAGTAAAAACGGCTTTAAAGGAATTAGGATCCGTAAACCCAGAAGTAATCGTGACCTCTGGATAAATTAGATAGGGTAGATGAGCCTGTCCATACACAAGACTTGCAAGCATATATTGTAAAGTGATAGAAATCATGGATAATCTCGGCATTCCTCTTTGTCCTTTCCGGTCCTTAATGACTAAACCTAATCCTGCTATAAAGAAAAAATAGAAGGGAAAGTAAGAGTAAAGGAAGTTTTTCTATCATACCTTCATAAAGCCATAGCGCTTCATTTTTTAATGTAATCATAATGAGAAAGGCCATGATTAGTGAGATTGGTCCTGTAATGAGTGCATCTCGGCGATACACCTCATAAGCTTCCATATCATCTGACGCCTTAGAATAATCAGCCAGTAGCAAAGAAGATAGAAATAAGGTACTAGCTATACCAAATCCTAAAAAGGCATACTCATTCGGTGAGGTAAAAAGCTCCACAAGCTTAAGTTGTTGATTATTTTCAAAGTCAACAAAGCCTCCATGTGAAACGGGAAGCACACTAATTAAAAATCCAGGAATTAATACGCCAGTAATTCCTGAAATATAGGTTAGGATTTCCCGGTAATCATCTGCTATATGAGAGAACACCATAAAGGCACTTCGAATAGAAAGTAACAAGAGTATGATGGAACCAGGAATTAATAGAACGGTTCCAAATGTGAAAGCAGCACCAGGGAAGAAACTATAAATCGCTACGACAATTGCAACGATAAAGGTGTTCGTCACTTCCCAAGTTGGAGATAAATACCGATTGGCAATATTCGTAGCATTGGTTTTTTTTCGATTAATGTAAACCATAGACCAAAAGCCTGCTCCAAAATCCATGGAGCCCATAAATGCATAGATAAACACAAATCCCCATATGACAGTAACGGCTAACAATGAATCAGTCATTCGAAAGACTCCTTTCTAAGTTGACAATGTTACATCATTTTGTTCGTGGTGCTTACGGATATCTTCTTCAACTGGATTTCTTTTGAAATAGTATAAAAGAACAAGCACAACAGATAACATCAGAATCACATACATGACAGCAAATAAGACGAATAACGTCCCAAAGTTCCCAGATGCGGTAACAGAATCTTCTGTGCTTAGCATTCTGTAGATTGTCCAGGGTTGTCTTCCTGTACAAGCAAATATCCAGCCGAATTCAATCCCGATTAAAGATAGCGGGCCCGATGCGACAAAAGACCACATGAGCCATTTAGGAAACTGTGGCTTTTTAAGTAGCTTGTTCCATACATAGGCAATGAGAGAAAGCATAATAAGTAAAGATCCAATGATAACCATCCCGTTAAATAAGGTGTGAACAAATAATGGTGGCCAATATTCTTCTGGAAAATCATTTAATCCGATAACTTCTGTATCAAAACTGTTCCCTGCTAAAAAACTTAAAGCCCAAGGGATTTCAATCCCCCATTCTACCTCTTGAGTCTCAGGATTTGTGAAGCCTCCTATTGCTAGTGGTGCATGTGTTTGAGTTTCAAATAAGCCTTCAGCAGCTGCCAGTTTTTCCGGTTGATATTCATGTAATAGCTGAGCTGACTCATGGCCATTAATCGATGTGAAAAATGAAAAAATCCCCCCAAGAAGTAAAGACACCATTAATGCTTTTCGGTGGAATGCATATAGCTTTGAACCAAAACCCTCACGTAGCATTTTATAAGCTGCTACAGAAGCAATGACAAAGGCCCCAGTCATATATGCAGAAAGAGCAACATGACCTGCCGTATTGAAAAAGCTAGGATTAAAAAAAGCTTTCCAAGGCTCAACATCGACAATGACACCATTTTCAATACGAAACCCAGCAGGTGTTCCTTCAAACGCGTGGACGTTTGTAATCAATACAGCTGATGCTAAAGCTCCTAAAGATACAAGGGTAACACTAAAAATACGCATAAATGGAGATAGTCTATCATACGCATACACATAGATTGACATAAATAATGCTTCTAAGAAAAACGCATAAATTTCAATTTGAAATGGTAGTGGCATGACTCTCCCGATGACTTCCATAAATCCCGGCCATAATAGAGATAATTGGACACCTGCAATTGTTCCTGTTGGAATGCCCACTCCAAGTAAGACGGCAAAGGCTTTTGTCCATCGTTTGGCCATTACAGCATAATCAGAATCCTTCGTTCGCTGATAAAGAATTTCTGCGACCAACACCATAAGTGGAATACCTACACCTAACGTAGCAAAAATGATATGAACACCCATGGTCATACCAAATAGCGATCGAGCCAGTACTAAATCATCCATATGAATAACCCCTTTTTACGGTCTTTAATATGCTGTTAGTATCATCAATGATTGGGATATTATACAAATAGAAGAAGATTTGGGGAGAAATATAAATGAAACCAACTGCCAAGACAGTTGGTTTTAAGAAGGATTTGATTTTTTCTCTGGAACAGGATCGAATCCTCCTGGATGAAACGGGTGACAACGGCTAATGCGTTTGATTGTAAGCCAACCACCTTTTACTGCCCCATGTTTTTGAATGGCTTCCACACCGTAATGAGAGCAAGTTGGATAAAATCGACAGGATGGAGGTTTTAGAGGAGAAATCACACGTTGATAAATTTTTATGAGGAAAATGAATAGTTTTGATAGCATGTTCGTTCACTCCTTATGAAGAAATAGTACCATGAAATCAACAAAAGTGGTAATATTCTCTTTTCGGATTAAATTGATGAAATTACTCGGAATTTAAGGTACAATAAAAATTAGATTGTAAGAAAGGGAGAGTGACTATGCCTTCAGTAGAAAGCTTTGAATTAGATCATAATGCAGTAAAAGCTCCTTATGTTAGACATTGTGGAGTTCACAAAGTAGGAACAGATGGAATCGTAAATAAATATGATATTCGTTTTTGTCAACCAAATAAACAAGCGATGAAGCCGGATAGCATCCATACACTGGAACATTTATTGGCGTTTAACATTCGTACACATGCAGAAAAGTATGATCACTTTGATATTATTGACATTTCGCCAATGGGGTGTCAGACAGGCTACTATCTAGTGGTTAGTGGTGAACCTACGGTCGACGAAATTATTGACCTACTTGATGCCACAATGAAAGATGCAGTACTGATTGAAGAGATTCCAGCGGCAAATGAAAAACAATGCGGTCAAGCGAAGCTTCACGATTTAGAAGGAGCTAAGAAATTAATGAATTTCTGGTTAACTCAGTCAAAAGAAGACCTTCGTACAGTATTTGGCTAAATGTAAAGGACGTCCTAAGTGGGCGCCCTTTATTTTTTTTCCTTCATCCTGCTTGGAGGAATCATCTGTTGGTGTAGGATCAATCGTGTGCTGATAGGAGTATGCTTTACTAGTGGTTAATGCACTAATTGCAATGACCACAAAGATAATAACAATCGAGATAATTAATACAATAGTGTATGCCATAAAACCAACCTCCATCATGTTCTTTTCTCTAGTGTATCATGAATTTGGTTTTCAATTGGTTTATTTCGATCTACAAGTGGTATAAGAATACAGTAGATAAATAGTAGGGAGGAATAAAATATGTCAGAAAAATTAATGAAACAAGTAAACTTACAAGTAGCAAACTGGACTGTACTCTATACGAAATTACATAATTTCCATTGGTATGTTAAAGGACCACAGTTTTTTACACTGCACGAAAAATTTGAAGAGCTGTATACAGAAGCGGGCGTTCATATCGATGAGCTAGCGGAGCGACTGTTAGCACTTGGTGGTTCTCCTGTCGCAACCATGAAAGAATCATTAGAATGGGCTAGTATTGAAGAAGCCAATGGTTCAGAAACGGCAGAGCAGATGGTTGAGGCACTAGTGAGTGATTTTACGAAACTTATTTCAGAAGTAAAAGAAGGTATGGATCTTGCATCTGAGGTTGATGATGAAACAACAGGTGATATGCTACTAGCTATTCACAAGGGATTAGAGAAACATGTATGGATGCTTCAGTCGTTTTTAGGTAAAAGGGTTTAATTTTGAATAAATAATTTTACTAGACAGAAAATTTTGGTATGATAGAGGGGAAACTTTGTTATCGTTTTCATCTCTTATTACCCGAGTAAGAGTTGAAATAGACCTCCAAACGAAAAAGGCGCTTTTCTTTAGCGCTTTTTTTGTATGAATAAAAAAATTTAGCTCTGTTAAAGAGGGTTGTTTAACAAAGCCAAAAATAAAAAGGAGATGGCTCTTCGGCCATTTCCTTTATTAGTGAAGATGTTTTGCACTATTACGTTCTTCTGCATTCTCTTCATTTAAGATTTTTTCTTTAAGTGTCTCTACTATGTATAGTCTGATGAAATATTCCAATTCTTCTTGCTTCATATCTTCAATTAATTCTATGAGTTCACTTCTGTCAAAGTGTTCTAAAACGGTTAACGTAATCATATCTAAGTCTTCTTCTGTTCCACGAAGTTTGCCTTTATACATCTCGTATAACTCATCCACTAGCTTCACATCTGCTCACCACCTTAGGTTGTTTGAGTATTCATACGCATTTATAAAAAGACTTCTTTATAAATAGTATATACCCTTTTCAAATTTTATTAACCAAATATGCACATTCTTTCAAAAGACCAACAATAATTTAGCAGCTCCCTAGTTCATCAGTAAGAATTCTTTCATATAGTAGAAAGAAAGGAGATGTTGTTATTGCAAACATTTTTTATTGGAATCATCTCTGTCTTGCTATCTGTCTTCATGTTTTTATTTGGAGGATGGTCCTATTTGCTATCAATATTAGTTGCAGCCATGCTTGTAGATTATATTTCAGGTATTATTGCTAGTGGTATTAATGGTGAATTAAGCAGTTCATATGGATTTAAGCGCATAGGAAGAAAAGGCCTTATTTTTGCCGTGATCGCTGTAGCAAACTTTGCCGATCAGTTATCGGGATCTGGTTCTACCATGATCCGAGATGTTGTTATCATATTTTATCTTATAAATGAGCTCATTTCCATCATTGAAAACGCAGGAAGGGCTGGAGTACCCATTCCGCAAGCATTAACAGATAAAATAAAACTCCTAAAAGATAAAACAAATTCTAATGAAAAAGAATAGAAAATCCTATATTGGAGAAAAGAAGAGTAAGAAATTGAGGTGATGCTATGACTGAGAGTAAAAGGACGTACTATGTTGGAATTGCTTCAGGTGAGATTTCTACGTCTTCTACAGATTCTCCGTGGGATTTTCAAATTGAAGCAACCAATGATGAAATAGTGAAGCTTAGAGAAGTATTTGATCAAAATTATTCTACAGACTGGCAAGCTTTTTTCAGGGCACATGTTCCATATTTGCAATATCACTATGACCGACCCAATGATGCCTATGATAAAAACTTGCAGCTCTCTTACAAATTAATACATGAGCTTGGCAATGAAGAGACGAAGGCGCATATTGAAAAATGGGTATTTTAGACTGGAAATATGAAGATGTGGAAGAATAGCCGATTGGCTATTCTTTTCATATGTTCACTTTCTTTTCCTCTTTCATCTTGAATAGTATACTGTATATATTGGAGGGGGGAGGAGCTAGATGAAACAATTTTATGATTTGCAAGGTGAATTAGTAAAATTCTCTACACAGTTCAATCAGTTTTCTTTTCCTCCGCGCGACGTGCTTGTTTTAACGAAATGGGACGAGGATTGGTTATTTACAAAGCACAAAGAACGAGGGGTCGAGTTTCCAGGAGGAAAAATCGAAAGTGGAGAAACAACCGAAGAAGCAGCTCGACGAGAAGTATATGAAGAAACAGGGGCGATTCTTTCACGGTTAATGCCAATTGCAGAGTATCAAGTTGGTCAAGGTGATCGTCCCTTTGTGAAACGAGTATTTTTCGGGGAAGTTGAAAGACTTGAAAAAAGGAGTCTTATTTAGAAACCGAGGGACCTGTTCGATGTTCTGGGAATCTATTAACCCTCATTCAGGACCAGACCTTTAGCCCTTATATGAAAGATGATGTTATAAAATTTTCCTATCAACAATTAAAAAACATTGCCCTTGTATAGGACAATGCACTATGACTGATAATGTTTCATCAGCCTCTTTTCTGTCATCTCTACTAGTTTATACATAATGGTTGCAAATACAGCAATCATAAGGAGAGAAAGCAGCACAAGGGTGAAATTAAACACTTGGAAACCGTAAATGATCATGTAGCCAAGTCCTTGTTTTGCCACAAGAAATTCCCCTACAATAACCCCTACCCATGACAACCCCACATTCACCTTTAATGTAGAAACAATTGTAGGGAATGATGCAGGTAAAATGGCTTGAGAGAATAGTTGATGTTTTGTAGCACCAAAGGTTTTTAACACTTTTGTATAATTTTCATCCACGCTCTTAAAAGCAGAATAAATAACAATGGTTGTGATAATTAAAGATATCAAGGTACCCATTGCTATAATACTTGTAAACCTGGACCAAGAGCAACAATTAAAATGGGACCTAACGCAACTTTGGGCATGGCGTTTAAGATAACAAGATAGGGATCTAACACTTTTGATAAGGTAGGAGACCACCAAAGAATAGCGGCAAAAAGGGTGCCAAGTAAAGTTCCTAATAGGAATCCACCAATGGTTTCGAAGACAGTAACATATACATGTTGAACTAGGGTCCCATCCAATAGCTTTTCAAATAATAGGGAAAAGATGCTAGAAGGTGAACTAAAGATGAGTGGGTCAATCCATCTCATATAACTAGCCCCTTCCCACAGACTAAAAAATAACAACAAAAATCAGAACCTGATAGAACAAAACCTTTCGCTTTTCCTTCTGCAAGCTTGAGAGATACTGTTGGTGTAACTCATGTAGATTTTGTTTCAAGCTGTTCCATCTCCTTCCATACTATTTGAAAAAGGAAGGAAACTCACGATGATTTCTTGCTTCGAATGGAGTAAGGTCTTTTAAAGTGTCAGGAATGACAAACTCTTTATGAAGCCTACCTGGATTGGGAGAGAATAAAAACACACGGTCACTCATCGCAATGCTTTCCCCAATATCATGTGTAACCAATATAGCAGTTTTTCCGTACTCCTTTAGTAAATCTACTACTAAATTTTCTAGCTTTAGTTTTGTTTGATAATCAAGCGCAGAAAATGGTTCATCCAAGAGTAGGATAGAAGGTTGAACAACTAGCGTCCGTACAAGAGCTGCTCGCTGCCTCATTCCACCTGAGAGCTGATAAGGATAAAGGTCTTTCGTATGGAGTAAGTCTACTTCTTTTAATAGTCGGTGGGCTAACTCCTCATCCGCCTTCTCTATGCTTCCTTTAAGGGATAAGCCAAGTAAAATGTTTTCATTTATCGTTTTCCATGGGAACAAATAGTCATGTTGAAGCATATAGCCGGTAATTCCTTTGTTCGAAACGTATTTCACATGTCCTTCCGTTGGCTTGATTAGTCCTGCTATGATAGAAAGGAGTGTGGTTTTCCCACACCCGCTCGGTCCGATGAACGATACAAACTCCCCTTCTTGAATAGAAAGTGAAACATCTTTTAATGCAAGAGTAGTTTGCTGCTTTGTCACATAGGCATGTGAAATGTGATCAAGTGTTACCATCATTCGCTCATCACTTGCTTCGCAATCTCTGTATTAACTAACGTTGAATGATCTACCCGTTCTGGAAGTTCCCCTGCTTCATCCATTATATTTTGAAGGTTCTCCCATTCTTCCATATCTAGTATTGGATTAGTGGCATAAGAATCTTGCTTCTTATAGCGTTCTACGACCGTTTTAATTAACTCTAAATCTGTATCCTCAAAGTAAGGAGAAATAACTTCAGCGATTTCTCTTGGTGAATGAGTTTCTACCCACACCTGCGCTTTGTAGATGGCTCGTGTAAACTTTTTAGCCGTCTCACCCTCTCCAATGAAGCTTTCCTTTGCCATGAACGTTGTATACGGTATGTGACCAGATTCCTCTCCAAACGATGCCACTATATGCCCTTTGCCTTCCAGTTCAAAAATAGAAGCCGTTGGTTCAAATAATTGTACGTAGTCACCTGTTCCAGAAGCAAAAGCAGTGGAGATGTTTGCATAATCTACATTTTGAATAAGAGTTAAATCATTCTGCGGGTCAATTCCATTCTGCTTTAACACATATTCTCCCGCCATTTGCGGCATCCCACCCTTACGTTGACCAAGGAATGTAGAGCCTTTCAAGTCTTCCCAAGTGAATGAGTCAACAGGATTTCGAGATACCAGAAACGTTCCATCGGTTTGAGTTAATTGAGCAAAGTTAATCACAGGATCTGCCGCTCCTTGGGCATGAACATAAATAGACGTTTCAGATCCAACGAGAGCAACATCTGCACCATCCGAAAGCAACGTGGTCATCGTTTTATCGCCACCAGGAGTGGTAATCAACTCGACAAGAAGTCCCTCTTCCTCGAAAAACCCTTGCTCTAACGCAACGTATTGTGGAGCGTAAAATATACTTCGTGTCACTTCTGCTACAACAATTTCTTCTGCATTATTATTTGTGGACTGACAAGCATATAGAGTAAAACTAACCATAGCAACCATACTGAAGAACATCATTAATTTCATGAATTTTTTCATATGCAGGCACCTCTAATTTTCAAGTTAGAATATGATATGATGGGGTGGAAAAATGTGTGAGTGCCTAGGTGTTATATAAAGATGTTTCAGATGCAGAATTCAAAATATTTGAAGAGAAAATAATCTTTTTGCCAATCTTTTAATTGTAGGTTGTGACTGGTACAAGCAAATATAAATAATTGATTGAGAAGATAATAGGGTAAGGTAAAGCATAACACCAATGCTTTTTAAACATCGGATTGGATTAAAAATGTCGAACGGAACGAAAGGAAACGCTTATCATGACTGAGAGTGCCATTTTAAATAAATTACCATTCCCCTCACCGAATCCAAATGTCTTACTGTTTTTGTTTACATATGAGAGTAAAGGACTAAAGATGAAAGGCTTATTAGCGGAGCCAAAATGTGAAGGGGAGTATGACGGATTTTTATACTTGCGTGGTGGTATAAAAGGTGTTGGAAAAGTAAGACCGGCTAGAATCGCTCAATTTGCTTCAAAAGGGTTTATAGTGTTTGCTCCTTTTTACAGAGGCAATCAAGGGGGAGAGGGCAATGAAGACTTCGGCGGGGAAGATCGATATGATGCAATCGGTGCCTATGATTTGTTGGAAGGATACGATAGGGTCTACCAGAAGAGAGTTCATGTTTTTGGTTTTTCCCGCGGAGGCATAATGGCTCTCTTTGTTGCGATCTATCGTCCCCAAGTGACTTCAATTGTCACATGGGGTGGAGTATCAGATATGTTCCTTACGTATGTAGAGCGGAAGGATCTTAGAAGAATGTTAAAGAGGGTTGTAGGGGGGACACCAAAAAACTCTCCAGAAAGCTATGAATATCGCACACCATTATTTGAATTAGAAGGAATACAGTCTCCCACATTAATTATTCACGGAGTAAATGATAGGAATGTATCCATTGATCATGCCTATCGTCTCGAAAATAGACTGAAGGCTTTAGAAAAGCCTGTTGAAAGTTGGTACTTTAATGAGTACACTCATTACTTTCCTCCTCTTGTGAACCGAAACGTCGTAAAAGAATTAAGCTTGTGGATGAAAAAGCAAAAGACACGTGATACGATAGCTGTAATAGAATAGGTAGGAGGAGAAAGAAATGGGTATGAAATTAGAGCTAAATACCATGATCGTGACAAAAGGAAATGAAACACGCGAAGAGGAAAACGTGTTTCGCTTAGTAAAGGATGAGTATAGAATTTATCCCATTGATATTCCGATTGAGGTAAGAAAAACAAAAGAGAGCGATGCAAATGGAATTGCATATGTGAAGAAGCTTCAGTGGGAAAATGACCAAACCATTATTTATTATGAGTTAGTGAAGTTACATACAACAAATTAAAAAGTGAGCGTGATGTAAAGCCAACGGAAATGGTAACTTTCGTTGGCTTTTTGTTTGAATGAAAGGGGCGACGGTAGCTTGGAAAGCTATCTTCATTAGTCGGCTGAACCTTGAATTCTTAATTAGAGTCTATATAGCAAAGATAGTGGACTATTCGAGCATTTATATAGAACTCGAGCACTTGACAGTCGTTTTCGAGCTCAGATGTGATTGATTCGAGCGCTTCTCAGAAAAATTCGATCAGAAGTAAGGGGAATTCGAGTAACCCACAAGAAGTTTACAAGCAATAAACCAAAAAACGAAAAACATAGCCAATAATCTTCTCGTGGCTACTGCATTAACTACAAACCAAAGGTACCAATTCTTCAAAACCCACGAAAATAAAAAACCAGCTCTCACATAGGTGAGAACTGGGTCATAGCTAAACTATAATACGGTCCTTACAAAACAGGTCCGCCTAATTTTTCAATCTCTTCGGCAACGTTTTTGAATTTTTTGAAGTTATCTTTGAACTTTGTCGCTAGTTCTTTTGCTTTTTGTTCATAAGCGGAAGAATCATTCCACGTTTTAACCGGTTGAAGAACTTCATCAGGTACACCTGGAACATGTAATGGGATAGACAGACCAAAGATGTCGTCTTGAATCGTTTCTACGTTTGTTAATTCACCTTCAAGGGCAGCTTGGACCATGGAACGTGTATATTTCAGCTTCATTCTGTTTCCTACGCCGTATTCTCCACCAGTCCAGCCTGTGTTCACTAAGTATACTTGTACTTCATGCTCATCAATTTTTTGTCCTAGCATTTCTGCATAAACTTGTGCAGGTAATGGTAGGAACGGAGAACCAAAGCATGTAGAGAATGTTGCTTCAGGAGACGTTACGCCGCGCTCAGTTCCTGCAAGCTTAGATGTGTATCCACTTAGGAAGTGATACATAGCTTGTTCTTTTGATAGCTTGCTGATTGGAGGTAGAACCCCAAATGCGTCAGCTGTTAAGAAAATAATGGTCGTAGGGTGACCAGCGATGCTTGGCATCACAATATTATCAATGGCGTCGATAGAGTACGCCGCACGTGTATTTTCAGTTAAGGTGTTGTCTTCATAGATTGGTAATCTTGTATCTTCATCCACCATAACGTTTTCAAGTACGGAACCAAAACGAATGGCATCGTAGATTTGTGGTTCTTTTTCACGAGATAGACCAATACATTTTGCATAACATCCACCTTCAATGTTGAATACCCCTGTTGAAGACCAACCGTGCTCATCATCCCCGATTAAGCGGCGGTTTGGATCAGCGGATAGTGTAGTTTTTCCTGTTCCTGAAAGACCGAAGAACAAGGCAACATCGCCTTCAAAGCCAACGTTAGCTGAACAATGCATAGATAGGACATCTTGTTCTGGTAAAAGGAAGTTCATAACAGAAAAAAATGGATTTTTTCATTTCTCCTGCATATTCAGTACCTCCGATTAGGACAGTTCTACGTTCAAATGATATAATAATAAAGGTCTCTGAATTTGTACCATCTATAGCGGGATCCGCTTTGAAATTTGGTGCGGAAATCACTGTGAATTCTGATTGATGATCATTTAATTCTTCATTTGTTGGAGTGATAAATAATTGTTGAGCAAATAGGTTATGCCATGCATACTCATTGATTACTTGAATAGGAAGTTGATGTTTTTTGTCTGCACCTGCAAAACCTTTAAATAGGAATACTTCATCTTTTTCTTGCAAGTAATCTACTACTTTATCATAAAGCTTTTCAAAAGCTTCTGGAGAAATCGGTTGATTGACAGAACCCCAGTCAATTTTATCTTTTGTTGATCGATCCTCGACGATAAATTTATCTTGAGGAGAACGTCCAGTGTACTTTCCTGTTTCAGCTCGAACAGCACCGGTAGCCGTTAAAATACCTTCTTCACGGTTTAGAACTTTCTCAACTAATTGAGGAACTGAAAGTTGAACACGCATATTATCTCCCTGTAGTAACTTTGTCAACTCACTAGACATACCCACTGAATTCATTTCAAACCCTTCCTTTGTTCGATATTTTATCTTTTTCCTAAATCTCACAAATAGTATAACACATTAAACTAAATAGTCTATACTAATTATGTTTATTTTCGTATATTTTCTTTAATACGCAAAAATTCTGTCAATATTCTTCTATAATATATTACGTTCATGGTGAATGGGTTATCGAGAAAGAGGCATGTATGATTCGTAACTTATAATAAAGTAAATTAATTTTCCTTTTAAATGAAGATAGTAATTGACAGATTTTCATTGTTTCAGTTAATATTGTACCTTGAACGGATACTCTTATCCTGAGCTGGTGGAGGGACAGGCCCAATGAAACCCAGCAACCTGCTAATTATTATACTATCATTAGAGAAGGTGCTAACCTGCAAGGAAATCCTTGGTCGATAAGAGTGAAAGGCGAGAGAGTACATTCAAACCCTTTCCTTTTAGAGTATGAAGTGGAAGGGTTTTTCTTATGCTTATAATCATAAGATTTGTTCACTCGGCCAATTAGTAGTTAGTAAAAATTTGAGTAAATTACCCCTGTTTAATCTATACTACTTAGGGAATGAGTACCGTGAAGACCATAGACGCAGAGGCGAGACTTTTGAATACATAAACCAGATCGCGATATGCTCTTATATAAGGGAGGAATTATCATGTCCAAAAAACGTCATTTATTTACTTCTGAGTCAGTAACAGAAGGGCATCCAGATAAAATCTGTGATCAAATTTCTGACAGCATCTTGGATGCAATCTTAGCAAAGGATCCTAACGCACGTGTAGCTTGTGAAACATCTGTTACGACTGGTTTAGTCCTAGTTTCAGGTGAAATTACAACGAACACATACGTTGATATTCCGAAAATTGTACGTGATACAGTTAAAGGGATCGGCTATACTCGTGCTAAATATGGTTTCGATGCTGAAACTTGTGCTGTTCTTACATCGATCGATGAGCAATCTGCTGACATCGCAATGGGTGTTGACCAAGCGCTTGAAGCTCGTGAAGGTCAAATGACAGAAGAAGAAATTGAAGCAATTGGTGCTGGTGACCAAGGTTTAATGTTCGGGTATGCTTGTAATGAAACAAAAGAGCTTATGCCTTTACCAATTTCACTTGCTCACAAGCTTGCTCGCCGTTTAACTGAAGTACGTAAAGAAGAAATCTTACCTTACCTTCGTCCAGATGGTAAAACTCAAGTTACAGTAGAGTATGATGAAAACGATCAACCAGTTCGTATTGATACAATCGTTATTTCTACTCAACATCATCCAGAAGTTACACTTGAGCAAATTCAACGTAATCTTAAAGAATACGTTATTGATCCTGTTGTTCCGAAAGAACTAATTGACAGTGAAACAAAATACTTCATTAATCCAACAGGACGCTTCGTAATCGGCGGGCCTCAAGGGGATGCTGGATTAACAGGTCGTAAGATTATCGTAGATACGTACGGTGGTTATGCTCGTCACGGTGGTGGTGCGTTCTCTGGTAAGGATGCAACAAAAGTTGACCGTTCAGCAGCGTATGCAGCTCGTTATGTAGCTAAGAACATTGTAGCAGCTGGTCTTGCAGACAAGTGTGAAGTTCAACTAGCTTATGCGATTGGTGTTGCGAAGCCTGTATCTATTTCCATTGATACATTTGGAACTAGCACATACTCAGAAGACGTATTAATTGACGCAGTTAGCGATAACTTCGACTTGCGTCCAGCGGGTATCATCAAGATGCTAGACTTACGTCGTCCAATCTATAAGCAAACAGCAGCGTATGGTCACTTTGGTCGTAACGATCTTGATCTACCATGGGAGCGTACAGATAAAGCAGAAGTGCTAACTGCATCTGTTTCTAAATAAAAGTAACAAAGAGGTGCATTTTACATGCACCTCTTTGTTGTTTTATACCATTTTACTTGCTTCTAATGTTTTGGAAAGAGCTTGCTCTAAATCACGGCATAAGTCGTCCCCATGCTCAAGACCAACAGACAACCGCAGGAGTCCGTCCGTTATTCCCATTATTAATCTATTTTCTTCTGGCACTACAGCATGTGTCATGGTTGCAGGATGTTGAATTAACGTTTCGGCATCACCAAGACTCACAGCAATTTGAATCAGTTGGAGCGAATCCATTAGCTTCTGCGCCATTTCTTTCCCACCCCTTATGGTAAAAGAAAGGAGTCCTCCTGGCTTTTTCATTTGCTGTTTGGCAATCCCATAATCCGGATGGTCTGGATCTCCTGGATAGTAAATTTTATCAATTAGCTCATGCTGCTTTAAAAATGAAAAGACTTTTGCCGCATTTTCAGTGTGGCGATCCATTCTTATGGCTAATGTTTTTAATCCTCTTAATAACAACCACGCATCAAAAGGAGATAGAATACCTCCAATGTCCTTTTGCGTCGTTTTTTGGATAGTCGTCATAATGTCTTTGTTTCCAACCGCAATTCCTGCTACCACATCACCATGCCCACCAATGTATTTCGTAGCGCTATGAATGACAAGGTCACAGCCTAAAGCTAATGGTTGCTGTAAATAGGGACTTGAAAACGTATTATCTACCACAACAGGAATGGAATATTCCTTTGCAATACCTGATAGTAATGTCAAATCTATCACTTGCATCGTAGGATTAATTGGCGTTTCCACATAAATACATGTTGTAGTTGGTAAGATCCTTTTTCTAATTTCCTCTTCTGTGTCAAGATTTGAGAAATCGTGGCCTATACCATATTTCTCTTGCATGAATTGAAGAAGACCAAACGTACAACCATATACCCCTTTTGAGCACAGAATGTGATCTCCTGATTTTGTTAAGGCTAAAAGAACAGCCGAAACAGCTGCCATCCCAGAACTAAAGGCCAAGGCTTGATCCCCTTTTTCAAGCTCGGCCATTCGTTCTTCTAGGATCTTAACAGTTGGATTACTTAATCTAGAATAAATATACCCCTCTTGTTCTCCCGAGAATCGTTCTTCCCCTTGCTTTGCGTTTGCAAAAGCAAATGTAGAAGATGGATAAATAGGAGGCGTTAAACTATCATGGTGGTCTCTTGATGAATAACCATGATGAATGACGCTTGTTTCAAACTGAACATCCCCATTGTTCATAGGATCACTCTCCCTTTATGAGTGTAACCGCTTACATTTTAACATATAAATGAAGACTTTGGGAAAAATAATAAAAAATTATTTCGGATATTGAAGTGACTTATAGTATTGTGCCTTTTCCTCATACTCTCGAACAATGCGCTCCATATCCTTTTTATCTTCTTCTGTAAGTTCTCGAACTACCTTTGCAGGTCGACCTAATGCAAGTGTATGGGGTGGAATTTTTTTGCCGGGTGGTACAAGGCTGCCTGCTCCAACAAATGCGCCTTCTCCAACTTCAGCTCCATCTAATACGATTGAGCCCATGCCAATTAGGGAATGCTTTCTAAGAATACAGCTATGAAGAATGGCACTATGGCCTACAGTGACCTCATCTTCTATGATTAGTGGTCGGTTAGGACTTTGATGTAAGACACTATTATCTTGAATGTTGACTCGATTCCCAATAATCGTTGGAGAGACATCTCCTCTAATAACGGTGTTAAACCAAATCGAAGTCGCTTCTCCAATGGAAACATCACCTGTGATTGTCACATGGTCAGCGATGAAGGCAGATGGATGAATAGCTGGGGTGAAATCATGATAAGGATAAATCATAGCATAAGCTCCTTTACTCGTTAGTCTCATCCATTTTAACAAAATAGGAGTAAGGAGGTAGAATGATTTGTATATTTTTCAATCCTATACAGATTCTCCAAAAGGCGTACTCGTATTAATCCATGGAGCGATGGAATACCATGGTCGATATAAATGGACCATTGAACGATTCAGAGAAGAAGGGTATACGGTCGTTGCAGGAGACCTCCCAGGACACGGAACCTCTTCTAGGAGATTTAGGGGCCACATTGATTCGTTTGATGAATATTTAATGGAAGTTGAGGATTGGGTAGGACATGCTCTTCAGTATGAGCTTCCTACGTTTCTATTTGGCCATAGTATGGGAGGCTTGGTTGCCGTCCGATACTTACAAAAAGAAAACAAACCAATTCAAGGTGTCATTTTATCATCGCCTGGTTTAGGACTTTTAGCTGGACCCCCTATGTCTCTCAACTTATTGTCCTATCCATTAAATCTTCTTTCACCTAAAATGAAATTTAAGGCGAAAATTATGCCAGGTAGCATAACGAGAGACAGGGACCGGCAAGATTCTGACTTAAACGATTCATTATACTTAACAAAGGTGTCTGTAAGGTGGTACCGAGAGTTGAAAAGTGCAGTGGGAAAAGCATTTGATGAAATAAAAGATTTTCCTGACCTTCCTGTTTTGGTCTTACAAGGCGATGATGATAAACTAGTAGATAAAGAAAAAGTGTACGACTGGTTTCAAGCACTGTCCGTTTCAGATAAGCACTATAAAAGCTGGAAGAAATGTTACCATGAGCTTCTTAGTGAACCTGAAAAAGAACAGGTGGTAACCGTCGTAAAGCATTTTCTAGACTGTCATTGTGAATTGTTCACAATTGAATCGAATAAAATGGGGTGAGAAAATGGGCGTTCCTACAGAGCCGTTCATGTTAATGACCAAAGTATATCGGAAAGTATTCCCGATTGTTCACAAGGAATTAGAATTTTGGAAAGAGCGTGCAGAACAAATTCCAGATTCAGAATTAAGGCAGCAAGCATTAACAAGCATCGAGCATAAAACATTTCATTGTGAGGGTGGGGCTATTCTCGGTCTTCTATCAGACAGTGAAATCGATGGAGTAGTCAAATTTATTGTGGCTTATCAGACGATTAGTGACTATTTAGATAATCTTTGCGATCGCAGTGTCTCCCTAGACCCCAATGATTTCGCTGCGCTTCACGAATCCATGATGGACAGTTTAACTGTAGATGCCCCCTTACGAGACTATTACCGATACCGAGAGACGAACGGGGACGGAGAATACTTAGCCGATTTAGTTAAAACTTGCCAGCACTTATTAAAAGAAATGAAGCATTACCCGTCGATAAAGACGTTTTTATTAGAGCTATGTCAATATTATTGTGATTTACAAATACATAAGCATGTGAAGTTAGAAGAGAGAGAAGAGAGGTTAGTCAATTGGTTTGAGCAGCATCGCCATCAGCTTCCAACAATGGACTGGCATGAATTTTCTGCATGCTCTGGTTCTACTCTAGGGATTTTCTGTCTCGTATCCTATGCCCATCGTGAGGATTATGAACCGATGCACGGAGACTTAATCAAAGAGGGATATTTTCCTTATATCCAAGGACTTCATATTTTACTTGATTATTTTTATTGATCAAGAGGAAGACCTTTTAGAAGGAGATTTAAACTTTTGTGAATATTACCAAAGTGAGGAAGAGCTTTTTACGAGACTTCTTCATTTTTTACAAGAAGCCGATAAAAGAACCGATAAATTGCCTGATCGCCATTTCCATAAGCTTATTAACAGGGGGTTACTGGGGGTATATCTTTCAGATGAAAAAGTGTGGAATAATCCATCCCTCCGCAAGCTAGCATTTAAAATGATACGCTCAAGTGGACTTGTTAGTATGTTCTTTTATGCAAATGGTGTGATGTATAGAAATGTGAGGAGAACATTCAAAAAAGTCGGCTGAGCACTTTCATTTTAAAACTCTTCATCCTGTATTAAGATAAGGGACATCAATAGAGTGGAAGGGGATTTGTGGTGAAACTAAGTGTATTAGACCAGTCACCAATTAGCCAGGGGATGTCTGCAAAAGAATCGTTAGCCAATACTGTAACGTTAGCGCAGCATGTAGAAAAATTAGGATACTCTCGATTTTGGGTATCGGAGCATCATGATGCAACAGGACTTGCTGGGTCATCTCCAGAAGTCTTAATTAGTCATCTAGCTGCTAAAACTGATCGTATTCGTGTAGGTTCTGGGGGCATTATGTTACCTCATTACAGTGCCTATAAAGTAGCTGAGAATTTTAAAGTTCTTGAAGGTCTCACAGAAAATCGAATTGATTTAGGGTTAGGTAGAGCTCCAGGTGGAATGCCATTAGCCTCAATGGCTCTAGCAGATGGAGCTAGAAAAGACATTCGAAATTACCCTAATCAAATTAATGATTTACTTGGGTATTTACATGATAATCTACCAGAGGATCATCCATATCGAGGATTAAAGGCAACACCACAATTAGATACGGCACCGGAAGTATGGATACTTGGTTCAAGCCCATCTAGTGCGGAGGTTGCGGCTGAGAAGGGATTACCCTACACATTCGCTCAGTTTATTAACGGAGAAGGTGGTCCAAGTTACGCGAGACATTATCGTGAAAACTTTAAACCATCCGCTTATCTAGATTCTCCTAAGACCATGCCTGCCATTTTTACCATTTGTGCAGCTACGGATGAAGAAGCCAATAGAATCGCATCAAGTATTGATTTATCCATTTTAATGCTTGAACAAGGTATGAAATCAACTGGAACACCAAGTCCAGAGCAAGCAGCAGCCTATAACTATAGCACATATGAACTTCTTCGTATAAAAGAGAATCGTAAACGTATGGTTGTCGGAAGCCCATCCTCTGTTCGTCAGCAGCTTGAAGAGTTAAGTCAAGCCTACCAAGCAGAAGAAATCATGCTTGTGACCATTACGTACAGTTTTGAAGATAAGTTGAAGAGTTTCGAGTTAATCGCAAACGAATTTAATTTATGAAAATAAAAAGCTTGAGGACACTGGCCTCAAGCTTTTACCTTTTTTCAATAGCGACGATAAAGGGAGGGTGATTTTGTTGATTGATGAACTGATATCGAAGAACATGAGCCATTTTTTGATCAAGGTTTTCTACATAAGTTAAAAGCTTGTCACGTTCTTCTTTTCCTTCATCATGACCGTGATAAATGACCAGCACAATGACTCCTTCTGGAGACATAATGGAAAGTAATGATTCAATGGCTTGAATTGTTGTATTCGCAGTGGTTACAATGCGTTTATCACCGCCAGGTAGGTAGCCTAAATTAAAGATGGCTCCCTTTACATTCCCGTGAACATCTGCCGGTACAGCATCTTTTACATGTTCATGTCCACGGTGAATTAATGTAACCCCTTCGGTAATGCCGGATTTCTTTAACTGCATTCTAGTACTGTCTATTGCTTCGTTTTGTATATCAAAGGCAAATACATGTCCTTCCTCTCCCACAAGCTGTGCAAGATAGAGAGTGTCATGACCATTTCCCATAGTGGCATCTATGACAATATCTCCTTTGTCTACAGCACTCTGTAAAAGATCACGTGCAAAAGGAAGAATTCTCTTTAACTTCATACGTTTTGCTCAATCCTTACATAGTTTTTTCCTTGGTAGCTGTCTCGTCTTTTTAACTCGGCATCAATATCATTTAATACGGACCACTTGTTCACACTCCACATCGGTCCTACCATCAGGTCAATCGGCCCATCACCCGTAATACGATGAACGATCATTTCAGGAGGCAAAATTTCTAATTGATCACAAACGAGATTCACATAATCCTCTTGTGTTAAAAATTCTAGCATTCCTTTTTCGTACTGCTTCACCATCGGCGTACCTTTTAAAAGATGAAGTAAGTGTATTTTAATCCCCTGAACATCTAATTTACTCACTTCTCGTGCAGTCTCCATCATCATATCCCGGTCTTCAAGAGGTAGACCATTAATGATATGAGAACACACTCGAATTCCGTGCTTTCTTAATTTGTTAACGCCTTCTACATAGGTTTCGTAATCATGTGCACGATTAATAATACGTGCGGTCTTTTCATGAACGGTCTGTAAACCAAGCTCGACCCAAAGGTATGTGCGTTCATTTAATTCTGCTAAATACTCCACAACATCATCAGGTAGACAATCCGGTCTAGTAGCGATGGACAATCCTACAACACCCTCTTGTTGTAAAACAGCTTCATACTTTTCGCGTAAAACATCCACAGGGGCATGGGTATTGGTAAACGCTTGAAAGTACGCCATATATTTTCCGTCTTTCCATTTCTCATGCATTCTTGAGCGTATATCATGAAATTGGGTAATAATATCGTCTGCACGGTTACCTGCAAAGTCACCAGAACCAGCAGCTGAACAGAACGTGCATCCACCGTGAGCTACAGTTCCATCTCGGTTTGGGCAATCAAAGCCGCCGTCTAGCGCAACTTTAAACACCTTATGCCCGAAATGTCCTCGCAGATGATAATTCCATGTATGATAACGTTTATGGTCCGAAGCAAATAAAAAAGGTTTTGGTTGAGACATTCGAGTCGCCTCCGCTTCTGAAATTCAATAAGCTCTATTTTACCATGAATTTCTGTAAAAATCGTTGCCCCTCTTAATAAGTACAATATTACCATCATTGTTTTTGACGAAGCAGTGAATACTAGTACGTGAAGCCCCTAGCTTCAGTAGGAAAGGGAGGATGTAAATGGCGACACGTCAATCAGTAGAAGAATGCCTACAACAGTGTGAAGACGCAATTCGCTATGCGCAACAACAATATGAGGCAGGTTCCAAACAAGAGCACTATCATGACCAAGAATATTCCGATTCGATGCAGATGCTCGAAACGTCTGTGAATTCACTTTTACACCTAGTGGATAGTGCTAACCATCAACAACGTGAACAGCTTCACCGTATGCGCCTTCAGGTAGAGCATCTACAAAACGAAATGATACTTCTGAATCACGACCGATAAGGAGGAGTCCATAGGATGACTACGAAACGTTCAAAACAAAACAACCCAGAGCAAAAAACAAGAGGAGCAGGACGAAACCTTGATACCGAGTTCGGAGAAGAATACAACCCAGTCAAAGCCTCAAAAAAGAAGTACGAGCAAAAGGGAAGCCAGGCTGTAAAATCCAAGCAGCATGTGGAAAATCCAGATTAAGATGTATGAGCTGTCCGGTTGGGCGGCTTTTTTGGGTATGGGTCGGTCTATTAATTCGAAAAGGTGCCAGGACCTTAAGCGTACCTGCCCGGTATAAAAGAAACCCCGCCCACTATTGGTAAAATAAAGCCCAGCCCCAAATGGGAAACTATAAAAATACCCACTAGGATGGAGATTGAGCCCGGTGAAGGGAAAAAAGCGCCCACTTATAAAAGAAATCCGCCCACTAGCAAAGGTACGTCGCCCGGTGCCGTGAAGAGAGAGTGTAAAATTAAAAGGGGTGCCCGGAGCTT
Organism: Bacillus coahuilensis m4-4; assembly: GCF_000171615.1. Taxonomy (GTDB): domain Bacteria; phylum Bacillota; class Bacilli; order Bacillales; family Bacillaceae_K; genus Bacillus_T; species Bacillus_T coahuilensis. The sequence continues at coordinate 4,535 of NZ_ABFU01000052.3, read as the reverse complement.
GAGAGTACCCGCCCACTTTAAAGGAAAACCCGCCCACTAAGGGTAAAATAAAGCCCAGCCCCAAATGGGAAACTAAAAAACCCGCCCACTAGCAAAGGTACGTCGCCCGGTACCCTGAAGAGAGAGTGTTAAATTAAATAGGGGTGCCCGGACCTTGAGTGTACCCGCCCACTTTGCGTAAAATAAAACCGAGTCAAAAATCCACTAACACTCCACTCAATTCTCAACCTTCACTGCCAAAAAAACTTACAATTCAAAACACATGTATATCCATTGCGCATTGTGATAAAAACCTCTACAATTAGTACGGTTCTCGAAATTTACGGAAGAGGAGCGTATTTTTTATGCCAAAATCATTGTGGCTATTGGTAATTGGAATGATGGTAAATGTTACGGGTGCATCGTTTCTTTGGCCACTAAACACCATATACATTCATGACCATTTGGGACAAACGTTATCAATGGCAGGAATTGTACTTATGTTAAACGCAGGAGCAAGTGTCATTGGAAATTTAATTGGTGGGTCTCTGTTTGATCGAATTGGTGGGTATCGCTCTATTCTTCTTGGAATTGGGATTACCTTAATTGCCCTCATTGGAATGAATTTTTGGCATGGATGGCCTCATTATATAATCTTTTTAACTATTGTTGGGTTTGGATCTGGAATTGTGTTCCCTTCCATGTACGCAATGGCAGGTTCTGTTTGGAAAGAGGGAGGACGCCGAGCATTTAATGCTATCTACGTGGCCCAAAATGTTGGGGTTGCTCTAGGTGCCGCTCTTGGTGGACTAGTCGCAAGCTTTTCATTTGAATGGATCTTTTTAGCCAATCTATCGATGTATGGTGTTTTCCTATTCATTGCGGTAATTGGTTACCGAAACATTGAAATTAGTAGTACTCAAACGGCATCCGTATTAGATTCAACCTCAACGGGAATTGTAAAGGAACGCTTAACAGCTTTATTAATTCTATGTGGAGCCTATTTGCTGTGTTGGGTTGGCTACGTACAATGGCAAACAACTATTGCAACGTATACACAAGAATTATCTATCTCACTAAGCCAATATAGCCTTCTTTGGACAGTGAACGGAGCGCTTATCGTACTGGGGCAGCCATTTATCAAGCCACTTGTAAAACGCTTTGAAAACAATTTGAAAAAACAAATCATTATTGGAATTAGTATTTTCATAGTTTCCTATATTATTACAGCTCAGGCTACTGTATTTACAGCGTTCGTAGCGGCAATGGTTATTTTAACCGTTGGTGAAATGTTAGTTTGGCCAGCCGTTCCCACGATTGCAAATCAATTAGCCCCAAAGGGTCGTGAAGGTTTTTATCAAGGGATTGTAAATAGTACCGCAACTGGTGGGCGTATGATCGGTCCATTACTAGGTGGTATCCTAGTTGATTTATATGGAATGAGCGTTTTATTCTATGCACTTATCGGATTGTTAATTATCAGCATCACACTAACGGTATTATACGACCGCCTTCTAAAGAGGGAAGAATCGTTAACAGTAAGTGTGTTGAAATAGATTACTAGCATATGCAGGGTCCCTCTAGTAGGGGCTTTTTTTTGTCCATGTAAAATTGGGTTGAAAAATAGATGAAACGCAGGTCACCTCCAAATGCGCGCAAGCTCCAGTCTAAAAAGCGCACAATCCCCAATCCCCTATCCCGCCGCAGACACCCTCCCCAATAAACTCAAAAATCATTCCCTCAAAAAATCCCTCACACATCACTTGCAACTTCCCTCAATTTTGCATACAATAAGACCAACTACATAGTAAGTAAGCGTCTAAGAAGGAGTAGTAGTGAATTCTTTCCCTTAAAGAGAGTTGACGGATGGTGCAAGTCAACGGGATTCTTCATGAACTCGCCTATCGAGCTTGAATGCATGAACCAACCCTACCAAAGTAGTAGTGCATTCCGTTTGTTCGCGATAAGAACCTAATGAGCCGAGTGCAAGGAGCTATAAGCCATGCACTAATTTGGGTGGTACCGCGGGAGATTACATATGACACTCTCGTCCCATTTTTACCGATGGGACGGGAGTTTTTTATGTTTAAAAAGCTCTTTGGACCGACTTACAATGATGAATAGGAGGAAAATTCATGAGCTTTCAACACAAAGATATCGAACAAAAATGGCAGCACTATTGGGAAACCAATAAGACATTCAAAACGACAGAAGATAAGGAAAAACCTAAGTTCTATGCACTAGATATGTTTCCATATCCATCAGGTGCGGGTCTTCACGTAGGACATCCAGAAGGGTATACGGCTACGGATATTCTTTCTAGAATGAAGAGAATGCAGGGATATAACGTTCTACATCCAATGGGGTGGGATGCGTTTGGATTACCGGCTGAGCAATATGCACTGGACACTGGGAATGATCCAGCAGAATTCACGAAATTAAATGTAGATAACTTTCGTCGTCAAATAAAGGCGCTAGGGTTTTCTTACGACTGGGATCGTGAAGTCAATACAACAGATCCATCTTATTACAAGTGGACACAATGGATTTTTACTAAGCTATATGAAAAGACTTAGCTTATGTGGATGAAGTGGCTGTGAACTGGTGTCCTGCTCTAGGTACAGTTCTTGCCAATGAAGAAGTGGTAGACGGTGTGAGTGAGCGTGGGGGTCACCCTGTTGAGCGGCGTCCGATGAAGCAGTGGATGCTTCGTATCACGGCGTATGCAGATAGACTTCTAGATGATCTGGATCTAGTTGATTGGCCAGAAAGCATAAAAGATATGCAACGTAACTGGATTGGTCGTTCAGAAGGGGCAGAAGTGAATTTTACAATTGAAGGAACGGATCAATCGTTTGATGTATTCACCACACGCCCGGATACGCTGTTTGGTGCAACGTATGCTGTCCTTGCTCCTGAGCATCCACTAGTTGATACAATTACATCACCTGAGCAAAAAGAAGCAGTGAAAGCGTACATTGATTCTATTAAGTCTAAAAGTGATCTAGAGCGTACAGATCTGGCAAAAGAGAAAACAGGTGTTTTCACAGGCGCGTATGCGGTAAATCCAGCAAACGGAGAGAAGATGCCAATTTGGATTGCGGATTATGTGTTAATGAGCTACGGTTCTGGAGCGATTATGGCGGTTCCTGCACATGATGAGCGTGATTATGAATTTGCTAAACAATTTGACCTGAAAATCGTTGAAGTTGTATCAGGTGGAGACGTTGAGAAGGAAGCATTCACTGGAGATGGTGAGCATGTTAATTCTGATTTACTAAACGGATTAAATAAAGAAGAAGGAATTGAAAAAGCGATTGCTTGGCTAGAAGAGAAAGGTATTGGAACGAAGAAAGTAACGTATCGTTTACGTGATTGGTTGTTCTCTCGTCAGCGTTACTGGGGAGAGCCTATTCCTGTTATTCACTGGGAAGACGGCACGATGACGACTGTTCCAGCATCTGAGCTTCCGCTGGTTCTTCCTAAAACAACGGAAATTAAACCATCTGGAACGGGAGAGTCTCCACTAGCAAACATTGAAGAATGGGTGAACGTAGTGGATCCTGAGACTGGGAAAAAAGGTCGCCGTGAAACAAACACGATGCCGCAGTGGGCGGGTAGCTGCTGGTATTATCTACGCTATATTGATCCAACGAACGAAGAGTACTTGGCTGCTCCTGAAAAGCTTGATGAGTGGCTTCCTGTTGATATGTATATTGGAGGAGCAGAGCATGCCGTTCTTCACTTACTTTATGCTCGTTTCTGGCACAAATTCCTTTACGATATTGGCGTAGTCCCAACAAAAGAGCCATTCCAAAAGCTTTTCAACCAAGGAATGATTCTAGGGGAAAACAATGAGAAAATGAGTAAATCAAAAGGAAATGTTGTGAATCCAGATGATATCGTTGAAAGCCATGGCGCCGATACACTTCGTCTATACGAAATGTTTATGGGACCACTTGAAGCTTCCATTGCATGGTCTACAACTGGCCTAGATGGATCAAGACGTTTCCTAGACCGTATATGGCGTTTGTTTATCACAGAAGATGGCACAGTGAGTGAAAAAGTTCAAGCTACTGCGGATGCATCATTAGATAAAACGTATCACCAAACGGTTAAAAAGGTGACGGAAGATTATGAGGGGCTTCGCTTTAATACAGCAATTTCTCAGCTGATGGTCTTTATAAATGATGCTTACAAAGCAGAAGCTATTTCAAAAGATTACGTCGAAGGCTTCATTAAGCTTCTTTCTCCTATTGCACCTCACCTTGCAGAAGAGCTTTGGAACAAACTTGGATACTCAGAAAGCATCTCTTACGCTGCATGGCCAACATTTGATGAGTCTAAGCTTGTAGATAATGAAGTGGAAATTGTAGTTCAAGTGAACGGAAAGGTTCGTTCTAAACTGATGGTTCCTCGTGAAGCTACAAGAGATGAGCTTGAAAAGCTTGGATTAGAAGAAGTTGCGAGTCAAATAGAAGGCAAGACGGTTCGCAAAGTGATTGCTGTACCAGGTAAGCTTGTGAATATTGTTGCGAACTAAACAATAAAAAAGA
>NZ_ABFU01000053.3 GCF_000171615.1 Bacillus coahuilensis m4-4 | reverse complement strand
GACGAAAACCCATTCTTTTTTCATGATATAAATCGTAAGTATTACGATTTATTAAGGAGAAGTAAACATGTTTGAATGGATCATTATAGGTGGAGGTGTTCATGGATGTACAATCGCTACCTATCTGATAAAGTCTGGTAAAGCTGATAGTAGAAATTTACTGATTATCGACCCTAATGAAGAACCTATGGCTGTTTGGAAGCGAAACACTAGTCGTATCTCCATGAATTATTTAAGGTCTCCTTTTGTTCATCACATTGATACCAATCCATTTAGTCTGCATCAGTTTGGTAAGCGTGTGGGCACGAAGGAGGATTTTTATGGGCATTACAAGCGTCCATCTCTTTCACTATTTAATGAACATACAGCTACTATTTTAAAAGATATCACTATTCAAAACATGTGGTACCAAGCTATCGTAACGGGTGTACATAAAAAAATAGAATCGTTGGGCTGTCCATACTAGTAAGGGTACCACTTTACTAGATAGGAATATAGTGATTTCGATCAGCTTAAATCAACATTTGTCCTTTCCAAATTGGGCGGATCAAGGTAATCAATTAAAAAATATACATCATATATTTAGTGAAGAATTTCCTGAGCTTCGTACATTACAGCCGCCGTTCGTGGTCGTTGGTGGAGGAATAACGGCAGCACATACCGTGATCAAGTTAGCGTCCCTTTTTCCTGGGCAGGTTACACTCGTAAAACGGCATCCTTTTAGAGTACAGTCTTTTGATAGTGATCCAGGATGGCTAGGGCCTAAATTTATGTCAGAGTTTTCTTCAAGTCCTGATTATGAAAAGCGAAGAAAATGGATAAATGAAGCAAGGCATAGAGGATCCATAATGAAAGAACTCAATCAAAAGATACAGAGGCTACAGGAAGAAAAGAAGGTGCATGTAGTCACGGATGAAGTACAAAGTGCAAACCAACTTTCTAACAAAGTCAAATTGAAAATGAGAGAAGGTAAAAGTCTGCAAGCTAGGACTGTTATTTTAGCTACTGGATTTGAATCGAGGGCTATGAGTCAATCCTGGTTAAAGGAGCTTATAGAAGAAGAACGACTTCAATGTGCGAGATGCGGCTATCCAATTGTGAACGAATCACTTGAATGGTGTAGGCATCTTTATGTGTTAGGGCCTCTGGCAGAATTAGAATTAGGACCTGTTTCTAGAAATATATCTGGGGCCAGGAAAGCAGCGGAAAGAATAGTGTTTAATTCGTAATGATATTGATTATCGGTATATAAAAGAGGAGAGATTGAACATGGGGAAAGTACCCGTTACAGTTTTAAGTGGATACTTAGGATCAGGTAAAACTACATTATTGCATCACATTTTAACCAATAAGGAACAGAAGAGAATTGGGGTTATCGTCAATGATATGAGTGAAATTAATATAGATGGTGCTCTTATAAAAAATAGTGAAGTGGTACGTTCAGATGAAAAATTAGTTGAGCTCCAAAATGGTTGTATTTGCTGCACCTTACGTGAAGACTTAATCATAGAAGTGGAAAAACTGGTGAAGTCAGGTGAGTTAGATTATATCGTGATTGAATCTACGGGAATCTCTGAGCCTGTTCCTGTCGCTCAAACGTTTACGTATATAGATGAAGAATTAGGAATAAAACTTTCTGATATCTGCCGGTTAGATACTATGGTAACTGTTGTGGACGGAAATCGTTTTTGGCATGATTATGCTTCAGGTGAAACGCTTCTCAACAGAAAGGAAGCAACGGATGAGCATGATGAACGAGAAGTAGTGGACCTTCTTATTGACCAGGTTGAATTTGCAGATGTTATCCTACTAAATATATTAGATCTTATTTCTAGTGAAGATGCGGACGAGCTGGAAGCAGTTTTACGAAAATTAAATTCTGAAGCAAAAATTGTCAGAACAGTAAAATCCAATATAGCGTTAGATGAAATACTAGATACAGGTTTATTCGATTTTGAAAAAGCAAGTCAAGCAGCTGGCTGGATAAAAGAGTTGAATGAAGAACATACTCCTGAAACAGAAGAATATGGCATCTCATCATTTGTGTATCGAAGTAAAAAACCATTTCACCCTGAGCGGTTCCAGGCGTGGTTAGAAATTTGGCCTGTGGAGGTCGTAAGAGCAAAAGGATTTTTCTGGTTATCTTCAAGAAACAACACGACCGGATTATTATCTCAGGCAGGTCCTTCCATTACGCTTCAAGGTGCTGGAGAATGGCTTGCCACGTATCCTAAAGAAGAAATTCAGCAAATTTTACAGGAAGAACCAGAATTAGCAAGTCGCTTTGATGCAGTATACGGGGATAGAATGACCGAGCTTGTGATGATAGGAATCGAAATGAATAAGAGTGAGATTATTCAAACGCTTGATGAGTGTTTGTTATCAGAAAAAGAGATGACAATGGACTGGAGTCAGTTTGAAGATAATCTGCCTAGGTTCTATGAAGAAAGTTAACCTTTAATGTATAGAGGTTAATAAAGTATAGACTCGGTCAATTTATTAGGCGTGTATAGAAAAAAGTCTAACCTTCTTTTTGAAAGTTAGACTTCTTTTATCATAGGATAATTTCTCCTTGCTAAAATAGAGCTGAGTCATCGTAAGAGTATCTCCGTTAAATAATAAAGGGGAGTTCTTGAAGTCAAACAGTGAAGAATTTACCAAGATTAAACACTGAAAATGCCTAGCTTATACCTTTTGGATATTCACAATTTGTGTAATAGGCGCACCTTTTACAGGGAGTAATTCTTGTAATTCATCACTCACGATGCTGATATAATCACTCGCTTCCTTTTGATACGAACGTTCGTTAAAGGTTATGTCAAAATTACACTTTATTTCCACAACAATGTCCCCGTTACGTTCAAATGGTTGGGATACTGTTTGAACCTCAAATCGGTTTCCTTCCTTGCTGAATTTATTAATAGAGATTTTTGCTTTATGTTTATAGTTTTTTACTGCTTTTGGTATATAGGAGAATGTAATCCATCCTGTTGCATTAATCATAATAAACACCTCGGTCTTTCATTTTCAATCTATTTATTCCAGTAGTATATCAAATGAACTGACAACCAGCATAGGCCCTTACCTGTTAAAATACTAAATGTATTATTCACAATACAGGCTTTTTATCCATAATGTAGTGTTGGAACAAATTAAATTAGCTGAGGTGAATTAAATGTTTTATCACATTAAAGAGCTACAATATGAAGCGAATCCAAGTCGCCCAAATCCAGTTTTCGCCAAACAGCTTCAAGAAATTCTAGGCGGACAATACGGGGAAATTTCCGTTATGATGCAATATTTATTTCAAGGATTTAACGCTAGAGCGGATAAGAAATATAAAGACTTATGTTTAGATATTGGAACGGAAGAAATTGGTCATGTCGAGCTACTGGCAACCCTTATAGCTAAATTACTCGACGGAGCACCCGTCTCTTTGCAGGAGGAAATGTATAAGAGCAATCCTGTCTTAGGAGCGGTAATGGGTGGGATGAACCCTCAGCATGTGATTGTTAGTGGATTAGGGGCTATGCCTGTCGACAGTGTTGGTAACAGGTGGACGGCTTCTTATATAGGGGCAAGCGGTAACCTACTTGCTGATTTTAGGGCAAACTTAATGGCCGAATCTCAAGGAAGGCTGCAGGCCGTTAGATTATATGAACTAAGTGATGACCCAGGCGTAAAAGATACGTTATCCTTCCTTATTGCAAGAGACACAGCCCATCAAAATCAATGGGCAGCAGCAATTGCGGAATTAGAAGAACGAGAAGGAGATATTGTCGTACCGACCACATTCCCAAGGAAACTTGAAAAGCAAGCCGTCTCATATGATCTTTATAACTTATCTAGAGGAGAAGCAAGTGCTGAAGGTAGATGGGCTAGTGGACCAAGCATGGACGGGAAATCTACCTTTAAATACGTAAGTGAACCAGGTCCATTTGGCTCAAAGCCTAAATTATCTAAAGCACCATATTTTGTTCATGATACGATGCCAAAACCATCTTTAAAATAGTTATTTTATTGAGGGTGAACTTAGAGTTTGATAACAGCTCTAAGTTTTTTGTGCTACTTTATAACTTCCTGAATAGGTATGTAAAAATGATAAGAGGGGGCGTATTGGTGAAGATTATACTGTTTGCAGATCCTGGGATAGATGATTCACTAGCCATTATGTATTCTATTCTTCATCCAGAGATAGAATTACTTGCGGTTGTGACTAGCTACGGAAATGTTTCTGTTTCAGATTCAACTAAGAATGCGGCCTATTTACTACATCTTGCTAATCATCCCGAAATACCTGTTATCGTGGGGGCTTCTCACCCTTTTACAGAAGAACCTCAAGTCTTCTACCCAGGTATACACGGGGAAGATGGATTAGGGCCCTATACACCACCAGATGATTTTTCTGCTTCTATTTATCCATTTGAGAAAGTGTTTGAAATCATTGAACAGCATATTGATGAGGTTGTTATTGTAGATGTGGAAGGCAGACATCATTAGGGATCGCATTTAACTTAAAGCCTGAATTGATGAAGAAGGTACAGGATATTTATTTGATGGGTGGAGCGTTTCAAGTACCTGGTAATGTTACTTGAAACGCTGAAGCGAATTTTTATGGAGACCCCAATGCGACAAATATCGTTCTAAACTACGTGAAACAAGTACATATCACCCCGTTAAATGTAACCAATCGTGCTATTCTTTCAAGAGAAGTTGCTTTGTACATTTATCGCCATACAGCTAATCCATACAAAGAATTACTACGTGTACTTACTCAATACTATGCTAATTATTATGAAAAAGTACTGCCTGGAATTAAAGGTGCTCCAATACATGATGTATTTACACTTTATTATCTTATAAATATAGATAAAACGTATACGATTGAACGTGACGTGAACGGTAGTTATTGCAAATGAAAGTAAAGGATTAAGTGTTGCAGATTTAAGAGCTACTTATGATAAACCCACAAAAAAACACTGTATTGCCCTTCAATTTAAATATCTAACAGTAAGAAGTCGTTAAATGATAGAGAAGTAATGAGTTCATTTTCATCATATAGCTCCACTTTATTCAGAGTCATTGAATGGGCATGCAGTAATTAAAAAAATTTTAAACACTTTCAATTTTTCTCACTCCATACTAAGTGTACATAGGATTGGGGAAGGATCAACTACCCACTGTTGTAACACTTTGTTCCGTTGTAATGTGAAATGGACTTTTCTTTCTATGGGGCCGATGTCTTTAATGTACAGTTTGAAAGATACGTTAACCGAAGCTTCTTCTTCGTTTTGACTGCTTGATTTTATTTCCCATTTTAAAGCATCAATATTTTCTATATCTTGATAAGTTAATTGAGTTAAAGCCAAATGATTTGCTACTTGATGATCTCTGTTTTTTAAGCTCAATAGTAATGCTTTAACCGTATCTTTAGGTTGTAACGATTGAATATATGCTTGAAGCTTTCCTGTAGCCTTTATTATCATAAGTTGATGAGAAAGATCGGCTTTTCCAGATCCATGAGTGGTACTTCCAATAAAATGAATACACGTGTGTCCAGGAAAATTATTTTGAAGGGCACCTCCCCCCATGAGGCATTCCATGTATAGATGCCGGGATCAATACTTGCTCATACTCTACAAATACAGCACGTCTATTCCAGCTCCATTCACCGTGAAATATCTTTTTCATTTTGTTTGTATCATGAACGGTAAGCGGCTGAGCATCAATATGGTTACTACCTGCTCTTCTTTGTACATCAAACCTTTCCCCAGTTTCGATATCAAGGACCGTGAAAGTAGACTCTTTAGGTAAGAGTTGATCTACGTATTCCCATTCTAGGTCAACTATTTGAAAGTCTAAGGCATGAAAAGAACTAGCTTCTACGTGGCTATTGTTAGCTATACATAAACATAAAACAGCATAAAATAATAGCAATCTAAACAAGACACTCATCCACCTTTGTTAATATCCTCTATAGCTTCTAAACCAAAAAAAATAAAATACTCACAAAAATAATTGGTAAAGAGGTTGGAAATAGGGGACAGGACTTTGTCTTGCTAACATACTGGATAAACATGACCATTTAGTCCCTTAGCTAAAAAGGCTACTGTATCGATTGCTATTCATTACAATGGTAGATAATACAAAGGACAAAATCCATGAGATTTTCTGAAATTTACCTCAAATGAACGCGAATAAATGGTAAAATTATGTAGAGTCTAAGGTTGGAGGTGAGTGGAAATGGAAGGAAAACCGTTACATTTTGACGGAAGTGTTCACCATAGCCTAGAAACAAGTGAAGGCCTTATCGAACAGGATATACTTGAATTAACGGAAGAAGCTAGAATGAATCTTAGTGGAAATCCATTTTATTTGGAATCTAATGACTAAGTATGGAGAACCTTAGAACCTTATAGGTTCTTTTTTTTTAGAATATAAATAGTTAAGCACCTTACTTGTCAATCATCAGACTTTAGAGTAAAATAAATCTCGAATTGAAGATAATTTAATTCAAGATAATTAATAATTTAACACAAGTAGAAAAAACTATAGTGTAAAAAAAATTAGAAAAGAGGAATGGAAAATGGCACAAGTTTTGTATATCACAGCTCATCCACACGATGACAAAATGTCTTACAGTATGGCAGTAGGAAAAGAGTTTATTGAGCAATATAAAGAATCAAATCCAAATGATGAAGTGATTCACATCGACCTTTATAAAGAAAACATTCCATCTATTGATGCAGATGTTTTTAGTGGGTGGGGTAAATTACAATCAGGTCAAGGATTTGAGGAACTTTCTGAACATGAAAAAGCAAAAGTTGGGCGTCTTTCAGAGTTAGTAGAACAATTTGTTGCGGCTGATAAATATGTATTTGTTTCACCACTTTGGAACTTCTCATTCCCTCCTGTATTAAAAGCGTATATTGACTCTGTCTCTGTTGCTGGAAAGTCCTTTAAATATACGGAGCAGGGACCTGTAGGTCTACTTACAGATAAGAAAGCACTTCACATTCAAGCTCGTGGTGGAGTTTACTCTGAAGGACCTGCTGCAGGAATGGAAATGGGTCACCGCTATTTAGGTGTTGTGATGCAATTCTTTGGAGTTCCTTCATTTGAAGGGTTATTTGTAGAAGGCCATAATGCAATGCCAGATAAAGCAGAGCAAATTAAAGCAGACGCTATTACTCGTGCGAAGGATTTAGCGCATACATTCTAAAATACTCTACTCAAAACGGTCATCATCTCATTATGGATGATGTACCGTTTTTTAGTTTGTTTATAATTTTTCTGCATTTATGTGTTAACGTGTCTAATTATCCTCTGCAAATAGTAGTAGAAAATAGAAAAAGGAGTAGAATCTAATTCGTTCTACTCCTTGTGATAAATTAATGAACTTGAACTTCTTGCTCAATTAATTGTAATCTTACTGCCACTTCTTGTTCAGTAAGGTTGTGCTGTTTAACATAACGGTTACGTTCATGCGTTCTACATTCATGTGAACAGCTACGCATATATTTATGCTCATTTTCCTCAGAACAAAGAATTTTTTTGTTACAGAACGGGTTTGCGCAGTTAACATAGCGCTCGCAAGGTTCGTCTGAGAAATAATCTTTCCCTACAATAACATGCTCTTTTTGATTCACAGGTATTCCAATTCTCTCATCAAAAACATACAGTTGACCATCCCATAGTTCCCCTTGTACTTCAGGGTCTTGACCGTATGTGACAATCCCACCGTGCAGTTGACCAACATCTTTAAAGCCTTCTTTTACTAACCAGCCAGAGAATTTTTCACAACGTATGCCGCCTGTGCAATACGTAATTAATTTTTTTATCTGCAAATATTTCTTTATTGTCTCTGACCCACTGTGGTAAATCACGGAAATTTAGAACGTCTGGACGAATCGCCCCTCGGAAATGTCCTAAATCATATTCATATGTGTTACGTGCATCTAAAACGATTGTATCCTCATCTAGTATACCTTCACGAAATTCTTCTGGTGATAAATACTTTCCTGTTACTTCATGTGGATTCACATCGTCTTCTAATCTAAGGGTAACGAGTTCAGGACGATAGCGTACTTTCATGCGCGGGAACGCGTGTTCAGTACTTTCATCTATTTTATATACCATATCACTAAAGCGAGGATCTTCCTTCATAATACGCATATATTCATTTGTTTGCTCAACTGTTCCTGACACTGTTCCATTTATTCCTTCATCGGCAATGATAATTCTTCCTAGAAGTCCAAGGTTTAAACACATTTCTTTATGTTCCTTAGCGAATTCCTGACCATTTTCAATGGACACGTATTTGTAGTACAGAAGTACTTTGTATTCTTGTTGATTCATTGAATCATTCCACCTATCTCAGTATATTTGCAAGATATACTAGTAACACATAGGGTTAAATATTTATCTTACAATGTTCCATTATAACAAAAATAGAACTCCAAAGCTATGAATAGAATTTTTCATCAAGAAAATTAATTTTTTCTGAAACTTTATTGTATTTTCGACGTACCTACAATAGAGATACATTATAGATAGTACATTATTTACAAGTTAGGGGAGAAGTGAAATGGAAAAAATCGTAGAAACAAAAAAGCCTTCATTGTTTGGTCTTTGGGTAAGTCCAGGAGAAAATTTAAAAAGAATTAAAGAAAGACCAGTTATATGGATTCCTTTAATCCTTTCTATGGTAGTCATGGCCATAAGTGTATATCTGGTTTCTATCAATCCATATATTTACGAAAGCATGGGAGATGTTTCTTTTGATGCGGAGGGTATGCAGGTATTTGCCATAGGTGGAGCTGTTTTTGCAGGTGTTCTGGTTGCTCCAATTGGAATATTAATCACCACTGCTGTTACTTTGCTATTCGTAAAATTGTTTGCTTCAGATGCAACCTTTAAACAATTATTCTCGATGTCCATTTTTATTGGATTTTTAGGATTTACAGGTGCAGCATTTAATAGTTTAATCTCATACTTCTTAGGAACAAATCCAGAAGTATATATAACAAGCCTTAATAGTTTAGTAGAAGCAAAAGGAGTAGTAGGGGCTATCTTAGGTTCAATTGAAGTGTTTTCCATTTGGACAACAATTTTAACAGCGATGGGCCTACAAATAATTGCTGAATTAACGAAAGGAAAAGCATGGACGATTGCCTTAATTTTCTATGCATTTGCTGTCGTAATGGCGGTAATTGGAGCTGTGTTAGGAGGAGCATCCTTTGTCTAAAAAGAAACTTTGGATTGGAATAGGGGTTGTAACCTTAATTGCAGCCTTGATTGGTTTTAATGTCTACAAAACACAAGCAAAAAATGGACCAATGGACGTGTCAATTGTTTCACTAGAGAATAAGGAAATCTCATCAGATGTCATGATACCTGGTACCCTTAAGATTCAAGAAGAAAAGAAATATTATCTTGATCCTACTAAAGGAAAAATAGATGGGATAAAAGTGGAAGAAGGACAGAATGTAAAATCTGGTGATACTCTTTATACTTATAAAAGTAATCAATTAGAGCTTGAGATGGAGCAAAATAAATTAGCAATGGAATCAGATTATCTACAAATTAATAGAGTTCAAGATCAGCTGGATGACTTACCTTCAAAAGAAAAAGAGTTAACGGAACAAATTGGAAAAGAAGAAGCGAAAAAACAAATAGCTGCTGAGCGAGATCAATTAAATATGGAGCTTCGATTAGCTAACATTGGTTTAAAACAAAATATGTTACAACGAGATGCCTTGACAGAACAAGAAGAGGAGTTAGTCGTTACGGCTGAGATAGATGGAACGATTTTGTCACTTGACGAGACCGTTACAGACGGAATTACGTCTGAAATGCAGACACCTTTTATCCATATTGTAAATTTAAACAGTATGATTGTAACAGGGTCTATTTCAGAATATGATTCTATTAAACTTGAAAGCGGTCAGCCTGTGAGCCTACGATCTGAAGTTGTAACAGATAAGACCTGGACAGGGTCTGTTTCTGAAGTAGGATTACTACCTGTGGACCAAGGGATGTCAGAAGGCTTTACAACAAATGGCGTTGTTCAATATCCTATTACGGTGAAAGTAGAAGAGGATATCACAGAAATTAAACCAGGATTTCAACTATTTATGGACATAGAAACAGACCGAAAAACGGTGGATGTGTTACCTGTGGAAGTCGTTCAAGAGGATGAAGAGGGATATTTTGTTCTGGTAGTTGAAGATGGAAACGCGGTTAAAAAAGAGTGAAGGTTGGAGTTACAACAGTAGACGAAATCGAGATTGTTTCGGGGTTAAACAAGGAAGATCGAGTTATTTTAAGTTCTGAGCCTATTAATGAAGGTGCGGAAGTGAGTGTAAAATGATCTCATTAAATTCAATTGTGAAAAGTTATACGATTGGTAAAGAAACCTTCGATGTATTAAAGGGGATAGATGTTACCATCCATGAAGGGGAATACGTAGCGATTATGGGCCCGTCAGGATCTGGAAAGTCCACTTTGATGAATATGATTGGATGTCTTGATAAACCAACCAAGGGAGAATACTTGTTTGAAAATGAAAACATCTCCAATTATAAAGAACATGAACTTGCAGCTGTAAGAAATCGTTCGATAGGATTTGTATTTCAACAGTTTCAACTTCTACCTAGATTAACGGCACTAAAAAATGTAGAACTTCCAATGGTATATGCTGGGATTTCTAAAAAAGAAAGAGCAGAAAGAGCCAAGCAAGCACTTGTAAAGGTAGGATTGGAAGATAGGATCCACCATCTTCCGAATGAATTATCAGGTGGTCAAAAACAACGTGTTGCCATTGCTCGTGCATTAGTAAATGAACCTAAAATTATTTTAGCCGACGAACCAACTGGTGCATTGGATACGAAAACGAGTGAATCGATCATGGAATTATTCACAAGTTTAAATCGTGAAGGAACGACCATTATTTTGGTTACCCATGAAAATGAAGTTGCAGAATATGCCAATCGTGTTATTTTTGTAAGAGATGGCCTCATAGTCTCTGATGAAGAGAGGGTGGCTAGAGTATGAATTTGATAGAAAATGTAAAAATGGCCTTTTCTTCTGTTCTGGCTCATAAGATGAGGTCCATTCTGACAATGCTAGGTATCATTATCGGTGTGGCATCCGTCATTGTTGTGGTTGCTATTGGTCAAGGCGGAGAACAAATGATAAAGAGTACCATTGTCGGTGAGGGTAATACGATAGAAGTGATGTATCAGCCTAGTGAAGAGGAACTCCAAAGTAACCCCAATGCCTATTTTTTAGATGCTTTTACTCAAGAAGATATAAATGCTTTGAAAGAAATAGAAGGGGTTAAACATGTTGTCGGAATGACAACATCATTTGAATCATCACGTTACAAAGAAGAGCAGTTTGATCTTACTCTTTATGCTATTAATGACGCTTATCTTCGAGTGAACGATTTAGACTTCGTAGAAGGAAGAAATTTAACTTCTGCCGACTTTCTAGGTGGAAGAAGGGTAGGAGTAATTAGTGCAGAAATAAAAAAGGAGTATTTTCCTAATTCTTCTCCAATCGGTGAGATTATTTGGGTTGGAAAGGAACCGATGGAAGTCATCGGAGTATTAGAAGAACCCACGGGTCTTCTTGCCTTTGGCGCAAACGAAATGTATTTACCTTTTAGCACCTACCGTCAAGCATTTGGACAAAATAATTTCAATCAAGTAACCATTCAAACGGAAACCGCAGACGATTTGCAAGTGGTAGGTGAAGAAGCAACAGCCTTATTAAATCGTCTACATAATACGGAAGACTCTTATCAAGTCTTTAATTTAGAGGAGCTAGCAGATAGTATTGGTCAAATCACGACCATCATGACAAGTATTATTGGAAGTATTGCGGGGGTCTCCTTATTAGTTGGTGGTATTGGCGTTATGAATATTATGCTCGTTTCAGTAACAGAAAGAACTCGTGAGATTGGAATTCGTAAAGCATTAGGAGCAACTAGACAACAAATTTTAACACAATTCTTAATTGAATCCATGACCTTGACCTTAATTGGTGGATTATTAGGGATTTTACTGGGAGCTGTCGCAGCAAATCTCGTATCGTTTTTTGCGGATTGGCCAAGTTTAATTTCATGGGTTGTAGTAGTAGGTGCTGTAGTATTTTCAATGGTGATTGGAATTGTCTTTGGTATGTTACCTGCGAATAAAGCGGCTAAGCTTGATCCGATTGATGCTCTTCGATATGAATAAGCAATCTATTAAACCACTTGTATTGTATTTTTAGAATAAGGGTGTAAAATAGAAAAAGTATATGAAACTATCTCTATTAATTACTAGGAGGATTTTCTTTGGAAATCATACAACAAATTCTTTCAACCTATGCGTCTTTCTTCGATTGGAGTATGTGGGTTGAAGTTCTTTCAGATCCAGTCAACTGGGGATTAATTGGAACACTAGTTGTTCTCGAAGGTCTATTATCAGCTGATAATGCACTTGTTCTTGCTATAATGGTAAAACATTTACCAGACAAACAACGAAAAAAGGCATTAACGTATGGATTGATGGGAGCTTACTTCTTCCGATTCTTATTTATTGGTTTAGGTGTATATTTAATTAAGTTCTGGTGGATTAAAGTATTAGGTGCAGCGTACCTCGGATGGATCGTTTATAAACACTTCGCTCATAAAGAGGGAGATGACGATGCAAAAGCAGTAAAAAAAGATGGTTGGCTTGTAAGAACATTTGGTTTGTTTTGGGGTACCGTTATTTCAGTAGAAATTGTGGACATTGCATTTTCTGTTGATAGTATTTTAGCGGCATTTGCGATTTCTGAACAAGTTTGGGTTCTGTTAGTTGGTGGTATGTTAGGTATTATCATGATGAGAACAGTCGCAAGAGTGTTCATTGCCTTGATTGATAGAATTCCAGAGTTAGAGACCACGGCCTTTGTACTTATTGGAATCATTTCATTAAAGATGTTGTTAAGTGTATTCCATATTCATATTGAGCATACTTTATTCTTTATGATTATTCTGTTAGCATTCTTAGGAACATTTATTGTGCACGCCATTAATAAAAAGAAAGCCTTAGCAGAAGGAAAATAAAGAACTAAAAATTATGAGACTGCCCGCCGGCAGTCTTTTTTCTGTTACATATCGTCTTCATTATCCAAAATGGCAAGACATGTTTGATAAATTTGATTTTGTACTGGATGAGTAAAATGGTCCTTCTTATTATTTGCTGAGGAGTGGGAAAAAGAACTTTCTAACCATTGGAAAAAATGTTGATCTTCTAGGGGGAGGGAATGAAATAAATCGCTATGTAGAGGTTCATACTGAGCATCATATAGTCTATTCTTCATAGAAAATTGATAACATTTGGCATCTTCTTCGATATAGGTAACAATGTCTTCTAGCTTATACATCCAGTCCCAGGGGTAATCGATATCTGCTATGTCTACCTTAGGGAAAATAGAAGGCATACTAAGAATGTAACATCCAACTCGAAGTTTAGGGCTACCCATTGCATGTGGGAAAATAAAATTGATACATTTCATGTAGTTTTGTCTATGAATTTTACATAAGAAATACATGTCATTCACCTCAACGTTATTCATGTAAGAATTTAGTACATGTATTATATGTACTAGGTAGAATGTTATTCATATAAAATCAAACCAAAGCCCTAATATTGCCCCTCATAAAAAAGTAGAGTTTTGTCGAAAGATATAGTAATTATGGGAGAGTTAGAGGTGTATTTAGAATGAAAGAAGGAATTCTAGCAAAAAATGTACATGGAGCTCAATCGATTGAAAAATCAGATTGGACACAGTCGATTAAGCTTCATATTACAAATACAATAAAAAATCATATCGTTATGTGGAAAGAGGAATGGAAAGAATCAGAAATTAAAGAACTGTTCTTCCGAAATTTCTTGTTAGGATCAGTTCACGGCATTCCCTTAAAAGATATCAATCAACAACTACGGAAATTATCTACTGAGCCCTTTACACTAACTTCATCACAGAAAATTTGCATTCCACTACCAAGAAAAGGTGGGAATGAATATGCTAGTGCACAAGAAATACTTGAAATCGAACAAAGTATATGTGAATTAGAAGGCTTTGAGCTTTTAAAACTTTCACATCTTCAAGCATTTGAAATTCATTATTTTGAAAAAGTCATTTATGAAAATACAACTCGTTGGTTAGAAATATTGAACCCAGAGTATTAATATAGTTGCCCCTCCGTTTATTGTCCTCCATACTGAAGAGGAGAAGGAGGGTTTTTTTTTGTAAGAAATGGTTGAAATGGTTCTTCATTCTCTTGTTTGCCTTTATATTGTTTGGAGGAACTGGTTTTTATATGTGGGCCACTGATACATATGAACCAACAGAAGAAGCATTATTATATATTGAGCAAAGGTCGAAAGAGAATCGTCTTTTGAAATGATGTGGCATCCATTGATTTTATCTTTTATCCTGGCGTATAGGTGGAGAATAGGCTTATTCATATCTTGGTGTTCAATTGAAGAAACAAAATATCATGGTCGTCATGCCTAATATGCCTTTAAATCTTGCTATACTTGGAACAAATAAAGCGGAAGAGATCATTATGGATTATCCTAGTATTGAAGAGTGGTATATAGGCGTACATTCATTGGGCGGGGCAGCAGCTTCAACTATTGTACTAGACAATAATTAAATAAAAGGGATTATCTATTTAACCTCTTATTCAGTTGAAGATATGTCTACTATCAATGACTTACTGAGCTTATCAATAAGTGCTTCTCTAGATGGCTTAGCGACTTCTGAAGAAATGGAAGAAAAAATAAGTGGTTGTCAAGACCTAATGAAATAGTTGTAATAGATGAGGGAAACCATGCGAACTTTGGAATTTACGGACCTCAAAAAGGGGACAGGAATAGTCCGTTAACTTCTAAAGAGCAAATAGATCTTGTGACAGAAGAAATAATCTCTTGGATTACAATTTATTCTTTATTAAACTAAGAGTGAGCTAAAAATGAATTCAAAACGGGGGGCATTGCAGTGGAAATAACGAATAGGATCATACATACAATTGAAGAGCTAGTTAAAACTCCTAGTCCATCTGGTTTTACAGGTAGGGCTATTGAAAAAGTGGAGTCAATGTTAGCAGGTCTTCCTTTAGAAATGAAACGCAACCATAAAGGTGGACTTCTTATTACAATAGAAGGTAAGGATACGACCAAGCATCGCTTACTAACTGCGCATGTAGATACTTTGGGTGCAATGGTGAAAGAAATTAAAGGGAATGGTCGTTTGAAGCTTTCCATGATTGGTGGCTTTAATTGGAATAGTGTAGAAGGAGAGTATTGTACGATTCATACAACGTCTGGAAAAGAGTATTCTGGAACCATTCTTATGCATCAAACATCTGTACATGTATATAAAGATGCACGTGAAGCTAAGAGAGATGAGCAAAATATTGAAGTACGAATTGATGAAAAAGTAAATAATGCGAATGAAGTCAGGGAGCTAGGTATTAGTGTTGGTGATTTTATCTCCTTTTCTCCACGTGTAGAAGTGACTGATAGCGGCTTCATTAAGTCTAGGCATTTAGATGAT
This sequence comes from Bacillus coahuilensis m4-4, assembly GCF_000171615.1. GTDB lineage: Bacteria > Bacillota > Bacilli > Bacillales > Bacillaceae_K > Bacillus_T > Bacillus_T coahuilensis. The sequence goes on along the minus strand of NZ_ABFU01000053.3, from coordinate 17,401 downwards.
AAGGCAAGTGTCGGGATTCTTGTTGAGCTAATTAAAGAAATTAGTACGCACGAATCTTTACCTTATACTACTCATTTTCTCATCTCAAATAACGAGGAAATAGGGTATGGCGGTAATAGTAATATCACACCGGAAACGGTAGAATATTTAGCCGTTGATATGGGGGCTATGGGTGATGGACAATCAACAGATGAATATACTGTTTCCATATGTGCAAAGGATTCAAGTGGTCCCTATCATTATGAACTTCGGAAAAAACTAGTGAGGTTAGCAGAAGAAAATAATATTGGATATAAAGTGGACATCTATCCATATTACGGTTCTGATGCCTCTGCTGCTATACGTGCAGGTTTTGATGTGAAACATGGACTTATAGGACCTGGGATAGAATCTTCACATGCATTTGAGCGAACTCATAAAAGTTCACTTGAACAAACGTACCGATTAGTATATCAATATGTTCTATCTGAACTAGTATAATTTGGTAGTTGGCAATCGGTTTATTCTTTCGTATTTCCGGTTAAGTAATAAATGTAAGCGATACTACTAACCGACGAAAGGGAGAGATTGAATCATGGCACAAAACAACAACCAAAACAATGGAAAAATGTCGTATGAAGAAGCTGGAAAAAAAGGCGGACAAGCAACTTCAAACAATCATGACAAAGAATTCTACCAAGAAATCGGACAAAAAGGTGGAGAAGCTACAGCCGACAATCATGACAAAGAATTCTACCAAGAGATCGGACAAAAAGGCGGAGAAGCTACAGCCGACAATCATGACAAAGAATTCTACCAAGAGATTGGACAAAAAGGTGGAGAAGCTACTGCTAACAATCACGATAAAGATTTCTACCAAGAGATTGGTCAAAAAGGCGGACAAGCAACTTCAAACAATCATGACAAAGAGTTTTATAAAGAAATCGGTCAAAAAGGCGGAAATAATAGCGGCACTAACAACTCGTCAAATTAATACACAAAACGAGGCTGTCATCGCACAGCCTCGTTTTTATATTTTGGAAAAGTAATACGAAAGGTTGTTCCCTTTTTTATTGGATGTGAAAGATAGTTTACCGTTGTGTTCTTCTACAATAGAAGCAACAATGGTTAATCCTAATCCAGTCCCAAAATCTTTGGTAGTAAAGAAGGGTTCAAATATTTTATGTTGTAGATCCTGATTGATCCCACATCCGGTATCTTGAATTTGAATATGACACTCATCCCCGTATTCTACTAAGCGTATGACAATAGTACCTTTTACCCTAATAGATTCTATTGAATTTTTTATTTAATTGATGTAGCATTTGAGATAGCTGATGGACATTTCCATATATTTTACTAGAATCCAATGGAACCTCTAGCTGAATACTAATGTTATGAATGAGGTCATTCTGTCTTAAAGTCCCTACAGTTTCATGGAGTATATCAGAAAGGTATAATGATTTATATTTATGGGCCAGTGGGTTGGAAAGGGATAGTAACTGCCCTGTAATTTGTTCAATTTTATTTAACTCTACTGACATGATGTCAAGATAATGATTCAAAGAAGAAGACTGTTCTTGTAATAATTGTAGAAATCCTTTAACAGCTGTTAAGGGATTTCTTAGTTCATGAGCTATCCCAGCGGCTAGTCGACCAGCTGTTAGTAATTTTTCAGATTGTATCTCTTTTTCTTTAAGAAGCTTTTCTTTTGTTACATCTCTAATAATGATTTGAAAGGAAGGTTGATGATGGATTTCAAATGGCATAATGATGGTCCGTACTATCTTAGAGTGACCATTCAAATCTATGATATCTCGCTCATATCCTTCCGTAAGGTTTTTAAAATTAAGGACAGATTGGAATCGTTCTTCTAGCTCTTTATGATAGGTAGATGGAAAAAAGTTTAAAATATTTTGTCCGATTAGGTCACTGGAAGAAGTGGCCCCAAGTAGCTCAACGCCTGCTTGATTAATATAATGTAGGTGTTGATTAGTTACAAGAGCTATAGCATCTACAGAATGCTCCAGTAGCATTTCAAAGTGAGTATTTTGTAATTCAAAACAAGTACGTTTGTTTACTGTTCCTTCAGATTGTTTTATTACTACATAATCAATCCGTTTTGAGTCTATTGAGATTGGAATAATTGAACTGTGAATGGTTAATGGTCGGCCATTTGAAGTTAAGATATTTCTTATCGTATCTTTTATTCTATTATGTGTATCTAACTCAATTAAATCGTTTTTCGTATCCTTCAACGAACTCTGATGAGTAAATTGTAGGACGTCACTCCCAATTAATTGACTTACTGAATTTAATTCCAATAGGTCAAGAGCCTGTTTATTTCCATAAAAAACTTCCCTCTATGTCCTAAAAGAATAGGGAAAGGTGATTGCTCTAATCCTTCTTTTATTGAAAGTTTTTGTTCTATGTATTGCTGAAGTTCAAAAAGCATCTATCTTCACCACTTTTGTTTTTGTTTTCATTGGCTATTATAACATAGTTACTAGAGCATTTTCGTTTCTTTTTTCATATGCTTTGTTAAACTATAACGCTAGTAAATTTACGAAATAGTATCACTTACCCGAGCGTAAAACTAACCTCCGACGCCTGTATGGATGAACCTAACCATTCATCACAACTGCAAGGAGTAAATAAGATGGTCTACGTTTTGTGAGAAAAGTAACTCCATGTATCTGATTTCATGTTTTTAGAATTTAGAGCGTCGCACTCTGATTCACAAGCTTGCTGAATAAAAAACTCCAATTTATTTAAATTTAAGTCTAAGAATATAAAAGAAGCTGCGATATTCGCAACTTCTTAAATTCTTCTTACTTGAACAGGGATATTATCACCAAACGCCTTTCTAAACGTACAAAAGTTATGGGCTCTCTCAATTAATACTTGAGCTTCTTCCTTAATTACACCAAGTATTTTGACATCTATGATGATGGATAATTGATTGCCAACATCATCCTTATCCGCACTTAGAGAGACATGACTCGTCACTTCTGTTTCTTTTTCTTCCATATTTTCTACTTGAAAAGCTTGACGTAACGCATGTTGAAAACAAATACTGTACGCACAGGCCAATAGTTCTTCAGGATTTGTACCAGTAGAAGGAGTAGGTTGATCGGTTAACTCTACTGGAGTCTGATAGTTTAACTTTAGATTAGGTGATCTGACAGTACCTTCTTGACCACCGTATGCAGTTGCATATATAGAATATAACTCTTCCATGGAAAACACCTCATTTATGTTTTATAGCTACTCTATTCCCTGTTAATAAAATACAAAACAAACGAACTGGAGTAGTTGGAAGAGAATATTTGGATCGTGGAAAAGTAGCTATCATTGATGAGAAAAAACGCTTGTGAAAAAGTTCCACAAGCGCTCAAATTAAATTAACATACCAGCGATTGCAGCACTTAAAAGAGACGCTAGAGCACCCGCAAATATTGCACGAAGTCCCATTTTTGCAATGTCTCCTCTCCGGTCAGGTGCTAGGTTACCTAAACCACCTAGAAGAATTCCAAGAGAGGACACGTTAGCAAATCCACAAAGAGCGAAGGAAATAATCGCCACTGTTTTTGTGGAGAGTTGATCAATAACAGGAGCAAAATTTGAATACGCAACAAATTCATTAATCACTAGTTTTTGACCAATAAAGTTACCAGCTAGCACAGCCTCTTCCCAAGGTACACCAATGGCAAATGCCAGTGGAGCAAATACATATCCTAATACGAGCTCAAGTGATAGATCCTCTGCACCAAACCAGCCGCCAACAAATCCAAGTAATCCATTAATTAAGGCAACTAATGCAATAAATGCGAGTAACATGGCACCAATGTTTAAGGCTAATTGCAAACCAACACTCGCTCCCCTAGCTGCAGCATCTATTACATTTGTTGATTCATTGTCTGCTTCCATTTCAAAGTCTTTTGGCTCTGGAGCATCACTTGTTTCTGGAAGGAAAATCTTTGCCATAACAAGTCCTGCAGGTGCAGCCATAAAGCTAGCTGCTAATAAAAACTCAAGTGGAACCCCTAGTAATGAGTACCCAATTAATACAGATCCTGCAACAGAAGCTAAGCCTCCAGTCATGACGGCAAACAACTCTGATTCTGTCATTTTATTTAAATAGGGACGAACAATAAGCGGTGCTTCTGTTTGGCCTACAAAGATATTAGCTGCAGCCGACATAGATTCTGCTTTGCGAGTCCCAAGTAACCAAGATAATGCTCCACCTATAATGTAAATAAAGAATTGCATAACTTTTAGGTAGTAAAGAACGGAGATTAAAGCAGAAAAGAAAATAACCACTGGTAAAATGTCAAAGGCAAACACGAAGGCTATATTAGATTGTTCTGTATAAAGCCCTCCAAATAAGAACTTGGCTCCTGCATCGGAATAGCCAATAATGTTATTGACCACACTCGTTAACTGTTGTAATCCTGCTTGACCAATACTGGTTTTCAGTACAATAAAAGCAAACAATATTTGTATAGCTAGTCCAAAAAGAATTGTTCGATAATTAATTTTTGTTTTATGTTTGGAAAATAAAAAACCAATTAGTAATACGGTTAAAATACCGATAATACCCCATATGTATTGCATACTCGTCACCTCTAAAATTATTTTGTGGATGGATTTTGAATTACTTTCATTCCTACCTTCCAGTCCGTTCCGCGACTCTTGTCGGACACGGTTTTATATTTTACAATGCTAAGGAGGAATGTTCAATGGCAAACATGAATAGTGTCGAAATTTCCGGTTGTCATTGATTGTAATGGTGCTGTTTGGTTTTTGAAATTAATACGAAGGGTGAATACCATGAAAACTAGAAAGTCTGTAGTAGATGGTCATGAATTAAAAATTTTTCTTCATGAAAACAAAAAGGAGGAGCTTGTATTAATAGCAATACCCGAGTTGGAATGGTCCTATGCTCTTACCTATGAGGAAATTTCAAATGACTTTGCCTTGCTTACTGAAAGCAGGATGAAGGAAAGAGGGATCGACTCTCATGAAGCTAAAGGGTTTGCTCTACGTTTACTTCAGTGGATAAGGGAAATGTAAAAATGTCCCCTAACAATTTTTGTTAGGGGACATTTTTATATTTCACTAATTAATTCAGTAAAGACAACTAATCGTTCTTCGTAATGACCAACTGAGCGATCAAAATACCCTGTGCAAGTTATTAAATTAAGTGATTTAGTTTCAGAAGGACCGAAAATTTCATTCATCGGTGCATCTTCAGGAGAGTATTTTTGGCTGTCCTTTACTTCAAACACCAATTCTTCTCCATTTGCATTGGTGATGTGAATTTTGTCACCTGTTTTTAAATCTTTTAAATAGAAGAACACCGCAGGTCCAACCTTGCTATCAACATGTCCTGCAAGAACTGCGTTACCTGCTGAGCCAGGGGTGACACCATATTTGTACCATCCAACTTCTTCAGGATCTTCAGGTACAGCCATTCTTCCTGTATCATCCATACCATAAGGGTGAATTTCAGCTTCTACATTGATACTAGGAATTGTAATTTTCAAAGGATTAACGGGTGCGCTTGCAGGGACAAAGGAAGAAGTAGAAGAATCCTTAACAGTTGCTTGTAATTCTTCTACTTTTTCACTAATTTGCACAGGTTCTTTTTGTGTCACTTCTGTCTTTATTACATCGTTTACTGGGTTAGAACATGCAGTTATAACCCCAAATATCGTGACTATAAAAACAATATTAGTTATTTTTTTGAAATCGACGTAATCCAATAATTGAAGTTATAGCAACTCCTCCAATTAGAGCATATACCCAAAGATTAGAACTTGCAGAGTTAGCCGTACCACCCATACCTGTTTGTGGCATTTCAGAAGGCATCATCGTTGCATCTGTTAGGACAACAACCTCTAAGTTACTTGCAGTGTTTACTGCATATACACTATATACAGTATTTGCATTTAAAGTCGTACCTGATAAGTCAAGAACTTGAGTTCCATCCGTTGTTCTAATTTCTAAATCATATGTTCCAGCATCTAACTCAGAATAATCCGTTACATCTTTGAAGTTAGCTCCACTGAATAATGCATCTCCACCAATTAGACCGACATCAACTGTTGGTGCATCAGGAGAAAAGTGACCAACACGTACTTTCGTTTTCCTTCTTCAACCATCATCGTATCCGTTGTAACAGATAACTCTAGATTTGTTAAATCATTAATTGCAGCAACTGTATACGCTTGCCCAGCCATAACTTCTAGTTCTGTGCTAATAACCGCATTTGACATATCACCAGCAGGATAAATTTCAACCATATGTTTTCCAGCAGGTAATTCTAAGTAATCTGTTGCATCTTTAAATTCCGCGCCTTCAACAACTGCATCTCCGTTTACATAAACATCAACCGCTGGTGCGTCAGGTGATGCGTGAAAAATTCTCACCATCGCATTTTCTGCTGCACTTGCAAAATTTGCAAATGCTAAGGATAAAACTAGTGCAATTACCGATAAACCAAACTTTTTCATTCGTTCCACTCTCCTCCAAAATATGTACAAGTTAAAAGATTAACTTGCCAACACAGGAATAATTTTCTGTGCTTTCAGAGTTTAAACTGCCCCTTTATTAAATACCTAAACATTTTTCAGCACATTCAAGAAACAGTTGAATGTTTAGACAGAAAGTCATATGATGAAACAATGAGTGATTTAAGTAAATTAGTGATTAACAGTAAGGGGATTTTTCATGACAAATCAATTTGAATCGAATGTTCAATCAAGAAGAACATTTGCTATCATATCTCACCCTGACGCAGGGAAAACAACATTAACGGAACAGCTTCTTTTTATTTGGAGGAGCCATTCGTGATGCAGGGACGGTAAAAGGTAAAAAAACGGGAAAATTTGCGACATCTGACTGGATGGAGATTGAGAAGCAAAGAGGAATTTCTGTTACTTCTTCAGTTATGCAGTTTTCATATGATGATTATCATGTAAACATTTTGGATACACCTGGTCACCAAGATTTTAGTGAAGATACGTACAGAACATTAATGGCGGTTGATAGTGCTGTTATGATTATTGACTCAGCAAAAGGGATCGAGCCACAAACGTTAAAATTATTCAAAGTATGTAAGTTAAGAGGAATTCCAATCTTTACGTTTATCAATAAGTTAGACCGTCAAGGGAAGGATCCACTTGCTTTACTTGAAGAGTTAGAAGAAGTTCTAGGTATTCAATCTTACCCAATGAACTGGCCGATTGGGATGGGAAAAGAGTTTCTTGGTGTATATGATCGCTATCGTAATCGTATTGAATATTCAAAAACGGAAGGGCACGATCGATTCATTCCATTAAATTCGGATGGAGAAATTGATGGGGATCATCCAATTAAGCAAGATCCTCTATATGATCAATTACTAGAAGAGGTCTTGCTATTGAACGAAGCTGGTAATGAGTTTTCAAAAGAGAGAATTGCAAATGGTGAGTTAACACCTGTATTTTTTGGTAGTGCCTTAACGAATTTTGGTGTTCAGACGTTTCTAGAATCTTATTTGGAATTTGCTCCTTCTCCTCAGCCAAGAAAAACAGAAGAAGGGGAATATGTTTCGCCTTTGAACGAGACTTTTTCAGGATTTATTTTTAAGATACAAGCAAATATGAATCCTGCCCACCGGGACCGAATCGCATTCCTACGGATTTGTTCTGGACAATTCGAAAGAGGAATGCAAGTAACTATACCTCGAACGGGTAAGACAATTAGGTTATCTCAATCTACACAATTCCTTGCTGATGATCGGACAACTGTAAATGACGCCGTGAGTGGAGATATTATCGGAATATATGATACAGGTAACTACCAAATTGGCGATACGCTAATCGGAGGAAAGGATTCCTATCATTTTGAGAAGCTCCCTCAATTTACACCGGAATTGTTTATGAAAGTGACAGCGAAGAACGTAATGAAGCAAAAGCACTTCTATAAAGGTATTGACCAGCTTGTTCAAGAAGGGGCTATTCAGTACTACCGAACACTTCGAACGGAAGAGATCATTCTTGGTGCTGTTGGTCAATTACAATTCGAGGTATTTGAGCATCGTATGAAAAACGAATATAATGTTGATGTTGTTATGCAAAATGTAGGAAATAAAATTGCAAGATGGATTGAAAATGAAAAAGACGTGAATGAAAATATGAGTTCGTCAAGAAGTTTGTTAGTGAAGGACCGTGTTGGTCAACTTGTCTTCTTGTTCGAAAATGATTTTGCTTTACGCTGGTTCCAGGATAAACATCCTTCCATTCGTTTATATAGTTTAATCTAAAAACTAAAAGTCCTGTTCTATTATCCTATAAGTAACAGGACTTTTTCTAACAATATTGGGTTATAGAGTCATTCACAAAGTAAATCATTTATCAATATTGGATTCGTATTTTTGCAAGGTACAGTAGGGTTAGTTAAAATAGGTATTAAGTACTAAGTTGGAAGGAGATTCTGTAATGCACACTTTGCAATCTTGTATACATTGTAGTCTTACTATTTCTCTCCCAGATTCAGGATACATGATTATGGGTGAATATAAACAAAACGATCACAACCGTATTTTAACTAAAGAGAGTCAGTCAACCATTGCTTATCAATCGATCTCTCAATTGAAAGATATAATTAAGGTCGCACTTGACCAAAATATTGAAACAGTAACCATCCAAAAACATAGAAACGAATCTCCACATACCTATTCAACTAAACAGCTTGCATTATACATACAACATTTCGAAGAGTTGCAAATGATTCAGTCAGAGGAACTGGTAAGCTATATACAGCCCATACTAACACTTGAAACAAATAAGTTATTTGGATATGAGTCACTGTTACGGTCTAATAATCCAGCGATTTCATTTAATCCTGGACGACTTTTCGAGGTAGCCAATACATTAGGTTTGAATTCTTTTCTTGATAAAAAAGCAAGAGAATTAGCCATTAAGGCGAGGATGAATCAAATACCTAAAGGAGTCAAGAGTTTTATCAATTTCCTCCCTTCAACGATATACAATCCAGAATTTTGCCTTATGCATACTTTTCAGGTAGTGGAAAAATATCAGGTCGATCCTAATGATCTAGTTTTTGAAGTTGTAGAAACGGAAAATATTAAAGATATAGACCACTTAAAATTGGTGCTAGATACGTATCGAAGAGAAGGTATGAAAGTTGCTTTAGATGATGTAGGATCAGGTTTTAGTACAATTGAAATGCTCACACTATTACAACCAGATATAGTCAAAGTAGACCGTCATTATATTTCACACTGTGATAAAGATGACAACAAACAACAGTTTCTAAAACAAGTCATAGAAAGAGCAAATTTACTAGGAATTACAACCCTTGCAGAAGGAATAGAGAGAAAAGAAGAGGTAGAGGTCTTAAAACAATTAGGTTTTCATTTAGGTCAAGGGTACTTCTTCGGTAAACCGTCTCCAACAGTTGAATACTTTCAATTGGCTTAAGAAACAATTAGTAAAGGACAAAAAAGAAAACAAAGTCTTCTAGTATAAGAAGTACTTTGTTTCTTTTCTTATACTCAGTTCAGTAGTTTTGGGAATTAGGATATTTCTCGGTTGATGACGTTTGATCGAAAAGCATATTTATTTTGTTGCAATAGGGCGAGGGCTAAAAAGCTTTTTTTATAAAAGAGATTTTAAATTTGTGAAGCACTAACTCTTTCGCTATAGTAAAGGAATAAAAGATACGGATGGATTGAAAGGAGAATAAGGGTGAAAATTAGTCATTTTTCTATTAGGCGACCGGTTTTTACAACGGTGACAATGTTTTTAATATTAATCTTAGGAGTCGTGTCTCTAACTAGGATACCGTTAAAATTAATTCCAGATTTAAATCCTCCAGTTGGAGTGGTTGTCACAACCTATCAAGGAGCAGGACCAACTGAGGTAGTTGAAAAGGTAACAAAACCACTAGAACAAAGCTTAGCAACCTTACCCGGAATCCAAGATATCACATCGACTTCCCAAGAAGGTTCAAACTTTATACTCTTAGAGTTTTCTTGGTCCACTTCCATTGATGAAATTCAAAATGAAGTGCTTCAGAGAATCGATCAAGCTCCTTTACCTGATGATGCAGAAAAGCCAAGGTTCTTAAAATTTGATCCTGCTCAATTCCCAATTATTCAAGTATCTCTAGAAAGTGATAAAGAGGAAGAATTGAATGAATTAGCGGAAGAACTTCAATTAGAATTAACTCGAGTTGAGGGTGTAGCAAATGTTAATGTCTCAGGCTCCTTTGGTGAAGAAATTAGAATTGAATTAGAACAAGATGCTTTAGAAGAAAATCAATTAACACAACAAGATGTGGTCTCTGTTATTGGTGCCAATAATGTTTCCATGCCTGGAGATTCAATTATTAGTGACGGTAAATCTTTAACTACGAGAATTTTAAGCGAATTAACGACTACATCAGATATTGAAAATATTATCCTACTAAAGAACCCTGTAACGAACGAAGATATTACGATTAAAGACATCGGTACTGTTACGTTGCAGGAAGAGGAATCACAGTCCATTACTAGAAGCAACCAAAATCCTTCTGTTTTGTTAAGCGTGCTTCAAGAGTCTGATGCGAATACTGCTGACGTCTCAGATAGATTTCAGGAAGAATTGTCCCTTTTATTAGAGGAGGATCGATTCCAATCAGTCAAAAGTGACATCATTTTTGACCAAGGTGATTACATACAAGTAGCAATTGGAAATATTACAAACACGCTCTTATTAGGTGGTACGTTTGCCATGCTTGTGTTATTTCTTTTTTTAAGGAATATTAAAAGTCCTCTTATCATTGGGGTGGCTATTCCGTATTCAGTTATTGTAACGTTTGTACTTATGTATTTTTCAGATTTTGCCTTAAACATTATGACTCTAGGGGCACTAGCGCTAGGGATCGGAATGCTAGTGGACAATGCTATTGTTGTCATTGAAAATATTTACAGACATTTATCCTTGGGGAAAGATCCAAAGGAAGCGGCAAAAGATGGTGCTAAAGAAGTTGGAGCTGCCATAACTGCTTCAACATTTACGACCATTGCAGTCTTCTTACCTGTTGTATTTATTACGGGAATTATAGGAGAATTGTTTACTGAATTTGCTCTAACAATATCCTTTAGCTTATTTGCTTCACTAATTGTAGCGCTAACGGTTATTCCTATGCTCGCTAGCATTTGGTTAAAGCCTATAAAAGGTGATTTTGAGACAACAAGAAGAAGGTCGAAAAGTTTTAATCGTTTAGAACGCTCAATTAAATGGGTGCTGCACCACCGTTTCATAGTATTTTTGCTTACGACTTTACTATTAGTAGCTAGCGGATTTGGTCTAACAAGAGTTGGTACTCAATTCTTACCAGCAACAGATGAAGGATTCTTTACAATAAGTGTGGAACTAGAAAATGGAACAGCTCTGCCAAGAACTGAGGAAGTAGTTAGAAAGCTCGAAGAAGTTCTAGAGAAGCAAGAAGCCATAGATTTATACGTTAGTTTAATTGGTTCAACTCAAGAACGTTCATTCCAAGGTACTGGACAATCCAATATTGCAGAACTATATGTAAATTTAGTTCCTCTTGAGAAAAGGGATATATCTATTTTTGAATTTACAGACGAGTTAAAAGAAGAGCTTGAACCTGTGCTGCTTGAAGAGCAAGAAGGTGCTTCGCTTTCCTTTAATTTACAAAGTACGTCTGGGACCTCTCCTCAATCATTGTCTTTTACAGTCCAAGATTTAAATAAAGAAAGATTAGATGCCGGCGCCATGAAGTTAGTGGATCGCTTACAAGAAGTTGAGGGTATTACATCAGTTTCTACTAATCAGATGGAAAAAATAGAAGAAGTACACATGACAATAAATCGTGATGAAGTAGTAAATAAGGGACTAACCCCAGCTGCTGTTGCGAATGTTGTCAATACAGTAACTAGAGGTGTTACCGCTACACAAATCGTTTCAGATACCTCTGATGTTATTCCAGTTGTGGTGCAATATGATGCTGAAATAATGGAAGATGTGAATGCTTTAAAAAAGTTAAAACTCAAAACTCCTTCAGCTGGTTATATTACTCTTGATGAAATTGCGGAAATTCAAACAAAGGAGGGCCCTGTCAGTATAGATCGTATAAACCAACAAGATGCAGTTGAGTTTTCGTTAACGTACGAAGCTACATTAGATTTAGGTACGATTTCAAGTAGAGTAGACGAAGCCATTGCTTCATTAGAACTTCCATCTCAAACGTTAATTAAGTTTGGTGGGGATCGTGAATTGTTAGAGGATTCGATTGATGATATGGTATTGGCTATCATTTTAGCTATCGTACTTGTATATATTGTTATGAGTGCGCAATTTGAGTCCTTCAAATATCCGTTTGTCATCATGTTTACAGTGCCTCTTATGATCATTGGAGTAAGCTTTGCCTTATTGATTACAAATACTGAGATAAGCATTACGTCTATAATTGGGGTCATTGTACTGGCAGGAATAGTTGTTAACAATGCTATTGTCATTGTAGACTATATTAACCAACGTAAGGCATCTGGAATGAATTCCTATGATGCCATTGTAGAATCGGTTAAAGATCGAGCTCGACCTATCTTTATGACAGCTGCAACTACTATATTAGGTTTACTACCCTTGGCCATTGGAATTGGAGAAGGGACAGAAATAAATCAGCCAATGGGTATTACGGTAATAGGTGGATTATTATCATCGACCCTATTGACGTTATATATTATCCCAGCAGTATACAGCTTAATTGATAAAGATACTCGAAGTATGAAGAAATGGAAGAATCAATAGGAAATTTAAAGAGAATGTAAATTATGTATTCACTGTTAAAATTCGCTTTCGAGCGAATTTTTTCTTGTTTTTGTAAGAAAATTCAGTATACAATGTTAAAAAAGGAGGTCATATTTATGTCAGTCCACTTCATTACAGGCTTTCCGGGTTTTCTAAGTGAACAATTGATAAAGCAATTGTTACTAAAAAAGCCATGCAAAATATATTGTTTATGCCTTCATAAAATGAAACAAAAAGCACAAAGAGTAAAAGAGCGACTCATATATGAGACGGGTTCTGATGCATCGCAAATCACCATTCTTTTAGGCGATATAACGAAGCCTAACTTAGGTCTCTCTACTTCTTTGAAAAGAAAGATGCAAGAGCAGGTAAGAATGGTATGGCATTTGGCAGCAATTTATGACATTGCAACAAAAAAGGAAATGGCATATGAAGTGAATGTAATAGGGACTAGAAATGTGAATGAGTTTGTTTTAGCTATTAAGAATCTAGATAGGTATATGTATTTTAGTACAGCTTATGTGGCGGGTACTCGCGCAGGAACGATATTAGAAGAGGAGTTGATACAGCCTCCATCTTTTTATAATTATTACGAAGAGACTAAGTATTTTGCGGAATGTTTAGTTCAACCTTTAAAAGATGCCATTCCTATTACCATAATTCGTCCAAGTATCGTTTGGGGACATAGTCTTACGGGAGAAACAACTAAGTTTGATGGACCATATTTTCTTCTAAACATGTTCGATCGATTATCGTTCTTGCCATATTATCCGTCGATTGGGAATCCAGACACCGTTATCAACGTCGTACCCTTTGATTATGTTATTGATTCCTCCATTTTTTTGAGCGAATTAAATGAAGCAAGTGGTAAAACGTATCACCTTGTAGACCCAAACCCAGAAAATGTAAGGAGCTTTTATCAGTTATTGTTGCATTCTATGCTAAATAAGGAGACGAAGGGTTCGATCCCATCATGGGTGTTAACTGGTGTTTTTTCATTAAAGATGGCAAGAAAATACTTTAGGGTTGAAAAAGAATCAATTGTTTATTTCAAACATACGGGTCTTTTTAATTGTGATAACACGTTAAAGGCTTTATCCTTGTCTGGTATAACCTGTGCATCTATTAAAGATATCGTTCCGACAGTTGTAGAGTACTATCAGCAAAATAAACAAAATAACAGTTATCATATTTCTTATGAATAACCTAGCATGTTCTTCCTATAAATGGATATTATAATGAAATAGGAGGAACTATCCCATGAATAAAAAAATTAGAAACGATTCTGTGGAGCATTGCATTACCAGGCTTTGCTCAACTGTTGAATAAAGAGTTTTTAAAGGGGTTTTTATTCGTCATACTGGAATTTATCATTAATGTGAATAGCCATTTCAATAGAGCGATTATGCTAAGTTTTCTAGGTGACATTGATCAAGCTTTTGAAGTATTAGACTTTGGATGGATACTTTTTTTATTCCTTGTCTGTACTTTTTTGCCATGTGGGATGCCTATCGTTCAGTATTACAGCAGTTAAAGGAGGAAATTGCCTATCAATTTATTCCGTTTGTTAGTTGTGCTTATTTTGTTACGGTCGGAATTATGTTCTCCCCAAGGGTTCAACTATTTCATTATCATTTAGGTCCTATTTTTACCCCTATGTTATTTGTCATACCAGGAGCATCAATAGGTCTTTTTGCTCAGTTTTTGCTTTCGCGTAGGAAATAATCTCCTTTTAATCCTTCGTTTATTACCCCCTAAAACTAATTTTATCATCCGTATGTTATATTGAGCGCAAAATAGTATGAAAATGAAGTGGCAAACAATCTTTCTTATAGTTCTTTCGCACTATATATTCGAATCTTTTTTACGATAATCTGTTACTGTTTTACTATTTTTTTACTATTCTTTTCCCTCTTCCTCCCTAAATCAAATGGTGTCGAATGGTGCTATAATTGTTCAGGGGAAAGGGTGAGAGCATGATCATCTCTTTAATATTTAAACTGTCTGATTTAACGAGGCGTAAAAATAGATCATTAGAAGAAACTGCGCTTCTTATTCAAGGTGGAGAAGATAGTTTGCTTGATGAAACCCTTGAAGCTTATAAGCCATTTATTAAGAAAGTGGTTTCAAGGGTCTGTAAGCGATATATACACGAAACAGATGATGAGTTTAGTGTTGGTTTATGGGCATTTCACGAAGCTATTATGAAGTACGATTCAAATAAAGGATCTTCTTTACTTAGCTTTTCTGATGTAATCATTACGAGAAAAGTAATTGATTACATTCGAAAGGAAAGTAAGGACCAACATCTAAGTCTAACAGCACTTGAAAAAGAAGACGAAAAAGATCAGGTATTTAATCCAATCGTAGATAAATTATCAATTGAACATCAAAAACATCAAGATCAGGCGTTAGCTAGAAGAGAAGAAATTAATGAATATACAATGATCCTTAAAGAATATGGTTTAACATTACAGGACGTCGTAAAACATTCACCAAAACATGAAGATGCCAGACTAAATGCGTTTCAAATCGCTCAATTAATTATAGAGCGTGAAGAGCTATTAGGTTACTTAAGAGAGAAAAAAGATTACCTATGAAAGAGCTCGAAGAATTAGCATCAGTTAGTCGAAAAACGATAGAAAGAAATAGAAAATATATAATAGCCGTAACAATCATACTTTCAGAACAATTCTATTATTTGCGT
Source organism: Bacillus coahuilensis m4-4 (assembly GCF_000171615.1). GTDB lineage: Bacteria > Bacillota > Bacilli > Bacillales > Bacillaceae_K > Bacillus_T > Bacillus_T coahuilensis. The sequence continues at coordinate 1,885 of NZ_ABFU01000053.3, read as the reverse complement.
GATTACTTAAAGGGGCGGTTATGATATGAATAAAGGGATTATTATGGAAGTGCACAATCGTTATCTAATCCTTTTAACATCTGAAGGGGAATTKGTAAAAGGAAAAAAGCGAGATGGGGTTCATGTTGGAGAAGAGATAGTTTTTCATCATTTTCGTGAACCTCTTTATACGCAGTTTTCAAATGTAATGACGATCCTTCCAAAACCAGTATTAATGATGGTTGCTTCCATTGTATTTGTATTTGCAATTTTATATCCTACTTTCAATCAAAAGAGTGTTTATGCATATGTCTCAATGGAAACGAATATCTTTGTTGAATTTGAGGTAGATGAGCATTTACATGTTTTAGACATTTATACTAAGGACGTCGATACAAGGAAGCTAATAGCACAACTGGATTGGAAAGGTAAAGATGTAAGCGAAGTAATTACCTCTATTTTAGAAGAAAGTGAAATAGTAGGGTTAATCAATTCAGCTGATAATATACTTGTTACTAGTGTATTTGTTAAAAATAATTCTACTCATGATGATGTTCTTTCTGAAATAGAACAAGTGAGATCGTCTCATGAAAATTTAGACTATGTTGAGGGAACAATAGAAGAGCGAACTATGGCTCAGGAGCAAGGGGTATCAACTGGGGAATACTTAAAAACCCAACTAGAAAACTCAGAACCAAATATAGAAACGAATCAACCTGAAAATAATGGAGATAAAACTTCAGATTCTTCTTTTCAAGATATTAAAGTCACAGCTTCAAATGATTTACTTAAAATCTCAAGTGAGCAAGAAGATATTGACATTAGCAAAGATAAAGATATAGGTGGAATTTCAATTGAAATGCCTGAAAGTAACTTGAGCACTAATAAGAGTAAAGAAACAGAACAATCAACTCATCGTGAGCTATCTAAGGCAGAACGTGAAGAGAAGAAAGAACAGAAGAAGCAAGAACGTGAAGAGAAGAAAGAACAGAAGAAGCAAGAGCGTGCAGAGAAGAAAGAGCGAAAAGAAAAGAAAGAACAGAAGAAGCAAGAGCGTGAAGACTAGAAAATACCTAATTTGCAAGAGTAATCAAAAACAACGAGATCTTATGAGGTCTCGTTGTTTTTTGTTATGTGTACGTTATTACTAATGTTTTAGTATTGAGTACCTTTTAAAGACTCTTGCGCTTGCTTTACTAATCTTTTAGTAATCTCTCCACCAACTGACCCATTAGATCGGGCAACAGTATCAGAACCTAGTGTAACACCAAACTCTTGAGCAATTTCATACTTAATCTGATCCAAATACTGCTCCACACCAGGTACAACTAATTTATTTGAACGACTCATACTATTCACTCCCAAAATTTTAATATTGTTGCTTACCTATAGTGTAAACCACTCCCCAACAAACCATCCTGAAAATAATTTCCTATTATAAAAGCGGAGCCGACTGTTTAGGGGCGTATGGATTGGAGGGGTTGTCATCAAAATAAAGGAAACACGAAGAGCGCCAGCGATTCGATGTTGACTTATTGAAGGTGACAACACCGGAAATCCAATAGCCCCTAGGAGGCGGAGCTGGACAAAGAAAAGCTGAAGCGGCTCGTTCAGCCCCGACAAGCATAGAGGTGGCATTCCGAAAGGCGTACTTTGCCTTTTGGAAGGTCGCCACTATGTCTCGAGGGGCTAGCCGCTGAAGATGGACATGAAGAAAAGCGGAGCCGACTGTTTAGGGGCGTATGGATTGAAGGTGACAACACCGGAAATCCAATAGCCCCTAGGAGGCAGAGCTAGACAAAACGAAAAGCTGAAGTGGCTCGTTCAGTCCCGACAAGCATAGAGGGGCATTCCGAAAGGCGTACTTTGCCTTTTGGAAGCTCACCACTATGTCTCGAAGGGCTAG
>NZ_ABFU01000054.1 GCF_000171615.1 Bacillus coahuilensis m4-4 | reverse complement strand
AAAGATTTCTTAAAAAACGTTTTTTTTTTTAAAGGTTTTTGAGGATCCCAACTGATGTTGAATGATGTGTATAGGATCATGAAACTTTAATCCTAAGACCATCCGATAGGCCATATCNATCCGATTTCTTGTTCTAGTTTCTTTCTGAACGTATGCCGTATAAGTATCCTATAAACATCATTTTAAAAGAATAAGAGGGTCTGAAGGACGACCTTTTTCTTCACTATAATAAGGCCTAACTTTCTCAATAATAAAGGAGAAGTCAATGTATTTATCTATTTTTCGAAGAAGGTGGTCCGAAGGAACCATATCATCAATGGAAACAAATTCATATTCATTTTGCGTAAATTCTCTTGGTTTTAGCATAGTTAATCCCCGCCAATCAATATATTATATATCTCTATTTTAACATATTAACGCGGTGATTTGTTAAAATATTTATACATTATTAAAGGCTGTCGAGATTTTCTCGACAGCCTGAGCAAATCATTTATGATTTGTCTTTTTTATGTTCCTGTATGATTAATGTTATTTAGAGCGTTATGATTGGATTAATTATAGCTTATTAGTAAAATCTAATAGTACGTATATATGTTAGGGGGAAGTCTAATGGTTAGTCAAAAAGTTATCTCATTACTTGAGGATAAAATAAATGTAGTTCAAAAAGAAGGGGGAGAGTCTCTTTATTTAGTAGGACCCATTACATTACCTGTAAATTTAGAGGGTGAAACTAAAACCTTCAAATGGTATAGCTGGCTTAATTGCGAAACAATGGCAGGAGAATTCTGTAGCCAAGGCAAAATGGATGCTGAAAAAATAAATAAAAAGATTATCTTCAAGCAATTTAGCTGAAATGCAGCAATCTAGTGTGCTTGTTTACGGGGACTTTCAAGATTCTCTTGATGCGTTAATAAGAATGCATTCAATTTGTCATACAGGAGACATCTTCGGCAGTAAACGATGTGATTGTGGTTATCAACTAAAAACTTCAATGAAAATGATATCTTCTCATGGTTCAGGTGCGATATTTTACTTAGCTAATCATGAAGGAAGAGGGATTGGATTATTTTCTAAAGCGATGGCCTATATCTTACAAGAAGAAGGATTAGATACTGTGGAAGCTAACTTGGAATTAGGATTTGTTGATGATTCAAGAAGCTACGAGGATGCGATTGACGTGTTAAAATTTTTACGAGATAAACCAGTGACTTTAATTTCAAATAATCCTAAAAAGTATAATGCACTTAAAGAAGCTGGATTAAATATTGCTGGGCGTATGCCGCTTTGGGGAGACGTTTCAGAGTTTAATGAGAAATATTTAGAAACCAAAGTGGTACGTTCTGGTCATATTAGAGGAGAAATATTCAATGAACAATAATCAAAGTCATGAGTTTTATATGAACATGGCTATTCAAAATGCTAAAGTCATGAGTGGTCAAACCTCCCCTAATCCTCTTGTAGGCGCAGTAATTGTACGTGATGGTGAGATAGTAGGTTTTGGAGCTCATATGAAAGCGGGAGAACCACATGCAGAAATCCATGCACTGAGAATGGCTGGCGACAAAGCAAAAGGTGCTACCATTTACGTAACGTTAGAACCTTGTTCGCACTACGGGAGAACTGGACCTTGTGCAGTTGCATTAATAGAAGCAGGTATTACAAATGTTGTGGTTGCTACACTAGACCCCAATCCAATTGTAGCTGGTAATGGAGTAAGAATATTAGAGGATGCAGGCATAAAGGTGATCACAGGCGTGATGGAAGCTGAAGCAAAGAGGATGAATGAAGTATTCAACCATTTTATTGTCACAGGTCGTCCATTTATTACCCTTAAAACTGCTTCAAGCTTAGATGGAAAAATTGCTACACACACTCACAATAGTAAGTGGATTACATGTGAAGGAGCTAGAGAAGACGTACATAAAATGAGAAATGTGTATGATGCGATTTTAGTAGGAGCTAATACCATTTTAGAGGATAACCCGTCTCTTACCACTAGACTCGAAAATACTCATGGTAAAAACCCTATTCGTATCATTATTGACTCAGCATTAAAGATTCCTTTAAATTCAAAAGTATTAACAGACAAAGAAGCTCCTACTTGGATTTTCACTTCAAAAATGGTAGAAGAAACACGTGTACAGAGTGTAGAACGATTAGGAGCTAGTGTGATTAAAACTTCTGGTACCCATCAGGTAAATCTACATGATGTGGTGAACTATTTAGGGAAAATGAACGTTTCTTCGTTAATCATTGAAGGTGGGGGCACAATCAATAGCTCATTTGTGGAAGAAAAGCTTGTTCAAAAAGCAGTGATATATTTTGCACCTAAACTAATTGGTGGAAAAGAAGCTCCGACGTTTCTTGAAGGAAAGGGAGTGGCGATTGTAAGTCAAGCTATTGATCTTGAAAATATGACAATAACCTCTCTAGGTAAAGATTTTAAAATTGAGGGATATCCTATTTACAAAGAGGAGGGTACTCATGAAAATAGGGTTTGATATCGATGATACACTAATAAGCTTAAGAGAATATGCTTTCCACCATTACAACAAGATATTAGAAAAAAATGTATCCATAGAACAGTTCAATAGCTTACCAACCCTTTATATTCATGAGCCTTTTGGTCTTAGCAGTGAAGAAGGAAAGAATCTGTGGCTAACAAATGCTGAACACATCTTTTTCACTAATTGTCCCCCTTATGAAGGTGTGGTAGACCTTTTACATAAATTGGTACATCATGGACATGAGATATATTATATAACATCACGTTCCAAAGAATATTGTCAAAAAACGTACGATTGGATGAAGCTTAACAACTTTCCAATAGAGCAAGGACGATTCTTTTGCGGCATGGAAGACCATGAGAAGGTAGACATTATTGAGTCATTATCATTGGATTATTATTTTGATGACAAACCTACTGTTATTGAAACGCTAACTGAGAGCAAAACAAAGATATATGTTAAAGATCAATCATACAACAAGCACTTAGCAGTTCCCCGGATAAATGATTGGCAAGAATTAAAGAACATTTTTAAAATATGAAAAAATAGTAGTAAGATTGTCATTTCAATCTCATGCGTTCGATTGAAAGGTGCAAAACTCTAATTCACAACCTAATTAGCAAGTAATATCGCATTTTTTGCAGAAGATGACTCACACTATCACTTACATCAAGAACGGCTTGGAGGATAACTCCAAGCCGTTTTTAGTGTTTCACACGGTTATAATCGAAATTACATCTTTGCACCTCAAAATCAAACCTGTAAGTTTAATGAACAGTCATATTTTGACTCTGTAAAACAAACCTGCCCGATTTTCCAATAGTTTTCTCTTTAGTAGGAGAGTTACCTTTTCCTCCTCTGAAAATGCTGCTAATTTCCTACGAGCCATGAAGATCCAAGGGAAATTACTTAGTGTACTTAACAAGCAAGCCCGTTACAGAGCTAAACAATTTTTGTGATTTTCTTTAAAAGTCTGTAATCTTTTTGTTATATATCCGTCTACTCTATAGAAGGAAAATAGTTACTGGGTGTATTTGTAAATTTAACAAAATAATACCTTATTACTTTCTATTGTGTTATATTATTTACTGAAAACTGTATTATTTCTTATTATTCAGATAAATAGATGAAGTTATTAGTTGATAGATACGCATAAGACTCTTCACATTACTAATAAAGAATAGACCAATGAAGAATATTGACAAAGTCAGAAATTGAAGGAGGAATAGTATGTGTGGGTTTGTAGGATGTATACATGACCAAGGTCTTGTTCAACAATCAGTAGAAGAAATAGTTTTTAAGGATATGAACAATTTAATTGCTCATCGAGGTCCGGATGATGAAGGATATTTCTTCGATGATACAGTGAGATTGGGATTTAGGAGATTAAGTATCATTGATTTAGAAAATGGTCATCAACCCTTAAGCTATGAGAATGAGCGCTTTTGGATCATTTTTAATGGTGAAATCTATAATTATTTAGAACTACGAGATGAATTAGAATTACTAGACTATCAATTCGAAACGCAATCAGATACGGAAGTGATTCTTGCAGCGTTTGCGGAGTTTCGAGAAAAATGTTTTTCAAAATTAAGAGGAATGTTTGGGATTGTCATTTGGGATAAAGTAGCTAATACACTATTTGGAGCAAGAGATCCCTTTGGAATAAAACCTTTTACTATAAAGAAGATGGTGAATTGACCTATTTCGCTTCAGAAAAAAAGAGCTTGGAGCTAGTGAGTAATGAGTCTTTAATTAACCGAAAATTCTTACAACACTACTTATCTTTTCAGTATATTCCAGAACCATATACCCTATCTAAAAAGATTAGAAAATTAGAACCAGGGAATTATTTTATGAAAAAATTGGGTACTCCATTAGCTATCAATGCTTACTGGAAACCAAGCTTTCATCCTATCATATCCGATCAAAACTCTTTAAAGAAAGAAATCAGAGAGGTTATGGAAGAATCTGTTAGCATTCATATGAGAAGTGATGTGCCAGTCGGATCATTTTTGTCTGGTGGAATTGACTCAACAATTATCGTAGCGTTAGCAAAGAATTTCATCCAAACATTCAAACGTTCTCAGTAGGTTTTGAACGTGATGGATTTAGTGAGATAGATGTGGCAAAAGAAACAGCGGATAAACTAGGAGTTATGAATTACAATTATACGATTACAGCTGAAGAATATATGAATGAACTTCCTAAGATCCTTTGGCATATGGATGATCCATTGGCTGATCCTGCTGCTATACCATTGTATTTTGTTGCACAAGAAGCGAGTAAGTATGTTACCGTTGCTTTATCAGGAGAGGGGGCAGATGAACTTTTCGGTGGTTATAACATTTATAGGGAGCCTCAATCACTTAGAATATTTAATTCTGTCCCAAATTTATTGAAAAATTGGCTTTATAAGCTTTCAACGATTCTCCCAGAAGGTATGAGGGGGAAAAGCTTTTTGGAAAGAGGGTGTACTCCAGTTTGCGATAGATATATTGGAAACGCTAAAATCTTCACAGAGAACGAGAAAAAATCCCTGTTACAGTCCATGGATGAAACTGTTCATTTTACAGATATCACAAATAAGTTATTCCATCAAACTGAGCACTATTCAGCTGTGGATCAGATGCAGTATATCGATATGCATACTTGGTTAAGAGGGGACATATTGCTGAAGGCTGACAGAATGACTATGGCCCATTCATTAGAACTACGAGTTCCTTTTTAGATAAAGAAGTTTTAAAGTGGCAAGTAAAATTCCAATGGAATATAAAATTGCAAACAATACAACGAAGTATATTCTTCGTCAAGCGTTTGAAGGTATCATTCCGAATCATGTTGTAGGTAGGAAAAATTAGGGTTTCCTGTCCCAATAAGACATTGGTTAAAAAATGAAATGCACGATTGGGCTAAAAATATGATCATTGAAAGTCCAACGGATCATCATTTCAATAAAACGTATTTACTAAACCTTTTAGATCAACATGTAGCAGGTAAACATGACCATAGTCGTAAAATATGGACGGTACTTATGTTTATGCAGTGGCATCAAGTTTATGTAGAAAAGAATGTTACATTTGATCGAAAAAAAGAAAAAGACAAAGAATTTAGTTATTAACTACTTCAAGGTTAGTTACAACAAAAACAGACAGTTCTTAAAAGGAAATGTCTGTTTTATGTTAAAATATTAATAAAAAACTAGAGGTGTCGCACATGATGTGGTTTGCATTAGGAGGTTCCTTATTAGGTATCCTTTTATTTTTACTAGAGAGACGAGAAAAGCTTTCAAAGTATAAAGGAATAATCCTAGCTGGTACGGTCTTTTTTCTCTCAATTGTTACTTTACTTGTAAGTGCTTTTATTCAACTTCCAGAAGAAACAGGTTACATCTTCTATTATTTTTCAATTGCAGGTACAGTTACCTCAATTAGCAGTGCAATCGTATTGTTTGGGTTATACATCTACACAAGATAAGAGAGATTTTCTTTTTACAAACGACTATCTTGAGGATAAATAGTACAAATTATTCTACAAATATATACATCTGCTATGTTACGATACTTTAGGCAGTAAAAACACAACATTAGGAGTGAATCCATGAGGTTTAAAATTTTTGTTACGATAATGTCGACTTTTTTGTTTAATTTGTTCAGGTTTTCCCCCTTCTTATGTCGATGCAAATGGTGATTCCAATGTCCATCCAATAGAGTGGGAAGATTTTCAAGTTGACCTTCCAGATAATCTAAATACAGATACCACTATTCAAATTTTACTTAATACAAACAAATATGCACTAAGCACTTGGTGGGACAAAAGAAAAAAACTTTGACTCACAAACTTCCTCCTATTTAAATTTTGGTGGAACAAATGAGCATGAAATTCGTCACCCTTCAGCAATGAGCCTAGGTTTAGCTACCTCACTATCACTTGGTGTATATGATTCACAGGTAACATCAGTGAGTGAAGAGGAAGCTCTAAGGAAAACAAAGCAATTAATCTCTTCTTTAGCGAAATCACACAGAAGTAATTCCCAGGGTGGTTGGGGAAATCATTGGCAATCCGCTCATTGGTCATATTTCTCTGGTCTTGGAGGATGGTTATTGTGGGAAAATTTTAGCCTTAAAGACCAAGAATATATAAGAAAAATGGTGGAATATGAAGCAAATCGATTTATCACCTATCGTGCTCCATATTGGAAAGGTGAAAATGGTGTAGTAATTTACGAAGGAGATTCAAAATCTGAGGAAAATGCATGGAATTCTCAAATTTTGCAATTAGCAACTAGTATGATGCCTAATCATCCTAATTATAATAAATGGATGTATAAAAATATCGAATTGATGGTTTCAGCAGGGGCCTCAAAACAGGATCTTACAAACTCAACTATTCTACATGGTAAATCTATATCACAATGGGTTAAAGGTATAAATATTAATCAAGATGGAACTGTCATCAATCATGGGTTTATTCACCCAGATTATATGGAGTTTATTGCATTCAATAATACAGCAGGCATCACTTCAACTTTATCAGGTACACATACACCTAAAGCTGCTTTTTTTAACTCTGACTTAGTATATGGTGCGTACTCAACTGTTCACTTTGAAAGCCCACCTTATCATTCCCCTGGTGGAACGATTTACCGCCCAGGAAAGTCTGATATTTATTATCCTTTAGGTAATGATTGGGGAACAGATAGAAGAATGCAATTTGCCACATTAGACTCTTTTGCTCATTCATTTGGATATGACCATAACCTCTCGATAAAAGGGGATGAGTGGGAGAAACACCATAATGAAATGGTACTCTCGATGCAAGAGAGACATACCGATGGTCGAACATATTCTGCACACTCTGAAGATAAATATACAGGACGGGAGGAATGGGTCGCACATCATGTAGCTTGGTCACTCCTTTCTAAGTGGGTTCTAGCATCTGGTGAATTTACTATTGGGAATGAAAAGCTAAAGACCATAACAAATAGAATTGCTGGCAGTAATAGATACAGTACTGCTGTAGAAATATCAAAACAAGGTTGGACTTCAGCAGATTCAGTAGTAGTTGGATTGGGTACCAACTATCCAGACGTTCTATCAGCAACTCCATTTGCGTATCAAGAAAATGCTCCGATATTGCTGACAGAACCAGAAGAACTACCTGATGTGGTGTTAAATGAAATAATACGTTTAAAGGCAAAAAAAGTTTATGTCATTGGCGGAACATCAGCTATTTCAAATAATGTAGAAAAACAGATTTCTGGTCTTGGAGTTAAAGTAGAGAGAATCGGCGGGAGTAGTAGATATGAAACATCTACCTTGTTAGCTTCAAAATTAAAAGGAACAGGGGATAAAGTATTTTTAGCAAGTGGAGAAAATTTCCCTGATGCATTGAGTATAGCTACAATTGCTGCAAGAAAGGGATACCCAATTCTTTTAACCAAAAAAGAATCAATCCCATATCATACAAATCAATTTTTAGCTAAAGCGAAAGAAGTCTATATTATTGGTGGGGAGCAAGTAATAGCTCCTACCGTGAAAAAATCTCTTTCTCAATCGATCAGAATTGATGGGGAAGACCGTTATTCAACTTCTGCAAAAATAGTAGAACATTTCTCGGAAAGTTTAGATTCTACAATTTTCCTTTCATCAGGAAGAACTTTCCCTGATGCGCTAGCTGGTAGCGTCTTAGCAGCGAAAGAAGAAGGTGTATTACTTCTTAGTGAGAAAAGTACGATCCCTTACTCAACAAAAAAAGTGCTAGAACAATCAACTCCTGTTGATGTCAACTACCTAGGTGGTAGAGAAGTCATTGGTGACATATACAAGTAGTAGACACGTAAT
>NZ_ABFU01000055.1 GCF_000171615.1 Bacillus coahuilensis m4-4 | reverse complement strand
CTGAGGAGCCGAATGGCTCCTTTTCGGTTTCAACACAACATTAGAAAACTTGCTCTACTTCTACAACTCCAGGTACTTCTTCTAATAATGCGCGTTCAATTCCAGCTTTTAGCGTAATTGTAGAACTTGGGCAGCTGCCACACGCTCCTAATAAGCGTAATTTCACCACTCCATCTTCAATATCCACGAGCTCGCAATCCCCACCATCACGTAATAGGAATGGGCGTAACTTATCTAATACTTCTTTAACCGGCTTACCATCTCTTGATCTGTCATGCTCATTAACTCCTTTCGATACTACTCTTTATTATAATAATTATTGAGAAAAAAATCTATTCTTCCGTCTATATTTTCAATTGGCATGTTTATCCGTTCCGTTTTTGAGAATATTTGATAAAATAAAAAAGAGAGAAACAAATTAGTCGAAATGGGGAATAGTGATGAAGCATGCGGTACTCTATATTTACGGAGCTGAACAATTATGTGCAAGCTGTGTCAATTTACCATCTGCAAAAGAAACACATGAGTGGCTTTTGGCTGCTTTATCGAGAAAATTTCCAAACCAACCATTTAATATAGAATATGTAGACATACATAATCCGCCACAAACAGAACATATCAAACAATTTGCAGAAAGAGTGATTCATGAAGATTTGTTCTATCCTGTAGTGGTGCTAGATGGTGAAATAATTGGGGAAGGTAATCCTAAACTAAAGAACGTGGTTTCTAAATTTGAAGAATATGGCTACATAGCTGAGTAACGCAAAAGGTGCAAAACCAATCGTTTAGCACCTTTTATGTTCCAGTATAATAAGAAGTATTATTCTCAAGCTTTTCTTGTTTGCCAGCAAGTGTAGTAGAGGTTTCGACGATGGTGGCTGTAAGATTTTTATTAAGATCAATCGAATAAGGAATGTTTAATTTCTTTCCTTGTTCTTCAATAATACGGATAATGGGGCGTTCAGAGTTAATGTTATTTTGCTTAGCAACAATACCTCTTCTTCCGTCATTTAGTGTAACAGTCAGTCCAGAAGGATAAATGGCGACCGTTTTTCGAAAGGCTCGAATGACATTGAGGTCAAATTGTGTCTCGGCTCCAGCGAATATGAGTTCCATTCCTTCATGAGGAAGGATAGCTTGAGAATAAATGCGGTTAGAGGTGACTGCATCGAAAACATCAGCCACAGCAATAATTTTAGCGAATAAATGAATATCCTTATTCTTTACACCTCTTGGATATCCTGAACCATCTAATCTTTCATGATGCTGATAGGCAATATGAGCGCTAACTAAAGAAATTTCATGACATTTTCTTAAAATTTCAAAACCGAACTGGGAATGTTTCTTCATTTCACTATATTCTTCTGGCGTTAATTTTCCAGGTTTATTTAAAATGGATTCTGGCACTTTAGTCTTTCCGATATCATGTAGTAAAGCGCCAAGCCCAACTGTTACGATCTCTTCCTCTTTTAATCCTAGCTCTTTTGCAATGGCAATAGAGTAGATGGTGACATTTAATGAATGATAAAACGTGTAACGATCATGACCGATGGCGTTCGATAACAAGGAAATCGCTTCATGGTGTTGACTAATATCTTTGAAAATTTGTTTTACCGTACTTTTAAATCCTCGCCCTAACCGATCTAATAAAAGTGTACTTGAGACAACATCTTTTTCAGATACATCTTCAAATGCAGTTTGAATACTCGTGATCGCTTCCTGTTTCGTTTCTTCTGAAATTGGATAGTTTGGTTCTATTCCCTTTGACTCTTCATCATCAATATATAAGTAGGTGATACGTAAATCTTGTAGTTTTTGGACCATTCTATCGGTGATTTTTACCCCAGATTGAATCAAAACCTGTCCCTTTTCATTCATAACAGGCTTGCCTAGAATCATTCCTGTCTTTAATGTGCTATTCTCTATAAGCCTCATGCTAAGATGCCCTCCTTCATATCGACCGTCCGTGTCTCTATACCTATTATAATCGAAAATGGGGACGCTTAGATAGAAATGATTTTGTGGATAACTAGGAATTTAGAATCATTTTCATACTAAAAACCCTAGAAGGGTTCTAGGGTTTAGATGTTTAGGTTAATTGCGTGTTCTAACGTAGAGGAGATCGTCACTTGGGTAAAATCAATCCCCAACTGAACAGCCGTTTGAGCAATCTCAGGGCGGATACCAGAAAGGGTTGACTGAACCCCGATTAATCTTAAGCTCTCAATGACTTGAAATAGTTGTGCCGCAACCATTGTATCAACAATCATCACTCCGGATAGGTCAATAAAGAGATGGCTGATTTTCTTCCTCGCACATTGTTCTAATGTATGCTCTACTAATCTTTTACTTCTTGTCGTATCAATGTCTCCAATCAGAGGCAGGATAGCTGTATTGTGATTTAACTTAATTATTGGCGTACTGAGTTCATGAATAAGTTCTTGTTGAGCCTGTAGTTTTCTCTCTGAATAGGTGAAATGTTCTCTAGTAAACCAGGTTATAACTTTTGCATACGTGTCTGTGATTAAATGGAGAAATCGGTTTTCTTCATCTTTTGAATAACGTTTAGGATATTCACGAATATATGTATAGAATAAATCTAAATATTGCTCTTGAGTTCTAAAGAACTCCTTTAAAATATGGTGTATGGGGGTATTTAAATGCTGCTCGTCTTCAGCAATTTCAATAATCCAATCTTCAAAATTCCGTTCAAAATCTAGCTCATCATCAATAAATACTCTACTAAATCGTTTGTGAAACTCATAGTTTTGTTGTTTAATTATTTCAATAACGAATGGATCCGTTGAAGAATAAACCCCTTTTGTTTCTCCTTTATCTAAAGAATCATACCAATTTTCGGTAAGCTTCCATGTTTGGTCTATAAAATACTGGTATAGATTTTCTGGCATTCCGGGAGAACCCCTTTCACCTAGGTATAGTTAAATTTAATACATGAAGAATACTCTGTCCTCATCATCTCATACTTATGGTATGAATGCGATGTTGAGGTTTTTAAATAGAAAAAGAAAGGGTGGCCCTTTCTTTTTTGAGTTAACCATTATGATATTTATACATCCAGAGTACGCCAGACTTTAAAAGTCGTGCCATACGTCCTGTTAGAGATACTTCATTAACTAAACCAAATCCATGCTTTTTCCCTAATGAACCGAGGATCCCTTTTAATTTAATGGTAGGAAGTTCTTCTGGTAGAGGCTCCTGTTTCCATCGTTTTAAAAGGACTTGAACGATTTGCTCTGCTTGACCTTCAGCGAGTTGTGCACTCGGTGCGTGAGGTAAGCTTGCGCAATCCCCAACAACATATACGTGTTCATCATTTGGTAGATTGTGATAGTTAGATAAAATAACTCGTCCAGATGGATCGGTTTCTACATTCATTTCTCTCACTACTTGATTTGCTTGAATTCCTGCCGTCCACACAATAATATCGCAATATATCTTTTCGTTGTGGTTGATCAATACGTTTGGCTCAACTGAGGTAATATTTGAATGATTAATAATCTCGACTCCGTTATCTTTAAACCATTCTTCAATGTAATTACTTAGTCGTTCAGGGAAGCTTGAGAGTACACGTGAGCCTCTGTCAAATAACTTAACATTTAGATCTGGTCGACTTTCTCGTAATTCACTTGCAAGTTCAATTCCGCTAAGTCCAGCTCCTACTATACCTACTATGGAATCGGCAGGTAAATTCGAAATAGCTTCATATGTTGCACGAGATTTTTCAATGTTTTGAATACTATACGTATTCTCTTTCGCCCCTTCAATCCCATGGTATTTATCTTCACAACCTAATCCAATGATTAGGTCATCATATTCAACCTGCTCCCCGTTATTTAAGTGAATCGTTTTGGAATCGACTTGAATATCACATACCTCACCGTATTTAATCGACAATCTTGGGTGCTCAGGAAATGTTACACGAACCGCTTGGTCAGATATCGTTCCTGCAGCAAGAGCATAATATTCTGTTTTTAAGCAATGGTAAGGCACTCGATCAATTAATGTGATGGATACATCTTCTGGAAGTTGGTTAGGCAAGAGACGTAGCAAGACACGCATATTCCCATACCCACCACCTAATAACACTAGTTGTTTCATGAAAATTTCCCCTTTTACTTACTCAAGACTTTTAAAAAATAGTATATTAATATATTAATAGGTGAAATGTGTGATAACATTTCGTAAATGATATAATATAATTGCTCTAATTATTAAAAGTATATCGAAATATTTACAAATTCACAATAAATTCTAGGGAAAAAGTTCACAATATGTTATACCAATTAGACGAAACAGAACCATTGACGTTTAGAAGAGAAAGGGATAGGATTACAGTGTTAACTTTTTTGAGGTGATACAATGAAACCTATAATAGAATTTTGTATAAGTAATCTAGCAAGTGGTAGTCAAGAGGCACTGGAAAAGCTAGAAAAAGATCCAAATTTAGATATAGTAGAATATGGCTGCTTAGGGTATTGCGGAAAGTGTGCTATGTCTCATTTTGCTCTTGTCAATGGGGAAGTGGTAACTGGGGACACCCCTTTACAGCTGGTGGATAATATTTACAACTTCCTGGAAGAAAATCCAATGTTTTAAACCTCATAAAAAAAACAGAGAGACTGGTTCATTCAGTCTCTCTGTTTTTATACACTCGTAGCAAGCATCTTAGACGCTTGTCGAGCTGAGTACCATTGATCCCTGGCCATTTCAACTAATTTTACGTCTTTTGTTTCTCGTTTCTTCTCTACCACTTTAGAAAAGTATTGTACGGCTTCTTTATACATTTCTAGCCTTCTGTAAATCTCTCCTATTACGTATAAAAGTCTAACATCTGTCATTTTGGTACTCTTATTTTCGCCTTTTTGATAAGCTGCACAATAGTGTTGAATCGTTTTCAATAAAACAACGCGTTCTTGCTCAGGCTGATTTAATAGGCGATATATCCATGCCAATCGTAAATAGTAGCCACCAATTACGAGGTCGGTTTCTCTTTTTATTTTTCCGCACTCAATAGCTAGATGAAACAGATCAATAGCTTGATCGTATGTACGAGTTGAACAGTAATCCTTATTTTGGTTATTCATTAATTCTTGAATCTTCGTTGTGCTAGTTGGAAAAAAATAAGAACTCGTCTCTTCAGAGAATGAAAAGTGACACGTTGGACAATGGTGAATATGATAAAGTAAAGGATTATATTCTAATACAGTGTATCTAGGGCAAAAGTCCTCATCTCGACCACTAAAATGAACAAATCTCGTTCTTATTTTTGTTGTTTGAAAGGTTTCCTGGCAGAGAGGACAGGTGGTGGATTGCTCATAATATGGTGTTAATGTTGTCATGTAGATTCTCTACCTCCTTTTGTCATGTGTATATATTACTATAAAAATAGCGGATTGGGTATATTTAGCTAGCACCTTTTTTAAAGTTGGATTTCTTGTCGTGATGGATGCTAACAGGTATACTGTATAAATAAGAAAAAGAATTTGCCTGATAGGAGGTTACGAAATGAGTGAAGTTGTTATTATAACTGAAGCAGCGTCCTTTCAGATTAAAGATATGATGAAACAAAACGAAGAAGAAGGTGCGTTTCTTCGAGTCTCTGTTAATGGTGGAGGATGCAGTGGTCTTTCCTATGGAATGGGATTTGATCACGAACAAAAAGAAGATGATGTCGAGGTACAACAATTTGGACTTCATATCCTGGTCGATAAAGAAAGTGCTTCTATTTTAAATGGCACAACCATTGATTATAAGCAGTCCTTAATGGGCGGAGGCTTTACCATTGATAATCCGAACGCCATCGCCGCATGCGGTTGTGGGTCTTCCTTTAGAACGGCAACGAAGACGGGTACGCCAGAGGAATGTTAAACAAGTAGGATGTTTCCTGATTACTAAAAGGTAATCTAGGTTTTTTTTTGAAAAAGCTAGGGGAGAGCAAATGACTTTATTCCGAGTAAAAAGGTATGTATAATATGTGTTAAAAAAGGTAGGATCAACATGAGTATTCCGAAACCATTGGTTCAAACCAATCAACTTTTTATCGTTGTTTCTGTTATAGTTGGATTATTTTTACAACCGTTAATTCTTTGGCTACCATTTTTAGTAGGAATCATTACTATTTCTACGAAGAAAAATCCTATTATGATGTTAGGTAAAAACTTTTTAAGGAAGCCTATTACAGCATACATGTTAGAGGATCGTGATCAGCAAATCTTTAATCAATGGATTGCCACCATTCTGATAGGAATGACTATCCTCTTTTCATTCATCGGATGGTCAACCGCGTCGATGGTATCTGGGTTAATGGTCGTATTTGCTAGCACTCTTGCTTTAGCTGGATATTGTATTGGCTGCACCATTCGCTATCGTTATAAAATGTGGCAATACCACCGCAACGTAAAAAACGCTCAGGAGTGAGCGTTTTTTACGTTTAAGTCCGTTTTTAAAGCTTCTTTTATTTCATCGGTGCCTTTACTAATTTCTACTATTTTATTATGAGCATCTTTCATATCAATTGCTGCAACTAATGCTGCGGCCACATCGTTACGGGAAATTTCGCTCCGCTTATCTTTTAAATGCTTTGCGGCTGTTATTAAGCCAGTTGCTTCATCATTTGTTAGGCTAACTGGACGAATGACTGTATAACTTAATCCACTATCAAGTAAATGCTGATCAGCCTTTTGCTTCGCCTTTAAATAATGCTGCATTTCGTCTGGTCCCTCTTCTGGATGATCTGTTCCGATTGAGCTTAACATAATAAAATGCTGAATGTCGTGATTTTTTGCATAATCTACAGCTTTCATTGCACCATTTTGGTCAACGGCTGTTGTTTTATCTGGACCAGTGTGAGGTCCTGAACCTGCAGCAAATATTACAGCCTCAATGTCTTTAAAGGCAAAATCAAAATCCTCTTCTAAATCACCTAAAATAGGGAAAGACCCTAGATCTTTCATTTTTTCCATTTGTTCTTCTTTTCGAACCATACTATAAACGGTGTGATCTTCTGATTTACCTAGTAGACGAACTACCTCGGTGCCAGTGGTTCCATTTGCTCCAATTACTAGTACGTTCATATTGTCCTCATCCTTTGTTGTTTAGTTTAGTCCTTTTACTTATACCCGTTTTAAGTACGTGGTAATCACCTGAATGGAAGAGGTAAGATAGTGAGCTAGCAGCTCTTAATAGGATGGAGAGGAAGCAGAAGAGCCATATAGTAAGTGTTTGAAAATGTGAATGTATAAATTAGTAGCAAATAAAAAAGAACTTAAAAAATCGAACGATCACGATTTTTAAGCCTTTACTTATAGCCCTTACTTATCAAAAAGAGATGTACTATGAAGTGGTTGCACACGTGCTTTTGGATCCATATAAGCTTTAGCATTATTCACTGCAGTAGGAGCTTCACCAAAACCAGCGGCAATTAATTTCACTTTTCCATCATACGTACAAATATCACCAGCAGCATAAATTCCTTCAATATTTGTTTCCATACGAGAGTTCACGACAATCGAATTCTTTTCAATGTTTAGTCCCCAGTCTTTAATTGGTCCTAAAGAAGAAACAAATCCATAGTTACAAATCACATCATCCACATCTAATGTAATCGTGTTCTCTCCTTTAACCTCTTGGAGCTCTACCTGAGTGATAAGACCATTGTCTGAAACTAATTCAGTAGGAACATAAGGAGTAGTCACTTCTACTTTAGAGTTCATTAACTGTTCTACGCTATGCTCGTGTGCACGGAACTTATCACGGCGGTGAACGAGTGTTACTTTTTCAGCAATAGGTTCTAGCATTAATGCCCAGTCAACCGCTGAATCACCACCGCCAAAAATGACGACTTTCTTGCTTCTGAAAGCTTCTAAATCATTCACAAAGTAATGTAAATTCGTTTTCTCGAATTCAGAAGCATTTGGAAGGTCAAGACGACGAGGTTGGAATGCACCGTTACCAGCCGTAATAATGATGGTTTTACTATAATGGATTTCCTCATTCGTCGTTAATTTGAATGTTCCATCTTCTAATTTTTCAACAGATTCAACAGCTTGTTCTAATGAGACTGTTGTTTCAAACTGATCCATTTGCGTAATAAGATTATTAACAAGTTCTTGAGCACGTACTTTTGGGAATCCAGCAACATCATATATGTATTTTTCAGGGTATAAAGTAGATAATTGCCCGCCCAGTTGAGGTAAGCTTTCAATAATTTTGACACTTGCTTGTCTCATTCCACCATAAAAAGCAGTGAAAAGGCCAGTAGGTCCACCACCGATTATCGTAATGTCATATACTTTTTGATTCTCTTTCAAACGTAATCCCTCCTAATGAAAATACACTTAAGTATGCTCTATTGTACCATAATAATGAAAAAAATTCTCATTATTCACTTGTAATTTGTCGGAAAATTCTCAAGATACTTATATCCTATATATATCTTGAAAATATACTTTAAAAAGAATAATATGTAATATGGGCATTATGTTAAGATTTTATGACATTTTTTATTTGTGTATAGCCACATTCGTGAAAACTATCACATATTAGTTTTATTGATAAAAATAGCTTTTGCGGTGGAAGCTAACAATACAAACATCGTACCTATACTACTTAAAGTGGATGTGATTTAGATGAGAAAGCCAAGTATCGTTATTCTAGGTGGAGGATATGCAGGGTTAATGACTGCGACTCGCCTACAAAAGCAACTAGGAAAAGACGAAGCACAAATTACACTAATTAACAAACACGACTACCATTATGAAACAACATGGTTACATGAAGCTTCTGCTGGTACATTACACCACGACCGTGTGCGTTATGATATCGCTAGTGTGATTGATCGTAGTAAAGTAAACTTTATGGTGGCTACGGTTGAGGAAATTCAATCAGCTAACAATAAAATCATCACAGATGCAGGCGAAGTACCTTACGATTATTTAGTTGTGGCATTAGGTGCTGATAGTGAAACATTTGGGATCCAAGGACTTAAAGAACATGCATTTACGATCACAAACGTTAACCAATCTCGTCGTATCCGAGAGCATATTGATCTTCAATTTGCTACGTATGCTGCAGAAGATGAGAAGAAGCCAGAGCGCTTAACGATTGTCGTTGGTGGTGCTGGTTTTACTGGTATCGAATTTTTAGGAGAGCTTGGAAACAGAGTTCCTGAGCTTTGCCGTGAGTATGATATTGATCCTAAGAAAGTACACGTCATCTGTGTAGAAGCTGCACCAATGATCCTTCCTGGATTTGACGAAGAACTTGTGAAGTATGCAAAATCTAAGCTTGAAAGTAAAGGCGTAGAATTCCGTATCGGAACACCTATAAAAGAGGCAACTGAGACAAGCATTATCGTTGGTAAAGGGGAAGAAGAAGTAGAAGAAATCAAAGCTGGTACGATCGTATGGGCAGCGGGTGTTCGTGGAAGTTCATTAATTGAAACTTCTGGGATTGAAAACATGCGCGCTCGTGTAAAAGTAAACCATGACCTACGTGCTCCTGGTTTAGATAATGTTTTCGTTATCGGAGACTGCTCTCTAATAATTAACGAAGAAATTAATCGTCCATACCCACCAACGGCTCAAATTGCTATGCAGCAAGGTGAAGTGGTTGCACGTAACTTAACAGCACTTGTAAAAGGACAACAAGAAGGTCTTGAAACATTCACACCAGATTTAAAAGGGACTGTATGTTCATTAGGAGAAGACGATGCAATCGGTGTTGTATTTGGTCGAAAGCTAACGGGTACAGCGGCATCATTTATGAAAAAAATGGTGGATAACCGTGCATTATTCTTAATCGGTGGATTAGGTTTAGTTCTTAAAAAAGGTAAATTTAAATTCTTTTAATAAAAAAAATTGCCCGCCACACAATGTGGACGGGCATTTTTAAATTAGATGACAGTATCAGAAGATGGCTCTTCTTTTTCTTTCGATAAAAACCAACCACCTACTGCAATTAATAATAACACCACATAGAAGGTGATTTTCCAACCTGGAGATTTAGGGAAGCTTTCTTCAATCACGCCCAGTGCAGGGTGGGCTAACGTGTATACAGCAAGCTTCACCCCAACCCATCCAACAATCATAAAAGCAGCGATTTCTAACCCAGGTCTAGAATGTAATAGTCTAACGAACTGGTTTGCCGCAAATCGCATGATAATTAAGCCAATTAATCCACCAGCAAAAATGACAAGGAATTTCCCTCCATCTAACCCTCCAATTTCAGGTAGAGGAGTATTGGGTAAAGTTAGGGCAAGTGCAACCGCAGCTAAAATAGAATCAATAGCGAAGGCAATATCTGCTAATTCTACTTTTAATACAGTACCCCAAAAGCCAGCTTTTTTCTTTTGCTTATCTTCTTCGATTTCTTCATTTGGATTCTTTTTAAAGGCAACCTTACGCAGTATGTGATTAAGAGCGATAAATAGTAAGTATAGAGCTCCTATTGCTTGAACCTGCCAAACATCTACTAGGAATGAAATCACAAATAACGAAGCAAAACGGAATACAAATGCACCTGCTAATCCATAAAAAAGTGCTTTTTCCGTTCCTCTTCCGGCAAGTGCTTAACCATAATCGCAAGAACTAGAGCATTATCTGCTGCAAGTAACCCTTCTAGTGCCACGAGTAAAAGTAACACCCAGCCGTATTCTAATAACAATGAAACATCCATTCTTCATTTTCCCCCAATTCTTTTTTTCTGTGTGTAAAATGATTGTACCTTCTATTAGAATGACCAAGTAGAAACGTTTTAGCATACAAAAAAGACCTTTACCACTATTCGGTAAAGGTCTTGCTAACAACAGTTAGTTGCCAACAAAGCCGAGAGCATTAAGCTCTGAAATGACGACTTTGCTGTAAAAGCTACTCCCCTTTAGGAGACGTATTCTACTTGATGTGTTAATAGTAAAGGAATATCAGAAAAGTGTCAACATTTATTTGGCTTGCTGCATACTGCCATTTTTTCATAAGATAGAAGAAAGGAAAGGGTGACAGGATGAAGAGAAGGAAAGTTTGGATGTGTGTAGCTGGCTTAGTCATTAACGAGAAAGGAGAATGGCTAGTTGTTAAGAAAACGTATGGTGGATTAAAGGGTAAATGGAGCATTCCAGCAGGTTTTGTTGAGAGTTCTGAGACGGCCGATGAAGCTGCGATTCGAGAAGTAAGAGAGGAAACAGGTATCTTAACTGAAGCGATTGGCTTAATTGGAATGAGAACTGGGATTATAAATGAAGAAATCAGTGATAATATGGTTGTATTTCAATTGAAACCTCTATCAGCTTACATTCAGGTTCCCAAAAAAGAGATAATGGATGCGCGCTTCCTTCATCCAGAAGAATTTGACGAGCATCAAGACCTATCTGTTATGCTTTTAGAAATGAGGAGTTCAAAGAGAGTGTTGCAGCGTAAGATTGATGGAATCGATCCAGGAGATGTCTTTGGATATACAAGCTATCGTTTATTTTTTTAATATTTATAAAAGGGTGAAATTGAAAGAAAATGGAACATAAAACAAGTTGTTTGCGCTTACATTAAGGGATTCAGATGAATATCAACCTTTTCACTTTTCAAAAACAATGATATATTATCAGAAAATTAAGAAAAGAAAGGGAGATCCTAAATGAAAAGTGGTACATCATACAAGGACAAGAGATGCTCATACTGTTATGGTAAAGGTTATTTCCAACTTGTATTAGGTGGCTCTGAAACATGTCCATGTTGTCAAGGGAGTGGCAAAGAAATTAAGTAGAATCTATCTCGTATGTTGACGAAATGGCCCTCTTTCAGTACACTAAAAATTAGTGTTCTAGGAGGTGTCAAAGCAATGGACATAGCTCAATTTGTACTTTCAATCTTAATATTTATTGTACTGTTTTTTAGTATAGGATTTCTGTTAAATATGTTACTACGTATGACTTGGGTCATGGCAGTTATTTATCCAATTGTTGTTATTTTTATTATAGACGGAGTCAAGTTTATTGATTACTTTAGAAATACTAGTGTGGCATTCTCGTCTTTACAGGATGCATTCTTCCACCTTAAGTGGGTAGATATCACTGTACTGACGAGTGGTCTCGTTGGAGCTATATTATCTGGAATTGTCATCAAATTATTACGTAAGCAAGGTTATCAGATGTTTTAATGAAAAGCATATCCTCTGGGTATGCTTTTTGTTTTGAGTGTGTTGAATAACAGTGCCCAATTTTTACAAAATGGTAAAATCTGTCCTGGGAAAAATCGTCAACAACTCCTAAATTGTGAAATAATTTGATAATTTCCACACTAGGATGAATACTTTTTATTTTTTTGGGAAAGTACTATTCTTGGGAGGAGTAAAATTCCATGAATAGTTTAAAGACGTTATTAAAACGAAGTATGATGTGTATTTTAGTAGTATTAGCACTAACGACAACTGCAGAGAGTATCTCTGGGGTAGAGGCGTCATCATTAAGAGATATGCTTTTTAAGGCTTCTGTGGAGAAGACAGATGACAGGACACATAGTAGTAAAGAAGTTTCTTTAGTGAAAAAGCTGCTAGCCTCATTATCTCCAACGAAAACAAGTATTTCATCTAGTGAAAAGGTGGTTGGACCACCTCAGACTCTCGAAGAAATGGACTGGTCACAATACCAACAAACTAAGGTAGTGGCGACTGGGTATACTGCAGGATATGAGTCAACAGGAAAAACGGAAGGTCATCCGGAATACGGAATTACATACTCAGGAGTCAAAGTGAAACGAGATTTATATTCAACGATTGCAGCAGATTTAACTGTTTTTCCAATAGGCACCATTCTTTTCATCCCAAATTACGGATACGGTGTAGTAGCAGATAAAGGGTCCGCTATTGTCGGAAATAAAATTGATTTATACTACGATACGGTTGAAGAAGTGTACAATGAATGGGGAAAACAAACAGTTGATGTGTATGTCGTTGAGTGGGGGAATGGAAAATTATCAGAAGATGAATTAAAGGCTTTAAACGAAGCCCAGGAAATGCAAGTATTTAGGACCCAGTATACGAAAACTGGAGAAGAATAAGAAAAGAAGAGGGTGTTCCCAAAAGATTATACTCTTGGGACACCCTCTTCTTATACTGTTTTTAACGAATCTTTTAGCGGAGTATAGATTTCTGGATGCAGGAGGCACCCTAGCTTATAGGCTCCTTGTATGAGTCTAGGGGAAGGTCGACAGTATAATTCTTCTTCTAGTAATAAGATTTTTTCCTGTCGAACAGCTTTCATCTCGTTCCATTTAGGACGTTTTTTAACAAGCCCTGCGTTCATTTTTTCTTGTTGTACACCTACCCAAGCGAGTGCAATAACATCAGGATTGTGTGACCTTACCTCCTCCCAATCGGTCTGTATACTTGCTTGATTGAGATGAGAAAAAATATTATAGGCACCCGATAGTTCGCTTACTTCAGTAAGCCAGTTGATCCCTCCAGGAGAAAAAACTGGTTTTGGCCACCACTCAAAATAAATGGAAGGTGGGGAAGTGACGGACATTGATGCTTGTTTAAGTAGGTTCACGTCATGTAAGAAGTCCTCTGCCGTACTAGTTCCTGCTTTTAGATTATGTATCGTTTTTCCTAGAACCACAAGATCATCGGCAATGTCCTTTAAACTTTGTGGATTCAATACGATGTGATGGATTCCTCTTTGTATGAGCTGTTCAATGTTACGTTCCATTCCAGGTACGCTTAAAGAAGCGACAACTAAGTCAGGAGATAGGGCTTCCACTTTGTCCATATCTATTCCTAAGTCTCTCCCAACGCGAGGTAAGTGCTGAATCGAGGATGGCCAGTCAGAGTCATCATCTAATCCAACAAGTAAGTGAGAGAGCCCCATAAATACCATTAATTCTGTGTTACTAGGACAGATTGATAGGACACGAATATGAATTACCCCCTTTAATGGATAATGAAATGAAGGACCAAAGTGAGAATAACTCCTGATATTCCACCGAAAAATACTTCAATAGGCTTATGTCCGAGAAGTTCTTTTAATTCCTTTTGCTTTTCTTTATCTGGTTTATGAGTCCAGCCTTTTGCTTCAGATACAAATCGCTGGAAATCTCCTGCAAGCTTGTTCAGCACAATAGCTTGCTCTCCTGCTTGTCGTCTTACACCAGTAGAATCAAACATAACAATAATTGCAAAAATTGCAGCAACGGAGAATACCGGAGAATCTAATCCTGTTTCAAGTGCTACTCCAGTTGCTAGGGCCGTAACAGCCGCACTGTGAGAGCTTGGCATTCCACCTGTTGATGTAATAAGGGACCAATCCACTTTTCTAGTAGCAATAAATTGTATGGGAACTTTAACAAATTGGGCAAAAAAATAATGGCTGCTAAAGAAGCCAAAAGAGGAAAATTTTCTAATACATTCATCATGTGCTGCATCCTTTCACGAACGAATCAACGCTCTTTATCAGTTACTTTATTATACCACATAACCATATGGAAAAACGTTCACCAGGAAAGAGGAAAAGTCTACATGACATGATAAAAGACTAGACTTGTTTTATAATAATAGTAGGAGGGGTTATTATATGAAATTTTCAATTAATCATAAATCATTAGAAGAGAATCTTGAAGTGATGGTTGTCGGTGTGTATCATCGTAATGAAGTTCAAGGGTACCTAAAAGAAGTGGATGAAAAATTTGATGGTGGCATAACAGAGCTACTTAAATCAAAAGACATTTCATTTCATAAAAAACAAATTTCTATGCTACATACACTTGGAAAATTGAATGCAAAACGTCTGTTATTTGTTGGTTTAGGACGTGAAAAGGACTTAACATTCGATGAGTTAAGGGAAGCATTTGGACGTGCATCAAAAAAGTTAAAATCCTTAAAAGTATCTCAGGTAGGATTAGAGCTAGATAGCTTTGTTTCAGAGAAGTTTACAACGCTAGATGTAGCACATGCCTTTTCTGAAGGCTTTACTCTTTCTACCTATCAATTTGATGGATATAAAGAGAAGTCAAATGAACCAGAAGTAACAATTGAGGAAGTACATGTATCATCAAGTGGAGATTCAGCAGAAATTCAATCTGCTCTAAAAGTAGGAGAAGTGTACGGTCAAGCAACCAATTCAGCTCGAAATCTTGTGAATATGCCGTCTAATATGTTAACGGCAACTAGCATGGCAAATTACGCCTTAGAACTCGCAAAGCGCTATGATTTTGAAGCAGAAATTTTAGATAAGGAACAAATGGAAGAACTAGGAATGGGCGCTTTACTAGCTGTAAATCAAGGTTCAACAGAACCACCAAAAATGATTGTGTTAAAATATCAAGGAAAAGACGACTGGCATGATGTGATTGGCCTTGTAGGAAAGGGGATTACCTTTGATACGGGTGGCTATAGCATTAAGCCAAAAGACGGTATAGTAGGAATGAAAACAGATATGGGCGGAGCAGCTTCTGTACTTGGGGCTATGGAGATTATTGGAGAATTAAAACCTGAACAAAACGTAGTGGCTGTCATCCCTTCAACTGACAATATGATTAGTGGACATGCATTTAAACCTGATGATGTGATTACTTCTATGAATGGGAAAACAATTGAAATTTTAAATACAGACGCAGAAGGTCGATTAGCTCTAGCTGATGCTGTCACATACGCAAAACACCACGGAGCAAATTATATTATCGATGTAGCAACACTTACAGGTGGTGTGATTGTTGCACTCGGATATGACAAGACGGGTGCGATGACAAATGATGAATACTTATTTGAGCAAATCCTTGAGTCATCTCATGAAGCAGGGGAATTCATTTGGCGCCTACCCTACACCGAGGGAGACAAAAGACGTGTTCGAAAAAGTAAAGTAGCCGATTTGAATAATTCACCTGGACGAGATGGCCATGCTCTATTTGCGGGTGCATTCATTGGAGAATTTGTTGAAAGCACACCATGGGTACATTTAGATATTGCTGGTACTTCCGTAGCTAAATCACCAAATGATCTAGGTCCAGATGGAGCTACAGGAGTGATGGTTCGAACACTAGGTGCATTCGTAGAAACATTCCAACCAAAAGAATAAAGTAATCACAAAAAAGTTGTTCTTCGGAACGGCTTTTTTCTTATTTAAACAATTTAAAAACAATTTGTTGACAGCACTTAAGATCATCTGTTACATTAATAATCGTATTTTATTACTCTACCAATTTAACAAACTAAAGTATTTTGTTAGAGGAATTCATCACGATTAATGAACTTGAGGTGTTAGAAATGAATGCTGTTATTATTGCTGTGCTAGTTATGCTTGTCTTAAGCTTGTTACGAATAAATGTAGTCATTGCTCTAGTCGTTGGAGCTTTAGCTGGAGGACTAAGTGGCGGGCTTGGCCTTGAAGGTACACTGAAAGCTTTGACAGAAGGTCTTGGAGGAGGAGCAACCATTGCTTTAAGCTACGCGCTATTAGGAGGGTTTGCTGTCGCCATTTCAAGTACTGGGTTTCCCAATTTACTCGTTAATATTATGGTGAAGCTTGTAGGAAAAGAAGGAGAGTCTAAGCGAAAGGTTTTATCTAAAGTAGCACTATTATTGGTGATCTTAATTATATCCATTATGTCTCAAAATGTTGTTCCAATTCATATTGCATTTATACCTATTTTAATTCCACCTTTACTTAAAGTTATGAATGAACTAGGCTTAGATCGTCGTTTAATCGCTACGGTAATAACATTTGGACTTACGGCTCCATATATTCTTCTACCGTATGGTTTTGGTTTAATGTTTCATGAAATTATCGCTGAGAATATGGCTACGGCAGGGATGGATATACGATTGAGCGATGTCCCAAAAGCCATGTTAATTCCAGTAGGTGGAATGGTCATCGGTCTTTTGACAGCCATTTTTATCTCGTATCGTAAGCAACGTAGGTATATTCAAGTTGATCTTACGAGCGATGAGGGTATAGAAGATGTTCCTTCTAAATGGAATATTATCGCTTCTAGTATTGCGATTATCGTCTCTCTCTTTATTCAGATTGAAACAGATTCGATGATTCTAGCTGCACTGACTGGCTTACTTATTTTATACATGACAAAAGCAGTTGAATTTAGCCGGAGCGATGAACTACTAACAGAAGGTATGAAAATGATGGCATTTATCGGGTTTGTCATGATTACAGCAAATGGATTCTCAAATGTTGTAAAAGAGACTGGAGACGTTGCCGTTTTAGTGGATCAAACTTCATCTTTTATAGGTAGTAGCCAAACCCTAGGGGCTTTACTTATGCTAATTGTCGGATTATTTATCACAATGGGAATAGGATCTTCCTTTGCAACCATCCCGATTATTGCCACTATTTTTGTTCCACTAGCAGCGGCGCTAGGGTTTAGTCCATTGGCAACCATTGCTATTATCGGAACAGCAGGTGCGCTCGGTGATGCAGGAGCCCCAGCTTCAGATAGTACACTTGGTCCAACGGCAGGATTAAATGCAGATGGCCAGCACCATCACATATGGGATACTTGTGTGCCAACATTTATTCATTTTAATATTCCACTAGTAGTATTTGGGTGGATTGCCGCATTAGTATTATAATAGAGGACCGTTCCAGAGGATGGGACGGTTTTTTATATAGGGGATTATGTACCAGTTATTGCACTATCGTAAACGTTGATGTTTGAGAGTGAACTACTAGCTTTACTTAGTAGTGAGATGCATTCATTTCCGTAAAGATGGTGCCCAGTTCAAATCCTCAAAAAAAGAATCCTTTAAAAGCACCATGCTCCATAAGTAAGAAAATAACAACCAAAGAACCAAGCATTCAACCCCTTATCAAAAAATCATTCCAATTTCCCAACAAAAATTAAGTTAATGCCCACTCCAACCTGCCGTATCCTCCATAATATGTATGGAATGCCCAAATCAAAGAGGAGGAAATATAGATGTATGATTACAGACGACCTTATGGCAGAAGACCATACGGAATAGGGAGAAGACCATTTGGTGGTGGATTTTTCTTTGGCGCTCCACTTGCTGCCGGTTTATTAGGGGGACTGGTTGGAGGAGCTATCGCACGACCTAATTATCCTCTATACCAACCATATCCTTACTACGGCTATCCTGGTTACTACCCATATTATTAATGAAAACAAATACCACGCAAGCCAAGGCCTGCGTGGTATTATAATTTAACGCCATCTTACTGACAAGTCGACTTTACAACAATCTGCTGAGCCATCTGATTCCATAAAATGAATTGAGAAACCGTCTGGATTAAAGTTGAGGCTAGGTTCAGTTGTCATACCGATAGAGTTGACAAGCTTCTTCACCTTTTGGTTATCTGATTGTTGAGCTGCATCCATTATATGGGTGGCGAACTGAACATCAGTGGAAATTTTTTTCATTAATAAGATCCCGTCCTCCATGATAGGTAATGTCGTCTTTGCAGAATTCATAAAGATATTTGGATCAACTGGCGGGAAATCTCTGTGGGGCACTTGAACTGGATAAGGGTATCTCATGGTTCTGGACGATACAGGTCTTTGTATAGGGGGATAAAATGGGTGATATCGATACATACTTTCACCACTTTCATTGTTTTGTATAAGGCTATGATAGGGAAGTTTGAGTTAGACCAAAACCGCAGCAGGAAACAAGTAGTCGTATCTCGAAAGAGAAAGTGTTGGGAATAAAAAAAGGGGGAAGAACAATGAATATGGAACATACGTTAATACATAATCTCGGTATGGAACTAAAGCAGTTAGAAGAGGGAAAGGTCATTATGACGATGCCTGTAGATGAACGTACAAGGCAGCCATTAGGCTTTTTGCACGGGGGGGCTTCTGTAGCCTTAGCAGAAACAGTTGCCAGCTTAGGAGCTGTGCATTTGATAGATGAGGAGCAGGAGATTACGTTTGGATTAGAGATTAATGCCAATCACATTCGTTCAAAACGAGATGGTATTGTCACAGCAACAGGGAGGATACAACATAGAGGGCGAACCACACAAGTTTGGGAGATTCGAATTACAGATGAAAACGATAACTTAATTTGCTTATCTCGTTGTACTATGGCAGTGGTAGCAAAAAGAAAGTAGGTTTGTTTTAAAGGAAGGGAGGGAATGGATGGGCTAAGGAGATGATAATATGCCTTGGAACCAAAGTGATTATCCAGCCTCAATGAAGAATCTAGCTGAACACACTCGGAAGAAAGCCATTGAAATAGGCAACGCGCTGTTAAATGAAGGTTATGAGGAGAGTAGAGCCATTCCCATTGCTATTTCACAAGCTGAAAAATATACCAACAGTGACGAACAAGCCCATTACGTGATTCAGTATAGAGAAGAGGAATGGAAGATGATGAAAGAAGGTCATCAACATGTCATCCTTTCTAGTGGAACGAAAGAAGAACTAGTACAAAAAGCAAAGCCTTATGTACAGGATAAAGGTGGAGTTCTAACGATTTATAAGTTAGACGGTAGTGTAGAAGATACGTTATATGAAGGATAAAAAAGAGGTGCTGGTATCATACCGGCACCTCTTTCATTATTATTTTCCTTGCTCAAGCTTTTCTTTATTTTCTAAATCGTCCTGGACACTACCTTCCCATAATTTTACTCCAGAGTTATAGGCAGCACGAGACAAGAGATGACCCGCGACAGGAGAGGTAATAAAGATAAAGGCAATCCCTAGAAGGAGCCTTGAATTAAAGTGACCATCTTCTAAAAAGTAAAGAAATGTCCCAAACAATAACAACATGATTCCAAGTGTGGCACTCTTTGAAGCTGCATGATTTCGAGTGTACACATCTGGTAATCGTAAAACCCCATAAGCCGCAACTAAAGCAAGTAATGCCCCACCTAAAATAAATAAGGCAATCAGTATATCCAGTCCAATATTAAGAATCTCGGTCACGTTCAATAATCACTCCTTTCTCAAGAAACTTTGCAAAAGCAATCGTTCCAATAAAAGCAAGAATTCCGATTAATAAGATGACCTCTAAAAACGCAAACGAGTTAAATACAATCGATATGAGCGCCACCACTCCGACAAGATTGATACCAAGTGCGTCAAGTGCGACAACCCTGTCCGGTACACTTGGCCCTTTTACGACACGATAGATTAAAAGCAACATGGAAATGGAGATAATACCAAGTGCTACAATTACTATGCTGTTAATCATTAGCGAGTCACCTCCATGATTGCCTTTTCAAAGGTGTCACGGATACTAGATACTGCTTCATCCACATCATCAATGTCTAGCGTGTGGATATAGAGAATAGAATGATCATTTGAAACATCCACCACTAATGTCCCAGGTGTTAACGTAATGAGATTGGAGAGAATCGTAATCTCCCAATCAGATGACAACTTGGTTGGATAAGCAAATATTCCAGGTTTAATGTCAATCTTAGGGCGTAAAATTGTTTTTAAAACAGAAATGTTAGACAATAACAACTCTCGAATAAATATAAGTAGTAAAACCATCACGGCCCAAAACTTATATACGTATAATTTAGATGCAAAGAAGCGTCTAAACGCAATAATGATTAACAACCCTAGTAGGTAGCCCACAATAAAACTAGAAGGCGTGAAGGATACAGCTAGAAACATCCAAAGAAAGGCTAGAAAAAAGTTTAATAGTACTTGAAAAGCCATAACGCTACTCCCCCCTTAAAACTGCTTCAATATACATGTCTGGATTAACAATCGTTTCCGTCGCATCTGAGATATATGGATAAATAAGTTCTGCATTAAATCCATACAATACAGCCACTGTAACCAGAGCAATAGAAGGAATAAGGAGTTTTCCTACTGGTATATGATCAGCCTTATATTCAGTAGGCTTTCCAAAAAAGCCATTAATAAAAATTTTCATTACACTATACAGAACGAGTAAGCTAGAAAGTAGGATGATCCCAGCTCCTATATAATTCCCTTCTTCAAATCCACCTTGAACAATTAGCAGTTTTCCAATAAACCCACTTAATGGAGGAATACCAGCTAATGATAAAGCTGCAATAAAGAAAGTCCATGCAAGTAGCGGGAACTGCTTAATTAGTCCACGCATTTGTTTTAGATTGCTTGTTCCCGTAATTTTAATCATAATGCCAATTAGTAAGAATAGGGCAGCTTTGATGACCATGTCATGCAACACATAAAAAATGGAACCTTCTATGGAAGTAGATGAATTCACCGAGACACCAAATAGAATAACACCTACAGCAACGATTACATTATAAATAATGATTTTCTTAAGATCCCAGTAAGCAATTGCGCCAATGACGCCAACAACTATTGTGAGAAGGGATAAAATCATTAAAACGCTATGGGTAAACCCAGTTTCATGATAGAAAAATAGTGAGTATGTTCGCAAAATACTATATACCCCAACCTTCGTAAGAAGTGCACCGAAAAGCGCTAGGATAGGTGCTGGTGGTGCATAGTACGAACCAGGAAGCCAGAAGTATAACGGGAATATCGCTCCTTTTAACCCAAATACGACAAGAAAAAGCATGGCGATTACGGTGATAATTCCTGGTTGATTACTTTCGGCTATTCTTTCTGAAATTTGAGCCATATTTAGCGTACCTACAACAGAATAAAGGAACCCAACAGCAATAACAAATAGTGCAGATGAAATGATATTCACTAATATATATTTGATAGATTCTCGTAATTGAATTTTTGTACCACCTAATACAAGGAGTACATAGGAAGACATGAGCATCACTTCAAAGAATACAAAGAGGTTAAAGATATCTCCCGTAGTGAATGCCCCGTTAATCCCTACTAATAAGAACTGGACAATTGGATAATAGTAGAAGGTTTCACGGTCTCTTCCGATTGAATGAAACGAGAACATTATGACAAACAAGGTAATCACAGTGGCGGTTAATACGAGAAGCACAGACAGCATATCGGAGACTAGCGTAATTCCATATGGTGCTTCCCAGCTTCCTAAATTTAACGTTTGAATCCCGTCTGTTTTGACCTTAGCTAATAAAATACTCGTTGCAATTACTGTGCCGATTAAGGACAGAACAGAGACGATTCGCTGTATTTCAATTCTTTTATGCAACAACATTAAGGCGATTGCGGTCAAAAGAGGGATGAGGATCGGCAATAATAATAAGTTAGTCATTTCCTTCAGTTCCTCTCATTTGGTCCATATTATCTGTTCCAATTTCTTGATACGCACGATAAGCGAGAACTAAGAAAAAGGAAGTCACCCCAAAGCTAATAACAATAGCTGTTAAGATTAAGGCTTGTGGAAGTGGGTCTACATAATCCTTAGCATGTTCACCAAGTAAAGGAGCAGCACCGTCCTTAAGGCCTCCCATCGTAATTAAGAGCAAATGAGCTCCGTGGCTTAATAGACCAGTACCAATAATAATTCGTAATAAGCTTTTTGATAACATGAGGTAGACAGCACTCATGAATAAGATTCCAATCACAATACTCATTAATATTTCCATTATTCGCTCTCTCCAATCGTTTGAATAATGGTCATCGTTATTCCGATTACGACCAGATATACTCCAGTGTCAAAGATAACAGCTGTGTGTAACGATTGTTCACCTAAAAGTGGTAAATGAAAGTACTCATAAGCATGGGTTAAAAACGGTACATCAAATAATAACGCCCCTGCTCCAGTACCAACGGATAATAGTAGTCCAATAGCTGTCATAATCTTATAGTCAAAAGGAAAAATGGTCGCAACCGTTTTAATATCAAATGCTAATAATAGTAAAACAATTGCCCCAGAAGTCAAAAGACCCCCAATAAATCCTCCTCCGGGATTATAGTGTCCTGCAAAGAACAACTGAATGGAGAAAAGTACAATGATGAACGCGGCAACCGTTGTAATGGTTTGGAGCACAACATCGTTCGGTTTCACATGCTTCATCCTTCACTCCTCCTAGTTAATCGTAAACGAATCATAGCAAATATACCTAAAGCGGCAATCGCTAGTACACATATTTCAAACATCGTATCAAATCCACGGAAGTCAACAAGTATAACGTTGACCATATTTTTTCCTCCAGCGAGCTTATAAGAATTTTCTACATAGTATTCAGAGATGGAAGGAAACATTTTTTGACTGTGTGAAGCAATAGATATTAATGTAACTAGCACCCCAACCGCTGCTGAAATAAGTAAGTTTCCAAACTTAAAGCTAGTTCGTTCTTCATGTCGGCTTAGCCTTGGTAAATGATAAAAGCAAAGTAAGAACAAGGCAACTGAAACCGTTTCGATAAGAAGTTGAGTTAATGCCAAGTCTGGTGCTTTAAACAATACAAAGAACAATGCGACCGAATATCCTACTGATCCAAGAGCAATAATCGCTGTAAGTCTTGATTTCGCAAAAAGTATCGTAACGGTTCCTAGAACAAGAATGACTGCTAAAACAACTTCATACACACTTATTGGAGCTAATTCAGATGTATCAATGGTAAAGGCTCCTTGAGATATCATCGTAAATGATAAAATCCCAATAAAGAATGTGAAGATATACACCAAGTACGTTCGAATAAAACCAGTCATGTATCTTCTTGTTATGGAGAAGGCACCACGTTCCATTGAAATGAGACCATGGTCGTATACCGTGTTAAAGCTTAACTTCTCAGGGAACTTACTATAAATAGGTGTCCATTTGGACGAATAAACATATAAAAGAGTTCCGAGTAGGATAACACCAAACGTCATAAATAGTTCGGGTGTGAATCCGTGCCAGAAATATATATTCACTTTAAGTGTTGAAGACTCTTTAATAGCTGGGACTATAGCCTCGACAGCTGGCTTAATAATGCTTTGTGAGAGAAGATTTGGAAAGAACCCAAAAATGACAACAAGTGAAGCTAATATAATTGGTGACAATAACATACCAAATGGTGCTTCGTGAGCTTCTTTATCCAGTTTTTCAGGCTGATATTTCCCGGTAAATGTTTTAAAGAATAAAATCATACTATAAATGAACGTAAAGATACTTGCTACCCAAGCAATGATTGGGAATAGGATCCCCCACGTAGAGAGGTTAAAAATATCCATCTCAATCACTCGAATCATTCCGGTGAAAAACATTTCTTTACTCAAGAATCCATTAAATGGAGGTAGACCTGCCATAGAGAATGAACCAATTAAAGCAATCGTAGCTGTAATTGGCATCATAGACATTAATCCACCCAGTTTTCTAATATCACGAGTACCGGTTTCGTGATCTACAATCCCAACGACCATGAACAAAGTTCCTTTAAAAGTAGCATGATTCACTAAGTGAAAGATGGCTGCGACAGTCGCTGCTACATAGTACTGGTTGTAATCATAGAATCTAGCGGCAGCTCCAACGCCAAGCAAGCTCATGATTAATCCAAGCTGACTAATGGTTGAGAATGCAAGTATTCCTTTTAAGTCGGTTTGCTTTACCGCATTAAATGAACCCCACATAAGAGTTAATAAACCAATGCCTCCAACTAACCAAATCCATAGGAACGATTCAGAGAAGATGGGAGTCATCCTAGCTACCAAGTAAATTCCTGCTTTAACCATTGTTGCGGAGTGTAAGTAAGCACTAACAGGAGTTGGTGCTTCCATCGCATCAGGTAGCCATATATGAAAAGGGAACTGTGCTGATTTTGTAAAGGCTCCTAATAAAATTAAGAGTAAAGCAGGTATAAAAAGAGCATGAGACACCAAGATGTCTTGTTGTGCAAGTAATTCTCGAATGCTAAATGTATCGCCCATGATCCCCAAGAGTACGATTCCACCTAACATTGAAAGACCACCAAATACGGTAATAAGCATTGATTTTTGCGCACCGTATCGAGAGCGTTCCCTGTGATACCAATAAGCAATCAACAAGAAAGATGAAATGGAGGTTAATTCCCAAAATGTATACATAACAAGTAAATTGTCAGATAAGACAACCCCAAGCATGGCACCCATGAAGAGGAGTAAATATACATAGAAGTTGTGCAATGATTCTTTGTGTTTATCTAAATAATAGATAGAATACAGCACGACAAGGGAACCGATTCCAGTGATTAATAAGGCAAATAATAAGCTAAGCCCATCAACGTATGCGGTAAAATTAATACCAAAAGACGGCATCCATTCGGCTGTCGCTGTAATTGTTTCCCCTTTTGATGTTCTGGATAGGAATTGAATAAAATAACTAAACAGTAGGACTGGTAATATTAAGACAAACCATCCTGTATGTACGTTTTTTGCAACCTTATAAAAGAGCGGAACAATTAATGCCATCAATAAGGGTGATAATATGGCAAGATGTAACAGTGTCAATGATAAACCCCCTTAAATCAATTTGTAACAAATTTCATTTTCAATAGTAGAATTCTCTAATTTCAGCTTTTCCTATAATAAAAAATACATTCTCCTATTAGTCCTCTGTCACCATAAATGAATTATAACGTAAAAAATTCTGGTTGCATGGAAAAAACTTAGCCAACTGCTGATGTCATTACAGCTTAATAAATAAGAAGAAACGTGTAAATTCTGTTTTAAAATTTTTTGTATGTTCTACCCTACTAACGGTGAAAATAACCATAGGTGGTGGTGTACATGCAAAGAAAGATAACCTATACAGGGATAGTATTCACATTGTTACTTACTTTAGCCTATATTGCAGAAGAAACTAGGAAGGATCGGAATTTTATTCAAAAGCAAGAAACAAAAGCTCTTGAAGGTACCATACTTCCACTAAACAATGAGACAACAGTCGAAGTAAATGAATGGTTTCAAGACGTAGAAGAACTTCCATTTCAACCAAGAGAATATATCCGAATTATTCCATAATCACTTTTCAACCTCGGTGATAAACAGTATAGTGAGAAGAAAGTACATCATGAGGAGTTCGTTATGAGAAATGCGTTTGTCACAAGTTATGTGCCTCTTCTTTCTATTCTTTTATTTAGTTTGTCCTATTCTATTTATGTCATTGGAAAAGTTAAAGAATTTTAAGAGGAATTGGATTATATCAAGGGATGAGTCAATTCGTATCTGAAGTTCAGCTAACGGTCTTGTTAATTGCCTCTAGTATGACATTCTTTTTCATGTTACTCTCAGCATTTAAGTTAATAGCCGAAACCATTAATGGATTATCGTTTCTCTTTTTTGTGGATAGTAGGGATGAACTCAACCTCTATACGTCATTAAAACCATTGTCCTGGATATTTTTAGTAGGAGGCTTTTTATCCATTTTTTTAACGTTCTCGATATGGGGAATGGTTGGGATTTCTGTGCTCGTGATACTGATCTATCTTGTTGTGTTTTTTATAAAGTTGGTGCTGTAATAAATATTGGAAGGTTATTGGGAGTAATGTTATTTAACATATCATCCTATAGTGCACTTATATTATTACTTCTATATATTGGATTGAAGCTTTATAATGGAGTGCTTTCCAGTTTATCCCTTGTGCCATCTTAATAAGAGTCCTTATAAAAAAGCATGGAGAACTTCCAATATGAAGTTCTCCATGCCTTTAATTTGTTGCGATTCTCTTCCAAATTTGCTGAGCGGGCTGAGTGCTCTCCGCGTATTTCAGATTAGACGGTGTATCTTTTCCCACCCATACTCCAATGGTGTTCGTATCGGTTAAACCAATCATCCAATAATCGTGATAATCATTAGTGGTACCCGTCTTCACACCCATATATGGTAGAGGAGCATAAGCTTTGCGCCCAGTCCCTTTCTTCGCTGTAGAAGCTAATAAGTTTCGAATCTTATTAACCGTATCCGGCTTCCAAACCTGCTTCGTATCCTCATTCCATGTTATGACATTACCGTTTTCCTCTATTACTTTCACAATACTGCGTGGAGAGACGTACTTCCCGTTAATAAAGCTTGTATACGCACCTGTCAATTCTAATGGACTCATACCGCGAGTAAACCCACCGACTGCCGCCGCTAGCGTCTTATCCTCATTGACTATGTGTTGAAATGTAAAGGGTTCTAAGTACGAAAAGGCAGTTTCAATTCCAAGCTGGTTTAGTAACCTAACAGCAGGCGTGTTGTATGAATGAATAAAGGCTGTTTCTAAAGGCACTTGCCCATATTCTCTGCCTCCATAGTTTTTTGGGCAATAGCCGTTTACACAATACTTATCCGCGTTTACGAGCTGTTGGAGCTTTAAGCCTGTTCGTTCTATATAAGGAGCATATACTAGTAATG
This sequence comes from Bacillus coahuilensis m4-4, assembly GCF_000171615.1. GTDB lineage: Bacteria > Bacillota > Bacilli > Bacillales > Bacillaceae_K > Bacillus_T > Bacillus_T coahuilensis. Next base: position 19,137 of record NZ_ABFU01000055.1, on the reverse strand, counting down.
GCTTGATAGCAGATCCCGGTTGTCTGTAAGCTTGGAAGGCACGATTAAATGAGCCTAATGAATAATCAACTCCCCCGCTAATTGCCACAATATTTCTAGTCGAATTATCGATAACAACCGCCGATCCCTGAATTGAATCAAAGGTTAAAACAGAAGTTACCGAGTCTGTTGTTTGCTGTTGTAATACAGGATCTAATGCTGTTTCTATGACGAGTCCAGTTTGAAGCCAAGCATTAAACGCTTCTTTGAACACAATTTGGTATTGGGTTTTTTGTTCTTCATTCTCAGCCGCTAACATACGATTTTCGTAACCTATATGTTGTTTATACAATTCTTCTAATTCATTTAAGACTAGATCACGATAATCTGGATAACGTTCTATTGGGGTAGATATCGTTAAAGCTACTGTTTCTTCTTTCACTGTATTCCCTTGTTCTTGAGTGTAATACCCATGGATGACAAGTTGATCAATTAATCGTTCCTGTCTTTCTTTTGCTCTTTCAAAATGCAGAATAGGATCATAGCGACTAGGATTATTCGGAATTGCTGCTAATAGTAGTAGCTCTCCGTCCGATAATTCTTGGAGGGAACGTCCAAAATAATAAGTAGCGGCTGTTTCAACCCCGTATATTCCATTACTAAAATAAATCGCATTCATATACATTTCTAAAATTTCTTCTTTGGATAAATTTTTTTCTAACACATTGGCATAGATCAATTCCTGAATCTTTCTTTCGTATGTTTGCTCGTGGGACAAATAGACGTTCCTAGCCAGTTGCTGAGTAATGGTACTACCACCTTGTTGAATAGAAGAGCTAACTTGGTTTTGAACAAATGCTCGAAGTATGGCGCTGGCATCAAAACCAATATGCTCGTAAAAATATTGATCTTCAGACAGGATAAATGTGTGGTGAAGAAGCGTTGGTATTTTATTAAGATGTACATACTGTCGCTTGATTCCACCTAAAGTAGCATACTCATTCCCATCTTGGTCTACTAAATAACTAGTTTTTTCAATCGTAAATGGAACTTGGTCAGAAGACTGAATGGATTCATTTGTAGCTTGCAATCTTCTCCACTCTTTTTCCGTTTGGATGAGAAAAAGAGAGAATAATCCAAGTAAAACCAAACAACTAAACGTACCTGTATAAATTCTCATGATGACCTCGTAAGCTATCGTTTTTCTTATAGTTTACTGGATAGACTTGTCTACGGGAAGGTGAAATTTTCGGAGTTATTGTGTGAATTGTCATAATTCAAGCGTTTAACATGATATAATGAAAATAATTACATTGTACTTTTAAGGGAAGTGGCGAATTAATTAAGAATAGGAGGAAGAAAGGTGGATGTTCATCAACATATATTCTTAGACTTCGAGTTTTCTATGCCTGACAGAAAGATGAGCCAGAGAGGCTTTTTTCCCGAAATTATAGAAGTGGGAATGGTGGTGGAAGAGGATGGATCTATAATAGAATCGTTTTCGTCCTATGTCCAGCCAAGAGTGTTCAAAACGTTGACGCCTCGTTGTAAAAAATTCCTTAAAATCAAACAAGAAGATGTAGACGGTGGAATCTCTTTTATCGAGTTTATTCATTACCTGCAAAAGCTGAATAAAAAAAGGAAAAAATCGAATTATTACTTGGGTAATATGGACATGAAGGTTCTTAGAGAAAATTGTGAGAAGGCTGGATTACTTTTCCCATTTCAAGGAGAATTTGTTGATTTATCTCTGGAGTACAAGCGTTTCTTTGGAGATCGAAATCAAACAGGATTATGGAAAGCGGTGGAAGAATACGGAAAAGATGGCGTAGGCAAGCACCATAAGGCGCTTGATGATGCAATGACCACCTATAATATTTATAAATTAGTAGAAAAAGATAAGGAATATCTAAATAGAGCCACTCCCCCTACTATTGGTGACAGAGTGGATATGAAAAAATTAATGAATCTGCTTGCATAAAAAAACGTCTCTAAATGTGAGACGTTTTTTATTTATTCAAACTCCATTCCATACATCAACTCATACTCTTTTTTAATTTCATACAAGCATTGTAGGCTTCGTATATTAAATGGAGTATCATCCATTTTGAGAGAATCTTCTAGCTTGAAAAATGCCTGTTTTAGGCTACTTTGATAATGAGGAATTTCCCCTTCATAAGGTTTCACCATTTTTGAGGTATATTCACTTTTTCTCTATAGGCTAATGCTTTTCGCTCGTGGAAAAATCCTTCATCCGTTTGGTTGGGATGATGAAGATCACCTTGAATGGGATGCTTAATCACACTTAGAACCTCTACGGTGTAGGTTGCTTCTCTTTCGCCTACTTTTTTACCAATATATTTTCCTGTTTTATAGATACCTGTTACAATTAGTTCTTCTCCCATTTGTCTCGCTCCCTTTTCTTAGTATAATGATGGAGACGTATACCATTATACTATAGTACATAATCTACAAAAATGGCGAGGGTTCGATATGAAAAAATGGGTAATGGTCATGTTGACAATTCTTTTGTTTGTATTGTCTGCATGTGGGCAAAGTATGAAAGTTGAAGAAGAAAAACAGAATACATTAACTGAATCGGAGGAAAAACCATTGAATTTTCCACAATTAACGAAGGACCAGACTTCTATAATGAAAGCAGAAATGACCACCAATAAAGGGACAATCGTTATTGAGCTTTATCCTGAACAAGCACCAAAAGCAGTAGAAAATTTCGTTACGCTAAGTAAAAATGGATATTATAACGGACTTATTTTTCACCGTGTTATTGATAGCTTCATGATCCAAGGAGGAGATCCGTTAGGCAACGGAACGGGTGGAGAAAGTGCATTTGGTGGATCATTCGAAGATGAATTTTCCCGAGAGCTTTATAATTTTAGAGGAGCTCTTTCGATGGCCAATTCTGGACCGAATACAAATGGTAGTCAATTCTTCATCGTTCAGGCTCCTGCTGTAGACGAAGATATGCTTGAACAAATGAAAGAGGCGGGATATCCACAGGAAGCCATTGATGGGTACGAAGATTTAGGTGGTACACCTTGGCTTGATGGCCGTCATACTGTTTTTGGTCAAGTCATTGAAGGGATGAACGTTGTGGATGATATCGCGAGCTCTAAAGTTGGAGCAGGAGACAAGCCTGTATATGATATTACCATCGAAGCTATTACAATCACAGAAGAGTAAATAATCATGAAGAGTGAGTTTTCTGGTAGGTGGAGTACTCACTCTTTTTTTATTTGGGTACGACTGCTATACTGATAGTAAAATGAACAATAGAAGGTGAATAGATGCTATTTTATTCCTATATAGTAGGGTTGTTCTTGTATTTTCCTGAAGATAAATCAGAGTATTTACCTGCTGCTATTTGGTTGTTAATTTTTGGTTTAGCCGCGTATGGTACGTTCCGATTCGTAGGGAAAATTTCAAAGAAGCAAGAGCAAGAAGCGAAAGAATTAGAGCATAAGCTAAAGGAAGAAAATGATAGGGTAAAATAATGAAAGTAAAGACCTGAAGAACATGTTTCTTCAGGTCTTTTGTATGAAAGTGGACCAATTTGACGATACTAAGTTAGACTTTGTTTTTTGGAGGCAAGTGTATGAAGAAGTGGATAGCCATCTTTTCCCTCTTTTTTATCACAGGCTGTGTGTATCCTGATGTAAAGAAGATTGAAATTGATATGATGAATAGTGATCAAGATAGTTATGGAACGGTTTTGCTACAGGAAGTAGCAGAGGGTGTGAATATGACAATTGACCTTGAAGGTCTTCCTCCTGGTGAGCATGCTATGCATTTTCATGAAAAGGGGAGTGTGAGCCACCAGATTTTACATCTGCTGGAGATCACTATAACCCCGAAGATAAGCAGCATGGATTGTTAAATCCTGAAGGAGCTCACGCAGGAGATTTGCCCAACTTAGTGGTAGGTGAAGACGGGGTGGCAAGTGTTGAAATTCTTGCGCCGAGTGTAACATTAAGTGAAGGGACTACCACGTTATTTACTAAGCAAGGTACATCATTAATCATTCATGAAGCAGGGGATGATGGTATGAGTCAACCGGCTGGAGATGCAGGCGTTCGAATCGCGTGTGGGGTTATTTCAAAAGAAAATCAGACAATGAAAGAAGTAACTGAAAATGAAACCGAAGCACCTGATCAAAAAGAAGAATAGAGAAAACCAGGAGAGACCGCCTGGTTTTTTATTTATGTAAAGCATCGATGCCCTTTTTCAATCGTTCCATAGCATCCTGTACGGTTCTTTTTGTACACCCAATATTCATCCTTAAGAAGCCAATCCCTTCTTTCCCATATTTACTTCCAGGTTCAAGGGCAAGCTTTCCGTTTTCAATCAGACTTTTTTGAATCTGTTCTTCAGAATAAGGTAGCATCCTAATATCTAACCAAAGTAAATAGGTGCCATCTGACTCAATAACTGAAACAGAAGGAAGTTCTTCTTTTAAAAAATTTTTAACATATAGAATGTTTTCTTTAAGGTAACATAGTAAATCGTCTAACCATTTATCACCGTGTGTATAAGCTGATTTTAGAGCGGTTAATCCAAGAGCATTTATCCCAAATAGACCCAATCGATGTTTCGTCGCTTCTAAGGTTTCTCTTATTTGTTGGTTAGGAGCAACGATAACAGATGCCTGTAACCCGGCGATATTAAACGTCTTACTGGGGGCTAAAAGAGTGACAACCCGGTCATAATCAGGATCTAGCTTAGAGATCGTTATATGCTCTTTTGGTGGGAACACTAGGTCCCCATGAATTTCATCTGAGACAATCAGAACATGATACTTTTTACATAGTTCGATTATTTTGATTAACTCTTCTTTTGTCCATACTCTCCCTACTGGGTTATGAGGACTACATAAAAAGAATAAACGGACACCACTTTTTATTCGCTCTTCTAAGTCTTCAAAGTCAATGGAATAATGCCCATCTTCTAGATGTAATGGACTATCCACAACAATACGCTCATTTTCTTCAATGAGTTGAAAAAAGGGGAAATAGACAGGAGTCTGAATAAGGATTCGGTCTCCTTTGTTAGTAAAAGCATGAATGGCAAGGGCTAACGCAGGAACAATTCCAGCATTATATAATATAGCTTCTTCCTCAATAGTCCAGTCCCAGCGTCTTTTTAACCAGTTAACGACAGAGGTTGTTGTTTCTGAGCTTGGAAACGTATAACCGAACACACCGTGTCTAATGCGCTCATGCAAGCTCGTTTGTACTTCAGTAGGTGGTTTAAAGTCCATATCTGCTACCCACATAGGTAAAACGTCATTTGTACCGTATACCATTTCATTCATATCCCACTTAACAGAATCTGTTTTGAGTCGATCAATTTGTTCGTTAAAATATTCCATCTGTAATCCTCCCTATGCGCGATTGTTAATTTTGTGTTAATATTTAAATGCTTCTTTTAATAAATAGGTGTTTCTAAACTCCTTACTAAAATTAGGTGATGATATGAATACTGCAGAAATGAATACACAGTTAGTTCTGCTCCTGAAGAAATGGGATCCCTTTAAAATTGGTCCCAATCATTACGATACGGAAATAGCTGATGTTATTCAAGCTACACATTCTACAGAAGATAGCAAACATTTAGCTGGAGCCATTCAGCATATTTACGAGTTCTCATTTGAAGAGTTTATTCCATTCATTCATTGTGAAGTCATAGCAGAAAAGCTGTTATATATAAAAAATCAAGCTTCCTGTTCCCTGTGAAAAAGTAGTAAAATGGACAGTCCTCGGACTGTCCATCTTACTTAGTTAGAAAATCTTTTATATAGTGTAATACTTCCGTTGGTTTTTCCTCAGGTACGAGGTGTCCTGTTTTTTCTAATACAACAAAATCATTATTTGGTAAATCCTTACTAAGTCTTTCCCCTACATTAATGGGCACAACTCTGTCGTGTTCTCCCCAAATGAGAAGGCAAGGTGTAGTTATTTTTCTAAGTGCTTGTCTTGAAAGATCTCCTTCTCGGTCACGAATCATCCTTGTGAGTGCTTTAAATATATCATCATTTAAAAAGGGCTTTAAGTATCCGAACATCATCTCATCATCAATCAATTCAATATCATGCACTACATTTTCTAGGTTATTTTTCACACCAGATCTCGTTAACCAGAGCTTTACATACAGGTGAAAAAAAGGAATATAACTTAATAAGGCAACTGGCCATCGAATCCGCTTTAAGTAAGCAGAACTACAAAAAAGTACTCCCTTTGCAACTAAGTCGGGCCGTAGTTTCATAATGTTCAGCGCTATCTGTCCTCCCATTGAATGACCAGCTAACACGATATGTTGAATGTTAAGGTGGTCTAACAATGAAATAACCGTTTTACTAATGTTCTCATACGAATAAATAAATTGATGAGATTTTCCGCTATTTCCAAACGGAGGAAGGTCAATGGTTAAAACATTATAGGCTTCCTTCAAAAGGGGCGTCAGTCTCCTAAAGCTAAATGTAGAGGACAAAAAACCATGAAGTAGTACGAATGTTTTGTCTGATTGAGGATTTTGATGATATTCATAATAGACATCGATGCCATTTACGTTCACCTGGAACGCTACATCCTGTTTTATCATGATTATCACTCCTAATTTTATGTACTTGTATCTTACCCTCATGCAACAAATCTACACCTCGAAATAACTTCTGGTAAATATTTTTCATGAATAAATGGAATAGTAAAATAATTGGGTGTAATATGTTCATAAGAGTCATATGAAGAACGATTGATTTACCTTTGTAAGGGGAGGATTAAAAATGAAGTTATCCCATAAAGATATTGAATTATTACAACTGATTGAAAAAGATGCCAATTTATCGGTTTCCACATTAGCTAAAATGCTGAACGTACCAGAAGATGAGATACAGGAAAAGCTAGACCTGTTTGTAAAAGAGAATATCATCGTTCAATATACAGCATTAGTCAACTGGTCAAAAGTAAAGGAGCATAACGGGGTTACAGCTATTATTGAAGTAAAGGTTACGCCAAAAAGAGGTGTAGGGTTCGATGAGATAGCCGAGAGAATTTATAAATACCCTGAAGTTCAATCCTTATATCTGATGTCAGGTTCGTATGATTTGGCAGTGACAGTGGAAGGTAAATCAATGAATGAAGTCGCATCATTTGTATCGGATAGGCTTTCTACGCTTGATTCTGTACTATCCACTACTACTCATTTCCAATTAAAAAAGTATAAGCATGATGGCACCATTTTTGAAGATCGAGATGATGACCACAGGATGGTGGTGACACCGTAATGCTTAAAGACCAAAAAAAGCTATTTATCCCATGTAGTCAAAGAGCTTCCGCCTTCAGGAATTCGGAAGTTCTTTGATTTAGCAAACGGAATGGAAGATGTCATATCTCTAGGTGTAGGTGAACCAGATTTCACTACATCTTGGAGGGTACGTGAGGCGGCCATTGTTAGCTTTGAACGAGGATATACTGCTTATACTGCCAATGCTGGCTTGATTGAGCTTCGTAAAGAAATAGCCAAGTATTGTTTACGTAATTTTGACGTGGAGTACAATCCCGAAAACGAAATCATTGTCACAATCGGTGCCAGTCAAGCATTAGATATAGCGCTTCGAGCGATAGTAAATCCAGGTGAAGAGGTTATCGTTATTGAACCAAGCTTTGTGTCTTATGCCCCGTTAGTAGAGCTATGCGGTGGTAAGGCGGTTCGTATTCAAACAAAAGGGGAAGAGGAATTTAAGCTTCAACCAGAGGACTTAAGAGCAGCGATAACGGACCGAACAAAAGCCATTCTTATTTGTTCTCCTAATAATCCCACTGGTACCGTTATGGAAAAAGAAGACTATCTGAAGCTACTACCTATTATTGAAGAGCATGACTTACTTGTTATCTCAGATGAAATTTATTCTGAGCTCGTATACGACGGTACACATCAGTCAGTGCCTGCGCTACCTGGCATGTATGAACGCACGATATTCATTAATGGTTTCTCAAAAGGGTTTGCGATGACGGGATGGAGACTAGGCTTCTTATGTGCACCTAGAGAATTTACAGAAGCAATGCTGAAAATTCACCAATATTCTGTTATGTGTGCATCCACAGCAGCACAATATGGAGCATTAGAAGCCCTGCGAGAAGGATCACAAGATGTTCTATCAATGAAAAAAAGTTATGAACAAAGACGAAATTATTTTGTGAAATCCTGTAATGAAATTGGCTTAGCCTGCCATAAGCCTGGTGGTGCCTTTTACAGTTTCCCTAGTGTGAAAGCTACCGGTATGAGCTCAGCAGAGTTTGCAGAAAAGCTATTAGTAGAAGAGCGTGTAGCCGTAGTTCCTGGAAATGTTTTGGAGAAAGTGGCGAAGGTTTCGTTCGGTGCTCCTATGCTTCTTCGATTACGCAGCTAGAGGAAGCAATACGCCGAATGTCTAAATTTATGAACAATTATTCATAACCAGAATGAAAAAGTAGGTCACAGAATCGTCCGTGACCTACTTTTTTTATTTATTCTTCTGTTTTTCCGTTATTTTAAATCGTAAGCCATTTGCATCACTCGTAAAAAATCGTCTTCAGTAAACTCTTTTGCTTTTCGTAAAATTAGCTTAGCCTTTTTAATCCCTATTTCTTGGACCAGTTGTTCAATTTCTGAATCTATACCACCTGTTTGGTGAATCTCCCGTTCCATCAATTCAGAAGCAGGAATATCAAGCACGGTGGAAAGCTTTAAAATGGTTTGAGTATCAGGAATCTGTTCCCCGTTTTCATATTTTTCAATTGTTCTTTTACCGAGACGTGCTTTAAAAGCCAATTCCTCTTGACTTAATCCATGCAATTCACGCTGCATTTTTAAATGCTCTCCAAAGTAGTTCATATTCTACTCCTCCCCAACTCTTGTTCTATCTATAGTGTATCACGATTCTCATTAGAACTTACTAAGGAACTTTGAATATTTGCAAAATCTTTAAAACCTCTTTTTTTAGTTGGAAAACCTTGTTAAAGTAAAGAAGATGAAAATTCAAATAATTATGTGATAAATGGGAAAGGTGTTGGAGGAGTAAGTGAAAGAACATGCAGCAAGCTCATATGAAAACGAGGAAAATCTAAAAGACGAAATTTCTCGTATTGCTCCATCTTTAGCACGATTAGCTATTCAATTAGGAATTTCAAAACTAGCTTTAAACGATAAAATAAGTAAGGTGTTGCTTAATTACCTTGATGAAGGTTTTGATAAAGTAACGACACAGAAACGATTCATTCAATCTGTAACAGAAAATGAGAGCCATATAGAAAGCGAAGATTTATTATATTTTGAAGAAGATCAAAGCTTACATAATACCATCATTCAGTTGCCGTTAATGGAACGAAAAGTAGTCGTTCTTTCGGAATTTGAATCACTTACTAACCAAGAAATAGAAGAATGGTTAAGCATTACTTCAGACGAAATTGTCTCACTGCAACAACATGCATTTGAAAAAATCCAAAGCTCAAGTAAGGTAGAGCTGAATTACAACCAGTGGAAAGATAGGTTTTCTCTTCTACAAGATGCCTATAAAAAGCTAGATTTACCGTATGATGTCGATTCTATAGTAAACCGTATTGTTACGACTCAGTCAACTTCAGAAGTAATGAATTCTATGGAAAAAGAAAAATACTCCACTTCTTCTCAAAAAGTCCCCATAAAAAAAGGAGTACTTATTTCCGTCTTTTCTTTAGGAATCTTGCTTGGAGGTTTAACTGGAGCGGTTCTTCTTCCTAATTCTGTGAGCACGGCATTTAGTGCAGACTTAACGAAAGAGGAAAAGAAAGCATTGAATTCATTATTATCATTTTATGAAGAGCGGAAAGAAGAAGTTAGAAGCAGCTTAGGAGTTTCATCTAGGTCACTAGACCAATCAACTAGTAAGGCTGAACTGGACTTTGAATTATTTCAAGCGGTTAAACTCGCTGAAGAAGATCCGAACAATAATGAAAACCTATTTAATGATATGGAAGCTAAAATAACCGAAGGTCTTGCTACGCCACAAATGGTATTGGAGGACTTGAAAGAATCAGACACGGAAATAGATGCAGATGCTTTTGTCATAAAACTAAGAAAAAGCTTTAAGCGCTACTAAAGAAATGGTGAAGGCAGAGCTCAAAGAAAAGAAGCTATTAGTAGGAAGCGGAGAGAATATTAATTACATGATTGATGAATATCTGCAAGGACTGATAGACAAAGAACATAAACATTTCGAATTAGTAGCCGGTATGGCGCAAAACAACTATTATATTTACGGAACTGGAGAGTCTACCCCAGATATAATATTCGATGCTTATAGACATTCAAATAGTGTAGATTTATTTCAGTACATTCCAGATGGACATATGCAGTACATATCATACTTTCTAGGGTGGGGGTCTATAGAAGAAGATTACATTGAACTAGATGAATATTATGATGAATATGTAAGATATACCTTGATAAATATGGAAACAGTTCTTGCAACTCTACCCAAAGATTCTCTTCTTGTAGAACCAACCAAAGCAGAATACGAATCCCTATACAGAAAGTTTATGGAGCTGTATACCAATGAAGCGTTTCAAGATGATGGTACGATAAAATCTGAAAAAAGACAGCAAATGTATTACCTAAAAGAAAGGTATCCGTTTTCAACGATTGGAAGTACCATGGCAACCGCCTATCATGAGTTACAAAAACAGGATTTTCAAAAGCCTGATAACTGGAACACTCTAATGGAAATGAAGACAATAAAAAATGATATACCAGAACAACCCATTATTCTATACGAAGGAGACCTACTCCCTTTATCGGATGAGTTAGGAAGACTGTATGACCAATTTGTAGAAGGCGATTATAATAAAAGGACTCTGGTGGGATTGAGCCTTATAGATAGTTTTAGACTTTTTTTAAAAGCAAATGAGGAAAATGATTTGGACGCCATATTTGCGTTATCAATGGAAAGTGCTTATAGCCAAGATAATAATTACTTCATAAATCATTACAAAGTAATAGATGTAGACGAAATGGTTCATCATTATAATGAAGTGAGAGCATTATCTTATGAACCACTTGGAATAAATGGGATTGAACTGTTCGGAGAAGACAGAAATATAAGTGTGAACATGGAAATTCATGAAGATAATTGGTTGGTCTATCCGGATGTATTTTATGAGGATCAAAACGTTGAGTGAGATAAAAGTTAAAGGATAAACTACTAGTAATAAATTCTACTTTGCTTTATTTGCGAACTTGTGATATAATTTTTTATTGCGTATACAGATCAAAGTAAATATATATACTAGGAGTTGTTCCCATGTCAACAAAATATGAAGTAGGTAACGTAGTAACTGGAAAAGTTACAGGAATTCAACCATACGGTGCATTTGTAGCACTAGATGAAGAGACTCAAGGTCTTGTCCATATCTCTGAAATTACTCACGGGTTTGTTAAAGATGTAAATGAGCATTTAAAAATTGGAGATGAAGTATCTGTTAAGGTATTAGCAGTAGAAGCTGAAGGTAAAAAAAATCAGCCTGTCAATCCGTGCTACGGAAGAAGCTCCAGCAGCAGAAGAGAAAAAAGAAGAAAAGAAACAACGTCGTCGTCAAGGACAAAGCAGCATTAAAGCAGCAGAAGAAGCTCCATCTGGCTTCAACACTCTAAAAGACAAGCTAGAAGAGTGGATTGAACAGTCTAAAAACAACGATCTAATCAAAAAATAATTGTGGTGTAAAAGGCGGCTCATTGGAGACGCCTTTTTTTCTTTTTTGGACACCATTCTCCACAGAGTCCTATGCAGTGCCACGTAAGAATCAATACCCGTAGCTCAATCTTTAAGATATCCTCTGTTATCTTCGGTCAATATGGTGTTTTTTCATTCGATACTGTAAATTTTGTCTACTCATCCCCAGCTCTTTAGCGGTCTTTGTGATATTATATTCGTTTTTTACAAGACCCTGTTTAATATATTGCTTTTCTTTTATAGCCAAATATTGATCTAGATGTAGTGGTTCTGATTCTTGTTCTGGAATAGGCTGAGAGGGCTCTGTCGATACTTTTTCTCGAAAAGGAAGCGGAAGGTGCTCAAATGTAATGGTCGTTTGATCTCCTACATAATGAAAGCACTCTTCTAACGTATGTTCTAATTCGCGAACATTTCCTGGCCATTCGTACCCTAAAAAAATTTCATGAACCTCCTCATCTATTCCTCCAACTCTAGTTCCAAACAGGTGATTGTTCTTTTGTATAAAATAAGGAATCAGTTCTTCAAAATCGATTTTTCTCTCACGTAATGACGGAAGAAAAATACAGTATCTACTGAGCTCATAATAAAGGTCTTTTCTCAGTGCACCTTTTCCAATCATTTCAATGGGGTCCTCTGTTAAAGTAGCAATAAATTGAATATTGAGTGATGGATTCTTTAAGTTTTGTAGCAAAATTTCTTGTAATGGATTTGTGAGCATATGAATGTTTTCAATTAGGACCGTCCCTCCGTTTGCTTCATCTATAAGGGGAGAGGAGTTTTCTTGTAAGATTTCTTCTAATGTGAAAGTAGGGATATCCAAAGGGTTAATCCTTATAAACCCTGCTTTTTTACGATTACTCTGCTGATGAATGGTTTGGGCTAATAGCTCTTTACCAGTGCCCCTTTCCCCAATGATAAGAATAGGGAAACCGTACTTTGTTGCACTTTTACTATATTCAACCATTTTTTGAAGAGATAAACTTTTTCCGATGATGGAATGAAAGGATATAGCAGCTTCTTCTTTTTTGAACCACTGATCTCGAACAAGATTTTCAAGCTTAGTCACATCGGTTGCAATCTCAACTACGCCAATCACTTTTCCATCTTCCTCAACTGGGTATGTTGAATTTATGGTGGTTATTTCTAATCCTTTTGAATTAAAATACGTTTGTTTGTAGTGAAGTATGGCTTCCTTTGTTTGAAGGGCCTTTAGAAGCGTGCTTTCATCGAGAAAAGAAAATACTTCTGTAATGTCTTTGTCCACTACTTCTGCCTGGATCATTCCTTCAATTTCCGCCATTCGACGGTTATACAGAATGGTTTTTCCGTAAGAATCAATAGCATGAACGCCGACGTTAATATTGTCTAGAATTTGTTGATACAAATGGATTTGAGAGAGCTGATTCAACGGAATTCCCCCTTGCTGCAAAAAATTATTCACTGACACAGACAAAAACTCTTGAAAATCGCAATATTCTTTTGCATTATTATATATGTAAAGGTTTTCTTAGTGCAAACAATTTTTGCAATTCCGAAAATACTCACATAATTTTGAGGAGGAGAATAGATGATTCCTTATAAACACGAACCATTTACTGATTTTACAAAGGAAGAAAACAAAAAGCTTATGAAGAAGGATTAGAGCTTGTAAATAGCTACCTTGGTCAAGATTATCCCCTCGTAATTGGTGGAGAAAAGATTACAACTGAAGATAAAATCGTCTCCACAAACCCTTCAAATAAAGAAGAGGTTATAGGTCGAGTATCGAAAGCCAATCAAGAACTTGCTGAGAAAGCAATGAACTATGCATATGAAACTTTCCAAACATGGAGAAAATATAAACCTGAAGCACGTGCGGACATTCTTTTCCGTGCAGCTGCAATCATCCGACGTCGCAAATTTGAGTTTTCTGCTCTCTTAACAAAAGAAGCGGGTAAACCATGGAGAGAAGCAGACGCTGATACAGCAGAAGCGATCGACTTCTTGGAATACTATGCACGTCAAATGCTCCAGTTAAAAGATGGTCACAAAGTAGAGAGTCGCCCTGGTGAGTACAATCAATACGGATATATTCCACTAGGAGTAGGGATCATTATTTCACCTTGGAATTTCCCGTTTGCTATTATGGCAGGTACTACGGTTGCAGCAATCGTTACAGGAAATACCGTTCTTTTAAAACCAGCATCTACAACTCCAGTAGTGGCTGCAAAGTTTGTAGAAGTGATGGAAGATGCGGGATTACCTAAAGGAGTATTAAACTTTGTTCCAGGAAGTGGAGCAGAAGTAGGAGACTATTTAGTGGATCATCCGAAGACTCGATTCATCTCCTTTACAGGATCTCGTGATGTAGGAACGCGTATTTATGAGCGTGCGTCTAAAGTGAATGAAGGCCAAATCTGGTTAAAACGTGTGATTGCTGAAATGGGTGGTAAAGACACGATTGTGGTAGATAGTGATGCAGACCTTGAATTAGCTGCACAATCTATTGTGGCATCTGCCTTTGGATTCTCAGGTCAAAAATGCTCTGCATGTTCACGTGCAGTCGTACTTGAAGAAGTATACGATCAAGTATTAAATAGAGTCGTAGAGTTAACGAAAGAACTAACAGTTGGTGACCCAACTCCAAATAAACACTTCATGGGTCCAGTGATTGACCAGAATGCTTTTGACAAAATTATGAGCTATGTTGAAATCGGTAGAGAAGAAGGGAAAGTAGTGGCTGGAGGAGAAGGAGATTCAAGTAAAGGCTTCTTTATTCAACCAACAATCGTTGCTGACCTTTCACCAACGGCTCGCATCATGCAAGAAGAAATCTTTGGCCCAGTTGTTGGATTTACGAAAGCAAAAGATTTTAATGAGGCTATTCAAATTGCTAATAATACTGAATATGGCTTAACAGGTGCTGTTATCACGAACAACCGTGACCATATTGAGCAAGCACGTGAGGACTTCCATGTTGGAAACCTATACTTTAACCGTGGATGTACTGGAGCCATTGTTGGATATCAACCATTCGGTGGATTCAATATGAGCGGAACAGACTCTAAAGCGGGTGGACCAGACTACTTAACGCTTCATATGCAGGCAAAAACAACGTCTGAAATGCTGTAAAGTCTAGTGAGAGTCTCTCTCAGGAAATGAGAGAGACTCTTTTTTAAAATCATCACATGTTTAGCTTGGTTATAGTAGGAAAAAGAAAGGGAGGAACCACTATGACAAAATCAACCCAAACTATTATTGAACAAACCGAAAAGTATGGTGCAAATAACTATCATCCTCTTCCAATTGTTATTTCAGAAGCAGAAGGCGTATGGGTAAAAGACCCTGAAGGAAACAAGTACATGGATATGCTAAGTGCGTATTCAGCTGTCAACCAAGGGCATCGTCATCCTAAAATTATTCAAGCGCTTAAGGATCAAGCAGATCGTGTAACCTTAACATCTCGTGCTTTTCATAACGATATGCTAGCTCCTTGGTATGAGAAAATCTGCCAAATTACCGGGAAGGATATGGCACTTCCAATGAACACAGGTGCAGAAGCAGTTGAGACAGCGATTAAAGCAGCAAGACGCTGGGCCTATGACGTGAAAGGTGTGGAAAAAGATCGTGCTGAGATTATTGGCTGCGAAGGAAACTTCCATGGACGTACGATGACAGCCGTATCGTTATCGTCTGAGGAAGAATATAAGCGCGGATTCGGTCCTATGCTACCAGGAATCAGTCTAATCCCTTATGGAAACCTAGAAGCATTAGAATCAGCGATAACCCCCAATACTGCTGCCTTTATTATCGAACCTATCCAAGGAGAAGCCGGAATTGTAATCCCTTCTAAAGGGTTTTTAAAAGCGGCGTTTGAGCTCTGCAAAAAGCATAACGTTTTATTTATTGCCGATGAGATCCAAGCAGGTCTTGCTCGTTCTGGTAAAATGTTTGCGTGTGAATGGGAAGATGTCAATCCTGACATGTATATTCTTGGAAAAGCTCTTGGTGGAGGAGTATTTCCAATTTCTTGTGTAGTAGCTGATAAAGAAGTTCTTAGCGTTTTCAACCCCGGCTCACATGGTTCTACATTCGGCGGAAATCCTATGGCTTGTGCTGTATCTATTGCATCACTAGATGTATTAGTAGACGAAGAGCTTGCAGCGCACTCCTTAGAGTTTGGTGAATACTTTATGAGTAAGTTGAACGAAATAGACAATCCTATAATTAAAGAAGTTAGAGGCCGTGGCTTATTTATTGGCGTTGAGCTTCATGAAGCGGCCAGACCATATTGCGAAAAGCTAAAAGAAGAAGGCTTGTTATGTAAAGAAACTCATGACACGGTTATTAGGTTTGCGCCACCACTGATTATTAGTAAAGAAGAATTAGATTGGGCTATTGAACGAATCCAAAAAGTATTAACAAAGTAGTTCGTAAAATTTGCAAAATGAGTGAAATATTTCAAGCGTTCAGTAATCTTGTATGTTACAATATTTAACGTTTAAGATCACAAAATAAAGAGGCGAATTACAATGGGAGAAAATTTAAATCTTTTTACTTCAACTCAGCACGTTATTCAAGATGCATTAACGAAGCTAGGATATAGCGAAGAAATGTTTGAACTACTAAAAGAACCAATCCGTATGCTTACAGTACGTATTCCAATTCGAATGGATGACGGTAAGATAAAAGTATTCACTGGATACAGAGCTCAGCACAACGATTCTGTTGGACCTACTAAAGGTGGGGTTCGTTTCCATCCGGAAGTAGATGAAGAGGAAGTAAAAGCATTATCTATGTGGATGAGCTTGAAATGTGGAATTGTCGACCTTCCTTATGGTGGAGGTAAGGGTGGTATCATTTGTGACCCACGTACAATGAGCATGGGTGAACTTGAACGATTAAGTAGAGGCTATGTTCGTGCAATCAGTCAAATCGTAGGTCCAACAAAAGATATCCCAGCTCCAGATGTCTATACAAACTCACAAATTATGGCATGGATGATGGACGAATACAGCCGTCTACGTGAAAATGATTCACCAGGCTTCATCACAGGAAAACCACTTGTACTAGGAGGGTCTCAAGGGCGTGAAAAAGCGACAGCCCAAGGAGTTACCATCTGTATAGAAGAAGCGGCGAAACGAAAAGGAATCCAAATTGAAGGAGCACGTGTAGTCGTACAAGGTTTCGGTAACGCAGGAAGCTACCTGGCGAAGTTTATGCATGATGCTGGCGCGAAGGTTATCGCCATTTCTGATGCTCACGGAGCACTTCATGACCCAGATGGTTTAGATATAGATTATCTCCTTGATCGCCGTGATAGTTTTGGAACCGTAACTACATTATTTGAAAATACACTTTCTAACCAAGAATTATTAGAATTAGACTGTGACATTCTAGTTCCAGCAGCAGTGTCTAACCAGATTACAGCAGCAAATGCCCACAATATTAAAGCGACGATTGTTGTAGAGGCAGCAAACGGTCCAACAACAGTAGAAGCAACAAAAATCTTATCAGAACGTGGAATTCTTCTTGTACCAGATGTTTTAGCAAGCGCCGGAGGAGTTACAGTATCCTATTTTGAATGGGTACAAAATAACCAAGGGTATTACTGGACAGAAGAAGAAGTCAATGACAAGCTACGAGCTAAACTAGTAGAAGCATTTGCAAATGTGTATGACACTAGTGTCAACAGACAAGTAAATATGCGTTTAGCAGCCTATATGGTTGGCGCACGTAAAATGTCTGAGGCTTCTCGCTTCAGAGGCTGGGTGTAAGTAGTCAAATTAAGCACTATTCTTTAAAAAAAGAGTAGTGCTTTTTTAGTTGTGATCATTGACAAGGAATTGATGCTTTTTTATAATCCAACTAAATGTTTAAACGTTTAAACATTATATCATTTTAGGTTTAACTATTTGAAATAGGTTAAAATAGAAAGAAAGATGTGGAAAAGGGTGAAGAGAAATGACTCAACTAATTATCGAAGAAAAATCTCATGATTTCGTAGAACAAGCACGTCTTACACAGAAGAAATATTTCCAAACAGGTTCAACTAAGCCCATTGAAACTAGAATAGAGACTTTAGAAAAACTAAAAGAACTCATTAAACGTAATGAACAGCAATTATTAGATGCTTTAAAACAAGACCTTCATAAATCTAATCAAGAAGGTTATTTGACCGAAATAGGAATTATCTATGAGGAAATAAAATTTACACTTCAGCATTTAAAGGATTGGGCAAAACCAAAAAAAGTAAAGACCCCCTTTACACACTTTGGGTCAAGAGGGTATAAAATTGCAGAGCCCTATGGTGTAACATTAATCATTGCCCCGTGGAATTATCCATTTCAATTAACTGTATCTCCATTAATTGGCAGTATTGCAGCGGGAAATACGGCTATTATTAAGCCCTCCGAATTAACGCCGGCTGTTTCACATGTGATGGCTGAAATGATTAATAATCATTTTGACCCTGCCTACCTGTATGTCATGGAAGGTGGTATAGAAACGAATCAGCACCTACTAAAAGAGCCGTTTGATTATATTTTCTTTACTGGTAGTGTTCCGGTAGGAAAGATTGTCATGGAAGCAGCTTCTAAGCACTTAACACCTGTCACCCTAGAACTAGGAGGGAAAAGTCCATGTATTGTTCATAAGGATGCTGATTTGAAGCTAGCTGCCAAGCGTGTTGCCTTTGGAAAGTTAACCAATGCTGGGCAAACATGTATCGCTCCAGATTATTTATTTATCCACTCCAGTATTAAAGATGAGTTCTTAGGTGAATATAGCCGGGTAGTAGAAGAATTCTATGGTCAAGATCCTTTAAACAGTGAGAAGTATGGAAAAATTGTAAACGAGAAACACTTTAATCGTTTAACCTCATACTTAGATAATGGAGAAATCATTTTTGGTGGGAAAACAGATAAAGCAAATCATCGTATTGAACCAACCCTATTAGTGCCTTCCAATAGGGAGACTCCTGTCATGCAAGAAGAAATTTTTGGACCCATTTTCCCTGTTTTAAACTATGATGAATTAGATGAAGTGATAGAACATGTTAATAGTCGTCCGAAGCCGTTGGCACTATACTTATTTACACAATCTGAACAGGTTGAAGAAAATATCGTTGGCAATATTTCCTATGGTGGAGGATGTATTAATGACACAATTATGCATATCGCCACTCCATACTTACCTTTCGGAGGAGTGGGCGAGAGTGGAATTGGTAGCTATCATGGGGAAAGTAGCTTCTCAACCTTTTCACATTATAAAAGTGTGTTAAAACAAACAAATCGCTTTGATTTTTCATTCAGATACCCTAGTGCTAAAAATGGATTTAAAATAAATAAAAAAACTTTTAGGTTAACAAGTAGAGGGTGACTCAAAAGGTCGTTAAGAGACGATTTTTTTGAGGC
>NZ_ABFU01000056.1 GCF_000171615.1 Bacillus coahuilensis m4-4 | reverse complement strand
TCCTTTCTGCACCGCGCGGCCCTTCCACGAAAAGATTAGGAGAAAAATAACTATCACCACATCCTGTTTTGTTCTTTTAATTAAAATATTACTTTAGCTACACTTGAAGATGGGGATCTCTTGCCATCACCACTCGCACATGATATTATTTAATTAACAAATAACAATTAACAAATTGTAAAAAGTTATCTCCGCACAAGCAATCAACCAACTAAACAAATACAACCGAGGTGAACCACACTTGCAAAACGAAGAACATGTCAACGCAGCAGATGCTCTAAAAAATTACAACTCGAAAGACTATGTTACTCCAGATGGCTATACAGCAGATATTGCAGTTTTTACGGTAGCATCAAAGAAAATACGTCAATTTCAAGCTCCTAGTATGGAGTTGAAAATCCTTTTAATTAAAAGAGGTCTCACTACAAAAGAGGGAAATCCTAACATTGAAGGTGGCAAATGGGCACTTCCTGGAGGATTCGTTGATTATCGAGAAAACGGTGCACTGGCTGCTTCTAAGAGAGAACTTTTGGAAGAAACGGGCGTAGGAGGGTTTCATTTACAGCATGTTGGATTTTACGATACGCCTGGAAGGGATCCTAGAGGTTGGATTATCAGCAATTCCTTTTATGCGGTTGTGCCAGAAGAGGTGTTACGTAATAAAAAGGCGGACGATGATGCGATAGAAGTTGATTTATTTACGATGGAAGAAGCTATGAATCTTCCTTTAGCCTTTGACCATAGGAATATTATAGAAGATGCGAGTAGGGCAGTAAAAAAAGCTATTTTAGAAACAACTGTGGCAAAGTACTTTTTACCAAAACATTTTACTGTTAGTGAATTACGAAGCCTTCTAAGCTTGGTGACGAATGAACCTCTTGTTAAAACTGACTCCGCTCTTTCTAGGAAAATTAACCAGCTACCCTTTATTGAATTGGTTACAGACGATGATGGGCAGCCCATTAAAGAAGCAAGACATTCAAAACAACCTACAAGGCTCTATCGATTTAAAGATAGGAGTGACCAAGATTTTGTTCGGTCCATTTATTCTTCAAGCTATTAATGATAAGGAGTGATTTTTCATGAAAAGAGCACTAATTACTATTGATTACACGGTTGATTTTGTTGAAGACAACGGGGCACTCACATGTGGGAAACCTGCTCAAGTAATTGAAAGAAAGATATCTTCCATTACAAGGGAGTTTATAGAGAACGGTGATTTCACCGTATTCGCTACTGATACCCATATCGAAGGAGACGTCCACCACCCTGAAACGACACTCTTTCCTCCTCATAATATTGCCGGAACTCCTGGAATTGAGCTGTATGGTGAATTGAAAAACGTATTTTGGGAAAACAAAGAGAAATCGAATGTGTATGATATGCCGAAGACTCGGTACAGCGCGTTCGCCGGAACAGACCTTGACATGAAACTTCGTGAAAGGGGTATAACAGATGTATACCTAACAGGGGTTTGTTCAGACATTTGTGTGCTACACACGGCGATTGATGCTTATAACTTAGGATATAAAATTTCTGTTTACAAAGAGGCCATTGCTAGCTTTAATCAACCGGGTCACGAATGGGCATTAGGGCATTTTAAAGACGTATTAGGAGCGACCATTCTATAAGTCCCACCACCTTATCTTCCTTAGGAGGCACTTTGCATGAGTAAAACATATTACGATGATAGCTTAGCGTTGCATACAGATTTATACCAAATTAATATGACTGAATCGTATTGGAATGATGGTATGCACACAAGAAAAGCCGTATTTGATTTATATTTTAGAAAGCTCCCTTTTCACAATGGCTATGGTGTCTTTGCTGGTTTGGAAAGAATCATAGAATATGTGAAGAATTTTACATTCAGTCAAAGTGACCTTGATTACCTAAAGGAAGTCGTAGGGTATGACGAGCCATTTTTAGAGTATTTGAGCACTTTACGTTTTACTGGAAACATTCGTTGTATGAGAGAAGGAGAACTCGTTTTCGGCAATGAGCCCATTTTACGCGTAGAAGCTCCCTTAGCTGAAGCCCAAATTATTGAAACCGCCCTACTTAACATTGTGAATTACCAAACATTAATTGCTACCAAAGCCTCTCGCATTAAGCAGGTGGTTGGCGAGCAAACCGTCATGGAGTTTGGAACGCGTCGAGCACATGAATTGGATGCAGCCATTTGGGGCACTAGAGCCGCTTATGTTGGTGGACTTGAAGCCACGAGTAATGTTCGTGCAGGTAAAATATTTGGTATACCTGTGTCTGGTACGCATGCTCATTCTATGGTGCAAGCTTACCGTGATGAATATGAAGCGTTTCATGCCTATGCTCGTCGACATAAAAATTGTGTATTCCTAGTCGATACGTATGATACGTTGAAATCAGGTGTTCCGACCGCTATCAAGGTGGCAAGAGAATTAGGAGATCGCATTAACTTTGTGGGGATCCGACTTGATAGTGGAGACCTCGCGTACCTTTCCAAAAAAGCTAGGAAAATGCTAGATGCTGCTGGTTTTCAAGACACAAAAATTATTGCGTCGAATGATTTAGATGAACAGACCATCATGAACCTCAAGTCACAAGGATGCAAAATTGATGTATGGGGAATTGGTACAAAGCTTATTACAGCTTATGATCAAGCAGCCTTAGGGGCTGTGTATAAGTTAGTTTCCATTGAGGATGAGCACGGTACCATGGTTGATACGATTAAAATTTCTGGTAACCCAGAGAAAGTAACTACTCCGGGACTGAAAAGACCATACCGAATTATCAATACTGTTAACGGCAAGGCTGAGGGTGACTATATAGCTCTAGAAGATGAAGACCCTAAAAGGGAAGAGCGAATTAAAATGTTCCATCCTGTTCATACGTACATCAGTAAGTTTATTACTGATTTTGAAGCAAAAGAGTTACATCACGATATATTCGTGAATGGTGAACTAGTTTATCAAGAACCTACTTTACAAGAAATTCAAAGGTATGCCAAAGTAAGCTTAGAAGTACTTTGGGAGGAATATACACGTTCCTTAAATCCTGAAGAATATCCAGTCGATCTTAGCCAAAAATGTTGGGATAACAAGATGAAGAACATTGAAATAATGAAGGAAAAGGTAGCAAAAGGCGTGCACTAAAACAGTCTCTTTTTGAAGACCAATTAGGAGGGTGAAGATGGCTCGGATTGGAATATATGGTTCATCGTTTGATCCAATAACAAATGTACACTTATGGACGGCTAGCACGGTTGCACATCGCTCAAAGTTAGATACCATTGTTTTCTTACCCTGCTCAAATAAAACGAAAAGATAAAAGACTCCATATTAGCGATGAGCACCGAAAAAATATGGTCATGATGGCCATAGAAGATAACCCCAAATTTACCCTACATGATTACGAGATGAAGCAAGATGCTTGGAAGATTGATACGTATACAACCATGAAGTATTTTTCGGCCCTCCATCCACATGATGAGTTATTTTTTATTATGGGAGCAGATCTTTTAGTGGATATTGGAGAAGGCAAGTGGTCAAACAGTGAAAAGTTGGTATCGGAATTTAAATTTATTGTCATGGCTAGAAATGGAATCGATATGCTCTCCACTATTGGGAAGTCTGGAATTCTCCGTAACCATGACGACGGAAGCACTTTTCATTTGATAGATAAAGGACTGGCAATGGATATTAGTTCGTCCTATATACGCGATGAACTAAGGATGGGCGGGGAACCTCGGTA
The DNA here is from genome assembly GCF_000171615.1 of Bacillus coahuilensis m4-4. Lineage (GTDB taxonomy): Bacteria > Bacillota > Bacilli > Bacillales > Bacillaceae_K > Bacillus_T > Bacillus_T coahuilensis. The sequence continues at coordinate 35,891 of NZ_ABFU01000056.1, read as the reverse complement.
TTTAATGCCAGATAAGTGCTATCACTATATAAAAGAGCACGAATTATATAAGAAGTAACGATTATTTCAAGGCGAATCTCCCTTCATTTATTGCTAAAAGGCTAGATTCTCCATTATAAAATACTCTTCACCAAAGTATATAACGAAAAACACCCCTTGTGCTGAGTATCAGTCCAAGGGGTGTTACTTCTACATCTATTATCCTAGCGTTACTTCAATCTCCACTATTTCACCATCTCGAACGGCTTGTGCGTCGGCTCCTATGACAGAAGCTGCTTCAACATGGACCGTCCTTCCGTCTTTAAATGTTAACTTGTACCCTTTCACTACGGCTCCATTCTCTCCAAACGTATCTATTCCACTCACATTATGATAGGTCACCTTCGTCGTTCCAAATAGCATAAACGACAAGGTTCCTTCTTCTGTGAATAGCCACTTTGGCAGGATTGGGGATAATGATAGAGTCAACTGACCACCTTGAACGGAGTATAGAGTGTGTCCCATCATCATGGTTTTCCACATGCTCAGAAACTCAGCAGTCGAACCGCTTAGGCGAGCAACATACCCTCTTCCGTGTGTAGAAGGGTCTGGATTACTGCTACTAGCTAGGAAGGAAGAGTTCTCTAATGTACTTCTTCCGTACACGGCTGGATCGAGGAAAGGCACAAGTGAAGTCTTGATTTCTTCATAGTACTCATCATATAAACCAGATTTAATCAGCTCTAGAACATACTTATACGACATATGAAGGAAAACAGATTCTCTTTCTAACCAGCCAGGCGTAAAGGCCTTAATTCTACCAATTTCATGAGATTGCTCGTCTAGGCTAACGGACGTTTTAAACATGTGTATTACCGGATCATATAAGTCCGTTTCTTTGACCTTTTCGTGAATGCTTCTTGCCCGTTCAACATCTTTAAATGTTTTATACATTCGAGCAGGACCTTCTAAGAAATGAGGCAATGGCTTTGGTGCTGATAGCTTCGTGATCTTCACTTTTGGTAAGCCATATCCACTCATAACAGGATTTCCATTAGGATCCAAAACCTGTTCAAACTCATCTACTTCATATGTTAAATAGGTAGGAGTTAATCCCTCTCCTAATTCAACCGCTTTATCGATTCCTACCGTTAGTTTTTCTTCTAATAGCTCGTAAAGAGAAGCTAACTCCTGTAAGGATACTACTTTTTCATCTCCCGCGAATCCAAAGCGGATAGTACTTCTGTAGGTTTCACGCAAACTAGAAACTGCATCCCAATAGTCGAATTCAGAGATTTGTTCTGACTTTAGCTTTTGTAACTCCTCTCCAACACCTTGAAGTAATGTAAAGATTTCAACTGGTATTTGAACTTGCTGATGACCATATGCTTTTATACTGCTATTAATGAACTGTACCATCCTCTTCAACTCAAGAGTCTCACTTACTCCTGAACCAAAAATTCCTGGAAGTCCATTTAATGCATCATTCCAACCTGGTTTGTTCGCTTCCATTTCAATCCCTATTCCCGCTGGATCTAAAGTAGAAAATTTCACAAGGGACAGGGATAGCAATTTCACAAATAGGTTGGTTGTATACACTTCACCTTGGCCTTGCTCCGTTTTCATCCAATGTGTAGAATTTATGTTCATGCCCAGTCGGTCCATTTTTTCCTCATCTTCTATAACAGATCCGTACTGTCTCACCGTACCTTCTTTCGTTAACACATACTTTTCAGAACGTGGCAACACTTGTGCGGGACTATCGAAGAACTTATAATCCTTTTCTCCAAATAAGAAGGTGTCCTTTCGATCTGGATAGACATCTAAATAACTATCCACTAAGTCCATATTGTACGTCCAGTGGTCAACCCAATATCCTTCACCAAAGTTCGCTTCAATCTCTTGCTCCGCTACCGTAAACACATCAAGGAAGAACGATTCCTCGTTAGTACGATACGTCAGTCCTAAAGTGTCTACTAATGTACTAATTTGACCTGGAGTAAACGCTCCTTCTAATAGCTTTCGCAGACGGTCATCCCCTTGTTGCAAATGCTTTGTAATCATTTCAGGAATCATTGATTTAGCGGATTCTTTGACGTTGAATGAACAGCCTTTTACAGATAGTGGGTTATACCCATCTGCCTGAATTAAGCTCATAAACATTTTGACGTTAAAGCTTTTCACATTTGGATTGAAATAAATATCACTTCGTCTGTTTTGATTTGCATCTCTAAAGTTTCCGTTCCCTTGGGAATAGAATTCAGGAGCGATGTTAAAGAAGTTGTAATCACGCTCAAGGTCCCCGTGTTTTCTAGAGAACAGGTGATAGACAAATCCATCTTGTCCGTTTTCTAAAATATGAGGATACCCACCGCGGAGCATATTATCAAGATAGCTCTGTCTTGCATATTCATTAAACAACTCAGAAGAAGAATGTGTATCAATACTGTCTGTTAAAGACCTGATGATCTCTTCACTACGTTTTTGTTTTGCTTCCATATAACTCAAACTAACAATCTTCGGAACATGGTTTTGAACAATTTCGATTTCTTTAACATGTCCAATCATCGTCCAAATTGTTGTTGAAGCATTGGGCTGTAATGAACGTTGAACAGGTGTAAAACCACAAGGTACTTTATTAGCTGTCACTTGTGATTGTTTTGTTAATGATTCCAAGGATAATCGATCGAATTCTTCCGGATAGTGTAAAGCCGTATCTTCTCCAAAAAGGATGGTTGTATCAACTATGGGTTGAATCAGCTCTTCTTCATCTGAGAATGATAGGTAAAAATGTCCACCTGTAACTTCACTCACCTCTGCCTCATCACCAATGCTTGCGCGAACTCGGTAGAACGGAATACGATTCTCTTGATTGTATACTTCCATCCAGCTGCGCATTAGATTTCCAACTTCTTTGTATGCAGCATTCGTTACACCATATGGTAAAATTTCTGGTGCACCGTCTACTACCTCAAACTGGATCGGCTCGTTCCCCAAATTGGTTACTTCAACTTTACGTACAAGACCCGCAAAGTTTGCTTCTGGCATATGGAAATAATGAATAACTATCTTGAGATTTAATTCTAGATTGATTTCTTCGATACTAACTTGTCCAGCTTCAATGTACATTTTTCTTTTAATATGTTGTTCATTTTTAAGCGGACGGAACGGCTCGTATATTTCTGATGAATGCTTCAGTTTTATAAAGGTTCTAAAACCACTCGTTGGTACAGATTTATAGGCACCGTTTGCAGGAGTAAACTCCATAATGGGACTATCCTTATCTCCTATACCAAAGCTTGAAATGACTTGTCCTCTATTGACGTAAAACGTCCACATTGGGATCCCTTTCAGTCCTGCAATTCCTGGTAAGAAACTTGAAAATGGTGTCGCGCGGTCGAACTCTTCAATGACAAAACGTTTGTTTTCATCAAAGAAATATGAAGGTTGTCTCATGTGCTTCTTCCCCTTTCCTAGGTAATCCAGCTTTTCATTCATCTTGGCATTTTCATTTAGTTTGTTGCTAGTACAGAATATGTTCGGTAAAGTATAGCGAAGGACGCTCGCTTCCTGCAGAGATCGTCAACCTTGTATTTTTTCATGGGTACTTTTGAAAGTTTCAGGTTGTTTTAGAGACCGCATAACACTACAGATGACTCGAGAAGACTTCTGTGTTCTTCTCAAGTCATCTGTTATTTGTTTTTATAGCCGTTAGTTATATCACATACGTCGCTATAGCATGTGCTGGTAATTCTGTTTCTACCAGTTCTCCCTTAAACCTCATTTTAAATGGAACAGTCTCGTCAGTTTCATTTAAAACCACAGTCGCAACACTTCCGTCTTTATTTAAAAATGCAGCCGTCTTTAGGTTTTCATTGTGATTGCTTACGTTAATTCGAACCGCACCCGGACGAATAAATTTACTAAAATGACCTATATAATAATATGAACTGTTATAGTGCAATTCATTTGTTCTCGTATCCGCGATAATTGGAGCATCACATAGGTTTTGGACATGATTTGGTCCGCCCTCTTCGTTCAGAACAAGATTCCAATCTAAGTATCCTTCCACCCAGTTATTTAAATCTCCAATCATATTTCGTGCATAACGCTCGCCCGTGAACCATTCGCCTAACTTTACGCCACCTTCCTGGCAGCCTTCTGTGAACAGAAGATGCTTATCAGGGAATCGGTTGTGAACCTCACCTACTTGGGCGAAGTCTTCACTAACATACCAATGAATACCTGTACCCCAAACGTACTTCGCGGCTTCTGGGTCTGAAAGCACGGTACTCGCTCGTTCTAAAACGATATCACGGTTATGATCCCAAATAATAATGTTAATATCACGAAGCCCTTCTTGTTCCATGATGGGACCAAGATGGTTCTTCACAAAGTCACGCTCTTCCTCTGCTGTGTAAATACAAGAATCCCACACTTGCACCGCTGCAGGTTCATTTTGGACAGTAATCGCGGTCACGTTAAGCCCTTCTTGTTGATAGGCTTTAACAAATTTCGTATAGTACATTGCCCAAGCATCACGATATTCTGGCAGTAGCTTACCGCCATGATTCATTTCATTGTTTGTCTTCATAAAAGCCGGCGGACTCCACGGGGATGCCAATAACTCAATATCTCCACCTTTGATTTCCATTGCATCCTTTATCATAGGGATGACCCATTTGTAGTCGCGTTCAATGGTAAAAGTAGAAAGCTCCTTATCGCCTTCTTCTATATACGTATAATTTTCTAAAGCAAAGTCACAGCTATGGATGGCTACTCGCCCAATAGTGTAACCTAAACCATTTTCTTGATCAAAGTAGCTTTTAAGAGCTTCCTGACGCTTTTCTTCTGACATTTGGTCAAGTGTATACGCTGCTGCCTCTGTGAAAGCTCCTCCAAATCCTATGATTTCTTGATACATTTCATCGGTCGATAATTCAATATCGACCGATGACTCTGTGTCTTTCACCATTGGAATAGAAGCTTTCTTTGAGAGACGATTCTCTGTATCTTTTGCCGTTAAGGTTACCTGTACGTTCTTCATTCCCCACTCACCTCTTATAGAATGATTGTGCAATCTCTGTCTAAACCGGTTTCGTAAACTGATAGACTAAATTAAATAGAACGGTTTCTCACGATCTCTGCATATCGCTTCGCACTATCTTTCCAATACCTTGTCTGAGTATTAAAATCAACAAAAATGATTCCAAAACGTTTTTCATACCCAAATGCCCACTCAAAGTTATCAAGTAGAGACCATAAATAGTAGCCCGCTACATTCATACCTTCTTCGTTTAACTCTGCAACAGCCGTTATGTGCTTTTCTACATAGTCTACACGGCCCTCGTCATGAACACTTCCATTTTCTTCTAATCTATCATCAAAAGCAGCACCATTTTCCGTTATATAGATTGGTAGAGTGGTATACTCTTCTCGTAAGCGATGAATTAATTCCTTAAATTCGTTAGGTGAGATATCCCAACCCATTCCGGATTTTGGATAGTCAGAATAAGCCGGCTTGAACATGAAATCTGCGGCCGAACTAAATTCAATTAACGCACGATTATAAAAGTTAATACCGAAGAAATCTGATGGATAAGAAATGGTTTCTAAATCACCTTCTTGGATAAAATCATAACTATGAATATACTTTGAATATAGGTTCATCATGTCTACTGGATAGCTGCCTTTAAATATTGGTTCTAGGAACCATCTGTTTAAGTAGCCATCAAAATTGTTCGCAGCTAACTGGTCATTGGCGCTGGTACTCGCTGCATAGACAGGAGAAAGGTTTAATGTAATGCCTATTTCCTTCGTTCCCTTATAGCTCTCTTTATACATCTGAACCACACGACCATGTGACAAAAGAATATGGTGAGCCGCTCGAATGGCCTCGTCAAGATTCGTATGTCCAGGAGCATGCTCGCCTTGGTGATAGCCTAGCATAGCTGCACACCATGGTTCGTTATGAGTAATCCACTTTGCTACATATTCATCAAGTTCTTCAAAGCATTTATAAGAAAATTCTTCAAACCATTCCACAGACTCACGGTTCACCCATCCACCAAGTTCATGAGCCCATTGTGGCAGGTCCCAATGATAAATGGTGACAAACGGCTGGATATTTTCTTCAACCAATCGTCTGGCTAAATTCTTATAGAACTCCATTCCTTTTGCGTTATATTGACCTTTTGCAGGGAATACTCTTGGCCATGCAATGGAAAATCGGTACGAATCTACACCTAATTCTTTTAGAATTTGAATATCCTCTTCTACTCGGTTGTAATGATCACAGGCGATATCCCCTGTGTCTCCTCCCCATACTTTCCCCGGAGTCTTTGAAAACGTATCCCAGATCGAAGGAGTTCTTCCGTCCTGTGTGACAGCTCCTTCAATTTGATAGGAGGATGTAGCCGTTCCAAATATAAAGTCTTGTGAAAATTTTTTCATCATGAACACCTCTTAACCTTTTACTGATCCTGCTGAAATACTGCTGATGATATATTTTGAGAAGAACAAGAATGCAATCATAATTGGAACTACAGAGATAGCGATTCCAAGATAGAGTGACCCTAAATTTTGTGCAACTTGAGATCCTTTTAAGAAGCCCATTAATACTGGTAACGTGTATTTCTCTGGGGAGAATAACACGACTAATGGAACAATATAGTTATTCCAAGACCCAATGAATGTAAAAATAGACATCGTTGCAACGGCTGGCATCATGATTGGCAATGCAACCGTATGGAAAATTCTTAGCTCTCCAGCACCGTCCATACGAGCTGCCTCTAATAATGACGGGTGAAGAGTTGATGCTAGATACTGGCGTAAGAAGAATACGACAAACGGACTTGCAATAGCTGGAACAATTAACGGAATGTACGTATCAAGTGTTCCTAACACTTTGTTTAATTCATAGAACCCGATTAGACCTAACTGGCCAGGAACCATCATCATTAAAAGCATGAATAAGAAGAGAAAATTTTTCCCTTTAAAGTTATACACAGCAAATCCAAAAGCCGTTAACGCGGAGAAATAACCACTTAGAACGGTAACAGATACAGATACAATTAAACTGTTTTTAAAGCCCGCCCAAATATTTACATACTCGCTCATTGTTTTATAGTTTTCAATTAAGCTACTACCCGGCAGAAAGCTAAAGCCCATAATAATTTCTTTATTATCACGAGTAGCATTAATGATCATCATATAGAATGGAATGATACTAATAATCGCTAAGACAATCAGCAGCGTATAGATGAGTACCTTGTTGAATCCTTTTTTATTTTTCATTTTACTAACCTCGCTTCTTTGTCGCTTTAGCTTCGCGATACATAGACTTGAACGTAATAAACGAGAAGATTACCGTGATTAAGAATAATGCATACGCAATCGTTGCAGCATAACCATAGTTGTTATATCGGAACGCTTGATTATATAAATACAACACCATTGTATTTAACGCACCTTCTGGAGCACCGAGTCCATCTGTTAATAGCATAGGCAAGTCGAATAGTTGTAATCCACCAATTAATGATGTGATTAAAACGTATAATAAAATCGGTTTTAATAGCGGTAACGTAATTTGTGAAAACGTTTGCCAACGATTTGCACCATCAATTAAAGCAGCTTCATAATACTCTTTTGAGATTCCTGATACACCGGCCATCAGAACGATAAAGGTATAACCAAACCACATCCAAGTAAGAATTAACGCAACAGAAACCTGTGCAGTCACTGGTCCATTTAACCAGTTAATAGGTTCAGATATTAATCCAATCTTTAATAGCATTTGGTTAATTGAACCGTGGTGCCAATCTAGCATAATATTAAATAAAATCGCCACAGAGCTTATTGTTATTAGATTTGGTAGATAGAATACGGCTCTAAAGAACCCAACACCTTTTAATCTAAAACGCAGATCGGAAAATAGTGCAGCTAATAATAAAGCAATCCCCATCTGTAAAACAAAGTTTAGCCCCCAAATCTTCCATGTATTGGCAAACGCATCTAAAAACGCTGTATCTGTTAAAATTCTTGTGTAGTTTGCTAGTCCAATAAATTCTGGTGTCCCGTATCCTTCATAATGTGTAAACGTATAGTAGAAGGTTAGGAGAACCGGATAGATGTTAAAGGTTAGGAAGATTAAAAAGAATGGTGCTACAAAGAAATATCCTTTGTAATTGATGTTTTTCATACTGCTCTCCCTCTTTCATTTTGCTGAAATAAGAAGGGATAGAAAATGACCTCTATCCCTACTTTGCTATTGTCAATCTTATTCTGGAGTTTTGATTTCTGGATATGCATTTACTACTGCTTTATAGAAATCTTCAATCGCTTGCTCTTTTGTTTTATTACCTTCTACATATTCACTTACTTGACCACCCAATAGTGTATCAATCTCTTGATCGTATTTCGTTACAGCACTTGCATCAATTTGATTTGCTTGCTCTATAAAGAATGTGTAGTTATTTTGTCCACCAAGGAATTCTTCACTGAAATCATCTTTGATTTTAGATGTTACAGGTAGGTATGAAAGCACATCCCCTGTTTCCTGTGCCCATTCAGTTAAGAATTCTTCGTCATGTGTCATCATCTTAACAAATTCCCATGCTAGGTCTTTCTTTTCAGAACCACTGTAAATACCTAACCAAGTTCCACCCCAGAAATATGGGTTTGGACCTGTTGTTACTGCCCAGTCACCAACAGTTTCTTCTGTGTTTGCTTTAAGAACACTGTGTAATCCCCATGTAGGAAGTGCATAAGCAAATACTTCGGTCTTATCTTTTGCATCTTCTTCAACTTCTTCCCAACCACCGTTATAAGCGATAGGACCATCCATTGAAGCGAACCATGATGGAGACCATTCTGGTGCAAATGCTGTTAAATCTTTTTCACGTAATTCTTTTGCTTGATCAAAGTAATCTAATTTCGCCTGAGTCATCATTAATTCGTTGTTTTCATTTACCCATGGCTTAGGATCTGCGCCTTTCGCAAACCAACGAATCGCACCTTCGTCTGGGAATAAGCGATAGCCTTTATCTTTCAGCTTTTCACCAACTTCAAATAATCCATCCCAAGAACCCATCATTTCCCCAACTGCTGCTGGATCATCAGTTCCTAATGCTTCTAATGCGATACTACGACGGTAGTAGATACCACCTGGTGTTGTTTGCCAAGATAACGCTTTCACATTACCTTCTGAATCTTTTCCTAAGTCATATACATAAGGAATGTAGTCATCCGCTAACTGATCCGCATTATACGGTTCTGCCGATAAGTTTTCCCAATAATCACGTTCTGTCCATTGCTTTAAGAAAGCAATCTCCCCTGTAAATACGTCAGGCGCTCCTACTCCACTCTCAAGAGCCGGGCGAAGCTTTGTTGGATAGTCTGCGATTGGAACGATTGTTAACTCAACCTTTACTCCATGTTTTTCTTCAAACGTTTTTAACGCGACGTCTCCTAATTCATCTGTAAAAGACCATACCTTTAACACTTTATCATTAGAATCTCCTTCAGATCCATTGGTGCTGTCACTTGAAGAACACCCCGCAATAATACCTGTCATGAATGTAAATACTAATGCGATAATCATCCACTTTTTCAGTTTCACGTTAACCCCTCCACTATTATCTTAGTATTATAAGTAAAAGCAGATTTTTTATGAATCTTGCTTTACCTTCAATAAATCATTAAAACGAAAGCGGTTTCGTTTTCATCAAAAAATATTGATATCTACTGCTACAAATTAGAATCTTCGAAACTCCATGCGAAACCGGTTTCGTTTTTGGGTAAAATAGCTGGAAATCATTTAGATTTTTCTACAGCTATCTCTTTCTACTAACTTAACTGGAACCTTGATCTGCTTTGTAAGCTTTTCTTTTGTATTGATTTGCTCGAGTAAAAGCTCAGCTGACCTTTTTCCGATCAAGTCTGTTTGTTGCTTAATGGTAGTTAGTTTGGGATGTATTAGTTTAGCTATATTAATATCATCAAATCCAATGATGGAGAAATCCTTTGGTACATCAAATCCCGCTTCTCTTATGGCTTCAATCGCACCAATCGCCATATTGTCACCTGCAACAAATATTCCTGTTGCTGGTTCCTCTAGAGAAAGTAGGCGTTTCATCGCATCATATCCACCTTGTTCAGAGAAAAACTGTCCATTCACAATATAATCATCTAAAACCGGTAGGGATAGTTCTTCCATTGCTCGTATAAAACCTTTTTGCCTCTCTTGGCCAGCAAACGTACTTTCATGACCCGCAATATGGGCAATCCGTCTATGACCTAGAGAATATAGATGCACCACTGCTAGCTTACTTCCTGTAATGTTATCAGAATACACAACGCTAGAAGTTGTACTACTTAAATCAATGACAACACTCGGTAATGAATTAGCCATCAACTCTCTTACTTGTTCGTTATGGATATCTGAGCAAACAACGACAACTCCGTCTACTCCCCGATAACGAAAGTGTTCTAAATAGCTTTTGTTACTACCATGAAGATTTCTGGATGCAAAAAGTAGATCGTATTCAAATACTTCTACAGCTTGCTTGAAGCTTTCAATCACTTCATTGAAAACGGGTGCTTAATTCCGATGCCTAAAGATTCTACGAAAATCACACCAATAGTCCAGGATTTTTTTGTACTTAATGTTCTGGCAGATGAATTTGGAAGATAATTCATATCTTCTACAGCCTGTAAAATGGCTTTCTTCGTCTTCTCACTTACATCAGAGTAGTTGTTAATTGCCTTAGATACCGTTGTTACTGAGAACCCCGTTTTTTTAGCAATATCATAAATTGTGACCAAGGTAATTCACCTCTACCAATTATCGAAAGCGCTTTCGATATCATTATAGATCGAATTGAAAACGATTGCAATCATATTTTTTTAGATTAATTGTGAATATTTTATGTTACGTATGAATCTGAGATTTTATAAATCATTTAGTACTTATGAATACTAATGAGAATCTGAGCTTCTAAATAGCTTAAAGGTTGCTTTGTAACCCTTAAGGTATCCTCGAATTTACGTTAAAACACTACGTCAAAATTACTATTGATTTTTACCTTAATAAAATAATGGAAATATATTTTCGCAAGGACAAACATACAATTGTCTTGTGAATAATTTTATTAATAACGAACTTATGACTTGACCAGCAGAACCCAACTACTCCATACAGCACGTTGTAGGATGCAAGAATTTTTAAAAAACAAAAGAACAAATTAAACGTATATTTATAAAATTACTCTTTTATTTTAATTATTAATTTAGTATTATTATAAAGTAATAATTGTTATTTATTGTTTCACCACTTTGTTTTTAACGTTTTTTAGTTTAATTTAAACCCTAGATTACTATTTTATAAGATAAAGGAGAGATATTTATGCATTCAAATGATTCAACAAGCGCTGGAAAATGCCCATTTGCTCACGGAGCCGTACATGGTTCCATGACGAATCACACACCTACTGGTACAACCAACCGTGACTGGTGGCCAAATCAATTAAATTTAAATATTCTTCATCAACACGATAAAAAAACAAATCCTCTTGGAGAAGAATTCAATTATAGTAAAGAATTCCAAACGTTAGAATACGACGCTTTAAAAAGGGATCTTCACGATTTAATGACAGATAGCCAAGATTGGTGGCCAGCTGATTATGGGCACTATGGACCTTTCTTTATTCGTATGTCTTGGCATGCTGCTGGAACATATCGTACAGGTGACGGCAGAGGGGGCGGTGGTACTGGAGCGCAACGTTTTGCCCCACTAAATAGCTGGGCTGACAATGGCAACCTAGATAAAGCTCGTCGTCTACTATGGCCTATCAAACAAAAATACGGCAACAAAATCTCATGGGCGGACCTTCTACTTTTAACTGGAAACGTGGCAATTGAGTCAATGGGTGGAAAAACTTTTGGGTTCGGTGGTGGACGTGCTGACATTTGGCACCCTGAAGAGGATATATATTGGGGCTCTGAAAAAGAAATGCTAGGAGATAACCGCTATACGGGTGACCGAGATCTTGAAAATCCCCTGGCTGCTGTCCAAATGGGATTAATCTATGTGAATCCTGAAGGGCCTAACGGAAAACCAGATCCAGTTGCTAGTGGTCGCGATATCCGTGACACATTTGGTCGTATGGGAATGAACGATGAAGAAACAGTTGCACTCATTGCTGGTGGGCATACTTTTGGAAAAGCACATGGCGCCGGGGATGCAGCTCACGTGGGTGTGGATACAGAGGCTGCACCGCTTGAGGCACAAGGATTTGGCTGGGCAAGTACTCACGGAAAAGGAAATGGACGTGATACCATCACAAGTGGTGTAGAAGGTGCTTGGACACCAAACCCAATTCAGTGGGATAATGGATATTTTGATATGCTATTCGGCTACGAGTGGGAACTATCACAAAGTCCTGCCGGCGCACACCAATGGGCTCCTGTTAACCCAACTGAAGATCACCTTGCCCCGGATGTAGAAGATGCATCTATTAAAGTACCAACTATGATGACTACGGCAGATATGGCACTACTTATGGATCCTGCCTATGAAAAAATATCACGTCGCTTCCACGAGAATCCGGAAGAATTTGCCGATGCCTTTGCCCGTGCGTGGTTCAAGCTACTACATCGTGACATGGGGCCCCGTTCTAGATACCTAGGTCCTGAAGTACCTCAAGAGGAACTAATATGGCAAGACCCTGTTCCAGCGGTAGACTATGAACTGTCAGAGAACGAGATTGAGAAAATAAAAGTGTTACTACTAGATTCTGGTCTAACAATCAGTGAGTTAGTGGCCACCGCTTGGGCATCCGCAAGCACATTCCGTGGTTCTGATAACCGTGGCGGAGCAAATGGAGCTCGTATTCGACTAGCTCCTCAAAAAAATTGGGAAGTCAACCAACCAGAACAATTACAAAAGGTGCTTTCTGTTCTTGAAGATGTTCAAAAACATCTAGACAAAAAAGTAAGTCTAGCTGATCTAATTGTTCTAGGAGGAACCGCTGCAGTAGAAAAAGCAGCAGCCAATGCAGGGGTTGATATAAAAGTTCCTTTTGCCTACGGGCGCGGGGATGCAACCGATGAACAAACAGACGCTGAAAGCTTCGATGTGTTAGAGCCCGTTGCAGATGGCTTCCGAAACTACCAAAAGAAAGACTTTAGTGTAACGGCTGAAGAACTACTAGTCGACAGAGCCCAACTTCTTGGGCTAACCGCTTCCGAGATGACTGTATTAGTTGGTGGTATGCGTGTTCTTGGTACAAATTTCGGTGGCTCTAAGCACGGAGTCTTTACGGACAACATCGGTTCGTTATCGAATGACTTCTTCGTGAACCTACTAGATATGGCTGTAGAATGGAAGCCAGTTGACGGTACTGTATACGAAGCACGCAACCGAAAGACAGGTGATGTCGTACGAACAGGAACAAGAGTAGACCTTGTATTTGGCTCAAACTCTGTCCTTCGTGCTATTTCCGAAGTATATGCACAAGATGACAACAAAAGAAAAATTTGTACGTGACTTTGTTGCCGCTTGGGTGAAAGTGATGAACGCTGATCGTTTTGATTTAAAATAAGTGGAATCAATAAAAACGCAGACCCTTTGGACTGCGTTTTTTGTTATGATTTTGGGTGCGTGTTGCGTTTACCTAGTGGCTATTGGTGTCTGATTTCGTTTGGTTGACGGGGTTATTACACTTGATTGTGTCAAATCCGGGTGGTGTTAAGCCCCTCTACCTTCGCTTTGCGTCCCACTCCTTGTTCCCATGCCGGGCACATACAAAAAAGAGTCTTATCACCTAAGGATAAGACTCTTTTATACATTATTAAGGATATGTTATACCTGATCCAGGTCCGATTGGTAAACCGGAGTACATCCAGATAATCAATAATACGACCCACCCAATCGTAAAGGCGATAGAATATGGTAGCATTGTAGAAATCAACGTTCCAATCCCAACCTTCTTGTCATACTTTTGCGCAAATGCAATGACGATGGCAAAGTAAGGCATTAACGGTGAGATAACGTTTGTCGTTGAATCGGCAATGCGGTACACAAGCTGAGTGAATTCTGGTGTATAACCAGAAAGCATCATCATTGGTACAAATACCGGTGCCATAATCGCCCATTTGGCAGACGCACTACCAATAAATAAATTAATGAACCCAGAAACGATAATAAAAGTTAGAATCAGTGGTATCCCTTTAAATCCAGTAGCATCAATGAATTCTGCACCTTTTACCGCTAAAACCGTTCCAAGCTTCGATTCATTGAAGTACGCTACGAACTGGGCTGCCACAAAGGCTAGAACAATGTATGCCCCCATTGTCGCCATCGTTTCAGATAGCTGGCTTGCCACATCTTTATCATTCTTAATGGATTTTGTAATGATTCCATACACTAGTCCTGGAATAAAGAACATAATTAGAATGATGGGTACAAGCGTGTGAAAGAACGGAGCATTGATGATGTTCTCTTCTCCCCCGCGAAGTGGTCCCCCAGAAGGGATAACTAAAAGAGCAATGGCAACACCTGTTACGATAAAGGCAAGTAATGCCGCCCAAAGACCCTTTTTCTCTTCTGGTTTTAAATAATCGACTTCTTCTTTTACATCTCCCTGGTATGTCCCTAAGCGTGGTTCAACAATTTTATCTGTAACAAGCGTTCCAATTATGGTAATTAGGAACACAGACACAATCATAAAATAGTAGTTCATCGCATAGTTGATGTTTGATGCATACTCTGGATTAATAATAGAAGCTGCATCCTGAGTTAATCCACCAAGAAGCGGATCAAGTGATGTTAACAGTAAGTTTGCGCTAAATCCACCAGATACCCCCGCAAAGGCTGCGGCAAGACCGGCTAATGGATGTCGTCCAAGACCTGCAAATAATACAGCTCCAAGTGGCGTTAAGACAACATACCCTGCATCGGCTGCCATACTAGACATAACGCCTCCAAATACTAAAGCAGCTGTCATAAGAGAACGAGGAACAGATGTCACAAGTCCACGTAAAGATGCACTAATTAACCCTGAACGCTCGGCAATTCCAATTCCAAGCATTGTAACCAGTACTGTACCTAAAGGTGCAAACCCCGTAAAGTTGGTTACGGCACTTTCAAATAAGTACCGAATTCCTTCAGAACTTAGTAAATTTTTTACTTCAACCATTTCCCCTGCATTAATGGGGTCTTCTACTTTAAGTCCAATTGTAGAAAAAACAGCAGATAATATAACAACAATTATGGAGAATAAGAAGAACAATGTAACAGGGTCAGGAAGCTTATTCCCAACTCGCTCAATCACATTTAACATCTTTATAATCCAACCATTATCTTTATTTTGTTTCATGCTTTGTTGTCACCTTTCTTTTTGATTAGAATTAATTTTCAAACAATTATCAAAAGACATATCATTAGTATAGACAAGTATAAAAATGAATGGAAGACACTTACAAATATTCAGAATAGGAGGATTTTTCAAAAAGAAAAATGCCATACTCCCACCAGATGTTATGAACATCTAGTGAGCGTAGGCACCTTATTAAGGTTAGTTATTATTCAAAAGCAGGAATCGCCGTTTCATCATAATTCTCTTCTAAAAACGTTTTAACTTCTTCACTTGTCATCGCTTCTGCTAGCTTTTGAATCGCTTCAGAATTCACGTTATCTTCTCGAGCTACAAGAGTAATCGCAAAGTTGTTCTCCACACCCTCTGTTACTAGTGCATCGCTTTTAGGCGTTAACCCAAGTGGAGCTGCATAGGCTGGCGTCATAACCACGGCATCTGCATCATCATACATTCTCGAAAGCATTAATAAGTCTACTTCTTCAAACTGGTAGTTTTTAGGGTTCTCACTAATATCACTTTGTGTATAATACACATCTTCTTTTTCCTTTAAAGTAATGACTCCGTGCTGAGCGAGTAATGATAGAGATCTGTCAATGTTGGATACATCATTTGCAATCGCCACCACAGCTCCTTCTGGCAGTTGATCCATAGAGTCATATTCTTTTGCATATACCCCGTAATTTGCAAAATAAATAGGAGTGACCGGTGTTAAGCTTGCTTCATTATTGCGATTGAATTCTTCCATATACGGGACATGCTGGAAGAAGTTCGCATCAATTTCACCTGACGCCAGTGCTTCGTTTGGTTGAACGTTATCTCCTAGTACAATCATTTCAAGCGTAATATTGTCTTCTGCTAGAGTCGGTTTTACAAGCTCTAGAATTTCTGTCATCGGCGGAATCAGTGAACCCACTTTTAAGGTTATTTGTTCTTGCTCTTCCACCTGCTCTGTGCTTTCATTCGTTTGACCGCAGCCTGCTAGGACAAGCATCACGACTGCTAAAAATAGATAGAACTTTTTCATGGAATTTCCTCCTGTATTTTATCTCTTATCCAACCATCTTGATGCAGTTGTTCCAATAAACTGAATCAGCTGAACAAAGATAATCATGATGATAATAACGTAATACATTAACTCTGTTTTATATTGCTGGTAGCCATAACGTATGGCAAAGTCACCAATACCCCCACCACCCACAACTCCCATAATCGTCGAATAGGAAATAAAACTAATGATGGATGTGGTTAATCCGAAAACAAGTCCAGACCTCGCTTCAACATAAATAAACTTCAACACAACGTCTTTCACGGATGCCCCCATCGAAACCGCCGCTTCTATTACCCCTCTTGGTACATCAAGAAGAGACTGCTCAACCAACCGAGCATAATGGGCAATGGCGATAATAGATAGCGGTACCGTTGCAGCCGCTGTACCAATTGCTGTCCCAATGATAAGCTTTGTAAAAGGTAGTAAAAAGACGACTAACAGTAAAAATGGAAACGACCGAATCATGTTAACCACTAAATTAACACTTGAAAATAGAGCTCTATTTTCTAAGAGATTTCCCTTTCGACTAAGAAAAAGGAGAGTCCCAACAGGAAGTCCAATTAGTACCGCAGCTAACGTGGAAACACCAACCATCACAAATGTTTCAATAATGGACTCCCAAATCTCTGTCTCATATCTCACTAAATCTTCAAACATACTGAGAACCCCTTAACTGCTCAACAAAGTAGCTTGGATCTTTCTGCTTCTTTTCGATCCCAAATGGTATATGTTCGACAGTTTGATAGATACTTCCTTTATCAAGTATTGTAACACGGTGACAAATGCTTTTAATCACATCCATCTCATGACTGACGACCACAACGGTAACACCTAATTTATGATTAATAGACTGCAACACGTCTAATATATCATCGGTCGTACTTGGATCAAGTGATGAAGTTGGCTCATCACATAATAAAACGGTCGGGTTATTGGCGAGTGCTCTAGCAATAGCCACCCGCTGCTTCTGTCCACCGCTTAATTGAGCTGGATATTTCGCTTGCATGCTCTCAAGCCCTACAAATCGCAAGCATTCTAAGACCCTAGCCTCTCGCTCTTTTTTAGGATATCCTGACAGTTTTAACGAAACCAGTACATTTTGATACACGGTTTTATTAGAAACAAGATGATAATGCTGAAAAATCATTCCTATCGACTTTCTCGCCTCTCGAAGCTCCTTTTGGGTAATCTCTGTCAGCATTTTACCGTTCACTTCTACCTTTCCTGCATTTGGAACCTCAAGCATGTTCATAACCCTAAGTAACGTGGATTTACCTGCACCACTAGCGCCAATAATGCCGTGAATTTCTCCCCTATGTATCGTTAAAGATAGATGTTTAATCGCCTGGAACGCTGAAAAGGACTTGGTTACATTCTGTAGCTTAATCATACAAATTTGCCCCTTTCTTGTTTGAAGGCTGTTGATAACGATAATCATTGTACAACAATGTTTAAAGAAAGTCATTACTAGTGTTCCATTGAATGTAAGGTTAAGATCTAGTTGATTCTACCATTTTCAATACTTGATAACTAGAGAAGAAAGGTACGATGGGAGAGCTATCCGTTTACTTTTGTTGCATCTTCTAAATTAAGTGGGGTGTTTTATGGATGACATTGTCGGTGCATGGTAGATAAGATTCAAATCGTGATTTTTGGTAAGTTTAAAAGATGGAACGTGAGTTTATTCACTCTATCAAGGAACATCATAAGAAAAAGGCTCCCCATATGGGCAGCCTTTTCTATTATTTATATACTTTTACTTGAAGTTCTTGTACTCCAAAATTGATGGCTTCTTGCTTGTCCGCAATAAATACATCGATTTTATTTCCTTTAATTGCTCCACCAGTGTCGCCTGCAATCGCTTCACCATATCCTTCTACCCACACTTTTGAACCTAATGGGATAACGGAAGGGTCTACTGAAATGACTTTCGCATCGGGATTCTCTAATAGGTTAATTCCAGTAGCAGTGATACCTGAGCACCCCTCACATGTAGCCGTGTAAGCTGTAGCTGAAACTGTTAACTCTTTTAAGACTTCATCATCAACTGGATTTGACTGTTCATTAGTCGCTGATGTGACCTCTTCTTTTTCTGCTGCTTCCTCAGTAGCTGGCTGTTGACTTGGGACTTCTTCAACAGACGATTCTACTGTTGGCTCTGATGCTGGTTTTGATGCTGGCTCTTCAGGTGATTCTTCGTTAGTAGTTGCTTCTGGTGCTTGCTCTTCCACTACCTCTTCCTCAGCTGGTGCCTCTTTCACGGATTCTTTCTCCGTTTCAGATGTCACAGGATTTTCGGTTACAGTCTCCGCTTTTTCAACCGTTTCCTCAACGTTTGCTACAGGGGATGGATTACCATCTGTGTAAATGGTTAAGCTATCACCAGCATAGATTAAGTCTGGATTTGGAATACCATTCCAATCTGCTAGTTGCTGATAGTGTATGCCAGTATAACGCTCGGAGATTCCCCATAACGTATCTCCTGTTTCTATTTTATACGTAGTAGCTAGTGCAACCTTTAAAGATTGTTCAGGGTGAATAGTATCACTAGACAGGTTATTCCACCCTTTTAACTCACTTACAGTAATATTATTCTCTTTTGCAATATCCCATAATGTGTCACCTTTTTCACCGTTACTTCCGATGCAGAAGCAGTGGAACCTAAAGTGAACGTTCCTGCTATGGCCGCAGCCGTAACAAGAGAATACATTGTTTTTTTCATAAGAACTATTACCTCCTATGTTCTTGCCTCAAGTGGCTCAATGTTATCTATGTTATCACGAATTTGCTAGATTCAAAGAACAGGAGAATAACAATTCTATTACATGAATATCAGCTATATTATAGATTTATTACGAGATTTCCTTATATTAGAAAAGTTTTGGGTGGGATTTCTTTAGCAGGAAAATAAAGGTTGTTTTCTTGATAAAATTGGGTTTTAAAGAAAATATAGGTGAGGTGAGCCTGGAGAATCTGAGATTGATTTAACATTCGTGACTAGCCAAAGTAGACTTTTACTATCCCTTCTCTTTTAGTTGTTTCTAAACAATTTTGGATAAAGTCTGTCATTTGCTTTATATCCCATAGCGAGGCTTCACACGTCAGGTTAGGAGGAATAAACTGAAGATATTTGTCCTGAAAAACGTTTGACGCCCTTTCTAGCTGTTCCCTGTTAAATACAGTCATTTCGCCAGATCCGCTTACTCCAGCATGAAATTTCATACAATCTAACACATCATACAATATGTAGGAATTGTGATTCCCCATACTAAAACGAGCATAAGCGATAGAATCTCCTGCTCTATTGTAGCCTGAAATATCGTGACCCATCTAATAACCTCCTTTCTTTTCAATTAATAGAGGGAAATAGAGAAATGTCAGGATTTGTGAATGGTTCTACATTGTAGATCACCCCTTTCTAAAAAGAGCATTGGCAGAGAATAGAGTATAAAAAGAAAAGGAGAGAAGTATCTAGAAGAGGAGAAGAGATTGAAATGGTGAAGAAAAGGAGAGTGGTTGATAGGATTATTTTTCCATATGCCGGCAATTTCGTCAAGTGGGAATGAGTGGACAGGGACTTTGTCTTCTTAAAGAGCTCAATTTAGAACAAAAAGTAAAGAGGGCGGGTCTATTTTTGAACCCGCCTTCTACATAAAATAAAGATTGTTAGCTACATTAGTGAAGCCTAAGTAAAAGCCCATTTACATAACAATAGTAGTGGACACTCTTTCTAAACAGTGTTCCAATACCTTACTTTCCATCTATTGCCTTGTCAATAGCTGAGATTAAACGCTTTTCAATATCTTCCGCTATACTAAATAGCTCAGGACTATCTGCTAAACCAATTAAAGATGTTGGCTTCGGCATTCCTACCTTCGTTTTCCCATTATCCTCAAAAACAACTAATTTACATGGCAGAAAATACCCTGCTGTTTTGTTAACACTTAGCACATGTTGAGCCTCTTTAGGATTACACACCTCTAATATTCGATAGGGAGTAGCGAAATCCATTCCTTTCTCTTGTAACTTTTCCGTTAAATCAAAATCCCAAAGAACGCCAAACTGAACTTCCTTTAATGCACTTTCTAGTTGTTCAATCACTTCGTTCATTCCTCTACTTGTTTCAACAGTAAAATCAAAAGACATGTTCGTTCGCTCCTTTTTGATAAAGATAGTGAATCACACCTTACTTGTATACCCATTAACGTATTTGATAATCAAGAGGGACAGGGACTTTGTCTTCTTAATAAACTAGAGTTTAGATATTTTTTAAGCCTATCCCTCGTCTCTTTACTTAAAAAGCCTAATCCCTTAAGGATTAGACCGACTGCCTTCTTATTGCATTCCGTTCCATTCGCCTTGATTTTTAGATGCCTTTTCTTTTTTTAGTCTTTTTCTTTTATGCGCTTTGTTTGCTGCTGCACTTCCGAATTCTTTAGAGAACTCAGAATCTGTTTTACTAGAATCAAAGCCTTTTTTTATTTTTTTGCTCTGCGTCTGTTTTACCGTTTCGCTTGGCCATTCTTCTCACTCCTTTTCATTTCATTCTTAGTATGAAATGTGTCGTGAGAATTATTCAAACAAGCACAACTATTTGATGGGATTTAAGCGAATAACGTATCAAGCAATAAGCACTGTGACGAACGATCTTCCTCTCCATCCAGGTTCTACTTAATAGAACCTACTTATTTCTGATGTTTATACGGTCAGACAATCCCCCTGTCCCTCCGACTTGCTACTTCTCTTACACCATTATCTGTAGCAACGAGTACTTTAGACACAACCGCCGTAAATAATGATACCTCGACAACACCAGGCAAGCCTTTTAAAGATTGCTCCAATCCCCTGCTATTTTCTTGAGGCGGGAAACGTACGTCTATCAAGTAATTGCCGTTTTCCGTAAGAACTGCTCCATCCCTATCTTTGCTCATACGAAGTGCCCCACCTAGCGTTGAGAACGATTCCAGCTGTCTCTTCACAAATGCTAAAGCTTGTGGAAGAACTTCCAGTACTACTGGGTGATCGTAGGTCAATGTAGGTACATATTTTGAATCATCAACTAGTAGTATGTAGTCATTCGCCATGCTTGCGATCAGCTTTTCTTCTGTATGTATCCCCCCTCCACTCTTTAATGAATGGAACTGCTCATCTACTTGGTCACACCCATCAAATGCAACACTCACTTCGCCCACATCTGAAGTAGAGAGTACCCTTAATCCTGCTTCGATACAATGTTGTCTAGTTTCAAAAGAGGGGGTAATGATCTTCACTTCCTTATCACTTCTAGCAATATATCCGATCAGGTGCTTTATCGTGCTTCCTCCACCGAGTCCAATCACCATGCCATCCTTAATATAGTCCATTGCTTTCTTGGCACATTGTTGTTTCTTGTCCATCATTTATTCATCTCCTCAGTTTTTGGGGACAGGGACTTTGTCCTTTTTTAAATTATGTATTGTGCTGAACGACCACTTGAAATTTATAGCCTTCTAAATCAAATTATTCTTTATCCTCCAGTTATTTCCTCTTATTCAATTTAAAAATACACTCACCTCTAAAGGCAAGTGCATTTTAAGATTATAGATCTTTAAATGAAGAAACACCGTTTAAAACGTCCCTTTCATCCTGAAACCGTAACGCTATTCCCATTCCCTAATTCATCCAGGTTCTTGGACTCAAACTCATCAAGCAACGCACGAACTTCATCCGTAGACTCTGTGTTCATTAAGTGGTTTCTTAATTCACTTGCGCCTCTAAATCCTTTTACATAAATCTTAAAGAATCGATGAAGAGACTTGAATGAACGCATAACTTGTTCTGCATATTGATCATAAAGATCTAAATGCAATCTTAAAAGATCAAGCAGCTCCTTACTTGTATGATCTTTTGGCTCGACTTCAAATGCGAATGGGTTATGGAATATCCCACGCCCAATCATAACACCATCTACACCATATTGTTCAACAAGCTTCAACCCCGTTTCGCGGTCAGGGATATCTCCGTTGATCGTAAGCAGAGTATCTGGAGCCACTTCATCACGAAGCTTCTTTATCTCCGGAATTAACTCCCAGTGGGCATCCACTTTGCTCATTTCCTTCCTTGTCCGCAGATGAATAGATAGATTTGCTATATCTTGTTTTAAAATATGAGTGAGCCAACCACGCCACTCCTCTAAATCACTGAAGCCTAGTCTCGTCTTCACACTTACGGGAAGTCCACCTGCTTTTGCCGCTTGGATCAACTCTGCTGCCACTTCAGGCCGAAGAATCAAGCCGCTTCCCTTCCCGTTCTGCGTCACATTCGGTACAGGACAGCCCATATTGAGATCTATCCCTTTAAAACCCATTTCTGCCATCCCGATACTCATTTCTCTGAAGAACTCTGGCTTATCTCCCCAAATATGAGCAACAAGTGGCTGTTCATCCTCTGTAAACGTCAAACGTCCACGCACACTCTGAATGCCATCAGGATGACAATAACTCTCCGTATTCGTAAACTCCGTAAAAAACACATCAGGTCGCCCTGCTTCACTGACAACATGTCGAAACACAACATCGGTCACATCTTCCATTGGTGCTAATATAAAAAATGGTCGTGGTAAATCACGCCAAAAGTTTTCTTTCATAACTAAACACAAATCCTCTCATGATGGAATACTAAGATCTATCTTTCTCCCTATCTTAACATCAACCTTCTAATCTTCTTTTACACTTATACCATGCATGAGCACCTTTATCAATCACATTCACCAGGGGGACAGGGACCTTGTCCTGTAAACTTCCACCTTTTAACCTAAAAGAAAGCTATATGACGCCATCCAACTTAAGATACAATGTAAAGATAGGAAGAATGTAACACATTCCTTATTTACCTCTTCCACACTTAAAGGTAGAATTTAAAATGGAGGTGTCACAATTGATTACATTATTTCAAAGAAACAAACAAAAATTTGAAGCCATCATGATTGGCAGGGACACTAGTACCATCGTTAAAACAAATGATTCCGAAATTAATCAAAGATTACGTTATATGGGTTTTAAAGAAGAATACCTTACCATTTTACATAATATAAGTGACGATGTATCACCCCTTGTTGGAGACATATTAGAAAAGGTTTTAGATCAATTATACGAACAAGAAGATTTAAAAGTAATTGCCCAAAATCATTCTAGTAGAGAACGATTAAAAGCTGTATTCGTTCAATACTTTGCTAGTTTATTTAGTGGGTCTATGGATGAAAAATATATTAAAATGAGACAAAGAATTGGTCAAACACACAACGGTGTAAGTTTACCTATTACATGGTTTCTCGCTACGTATGCTACATTAAGTGAATTGCTGCTTCCCAAAATCGTCGAACTACTGCAAGACCAACCGGAGCAATTAGCCAAAACAATGGTAGCTTATGTGCAAATTACCAATTTAGACGCCCAGTTAGTGGTTGACATGTATTTAAAAACTAGAATAGAAGAACTACAAACATTAAATCAGGAAAATGAGACACTGTACGAAGAAATCGCTTCTATAAGCCATCAAATTGCCTCATCCGTCCAACAAACGGAAGCAGCTATTGGCGAGACTTCCCATAAGGCTGACCAAATTCGAATCGAAACGGAAATGACCCAAAAAAGTAGTAAAAATCTCATCGGCTTAACCAGCTTGAATGAAGATAAAATGGAAAACATGGTAGACACTCTTCATGAGTTGATTTCAAGCGTGGACATCTCCATTAAGGGGATAGAGAACTTAAATCACTCCTATGACAATATTAGTCAGCTAACCCAAGCTATTCAAGGAATCGCTGATCAAACCAATTTATTATCATTAAATGCATCCATTGAAGCTGCTCGAGCAGGAGAGCATGGCAAAGGCTTTGCCGTTGTAGCCAACGAAGTTCGAAAGCTAGCGGATGAATCCAAGCAGCTAAGCGACACAATCAACAATACAATCGTTGAAAGTAACGGAACACTAAAACAAGTCATTCAAGACATGGCCAAGATGAATGCTTCAACGGATACAACAAAGCAAAGCGTAGGAGAAGTAAGAAACGGATTACTCACTATTAAAATGGAAATACAAAACTACGTCGACCGATTCGAACAAAACAAAAAAGATTTAGACACGATCGTCGAAAGCATCCAAGAAGTAAACGCCTCTTCCACCGGATTACTCGCCTTATCAGAAAACTTACTGAACAAGACGAATTAAGAATTAAGGAAAGACGAAGGGACAGGGACTTTGTCTCACAAGCAGGATGACTAATTAAAAAAGGTACTCCACATAGGTAGCTAGATAACTGTAATCTAACTACCATCGTGGAGTACCTTTTCTAGTCATTTTAGTACGTATTACTATTTGGTACACTTCACTACACGTTGCAACTAACCCCAACTTAAACTTGTGTAAACCTTTAGTTTACTCTTCTCCTCTAAACTCTACTATATTTAAACCCTCGGATGCTTCTGGTGCTTCAAAAAACTTAGTAACTTGAGTAAACACTTCTTCCGTATCAAAAGCGGCTCTTTCAGGCTGCTCGATTCTCCTTTGAGCAATGTGACGTAAGCATTGCTCATCGGACAGATTAAGATAAATGAGTTGATGGCTAGCATGGGCCTCTGACGCAATGCCCAATAGCCATTTTCTCAAACTTAGTGTGTTCGCTGGAAAGTCCATCACAACATCAGTACCGACATTTAAAATGCTTTGCACATGCTTTTTCACCAATGGCTTAAGCTGCTTAGAATAGGTTATATAGTCTTCAAATGAAGTAATTTGATTGGGTTATAAAGAGGAAAGCCATTCATCCTCTGATAGTAATACCGCCTGCTTATCCTTCGCTAATTGTTGTGATCTCGTTGACTTTCCTGCACCCATTTTCCCACAGAAAAAATACAGCGTTCCTACCTGTTTCATATTCTCACCTCCAGAGGGACAAGGACCTTGTCTTACGATTTACTATTCAGGTTACCGTTTAACATAAAGAGACAAAACCCACGGCCACTTTATCTCATATTTTCTTAAGAATATAGAGAGTCCGTGGGGATGGTTCTTTTTGTATTTTTGGATTCCAATATTATTAAAATAGAATCGCTAGAACCGTTCCCTTTGATCTAGAACTAACTCTACTACACACTCCACCTGTATTTCGATAGAATATTGATACTGAAACGCATAAATATTAACTTTGCGAAAAAGTAAGTTTCCTTTAAAATACATTAAACAAAAAAATAACTCCGATGGCTGAATGTTGATTTAGAAAGTGACACTATGGTTGTTATCCTTAAAGTTATTCCTTCTGCACAGTATATTTGTACTACGCAGCAACCTACTTCATATTTTGTTCACTAACATAATCCACTTACAACCATCCAGTATTTATAACAGAATTTTTAGTAAGGATAAATAAGATATAAGAGTCTACTTTTTGGGCTGATCAAGTGCTTGGTATGCTACCTGATACTTTCCTCCATCCGCAACTTCTGAATGGTACAAGGCCTTGAGGGCATTGTTTTTTTCAAGACTATGCTCAGCCTTCAGTTCTTTAAAGCGTGTATGCAGTTCTTTTATTTTCCTTAATCAGTTGTTGCATTTGCGATTTTAAATACTTCAAGATGTTTATCTCCTAACTGAATCTCTGAGTTTATCTTAATTTTTCACGAGAAATAACCTGTTTAAAAAGATCCCTAAACTTCTCCCGGTCTTCTGCTGTAAAAGGCTTTGGTCCCTTTGTTCGCTGTCCGCTTTTTCTTGCCATTGCACTTAAATAACGTGTTTGTAATAATTGGTCAATATTTTCATTTGTATATCTAAAGCCTTTATGGTGGAGGACGATAATTCCTTTTGGTAAACATAATGATGCAAGACCATAATCTTGTGTCACGATAATATCTCCTTTTTCCACCAACCTCACAATCCGATAATCTGCAGCATCTGCTCCAGAATCAACATAAATGGTTTTCACTCCTGATGGCTGTTTTGCATTAGAAAAATGAGAAAAGCTTGTTACAAGGATAACTGGAACTTCGAAATCCCTTGCTTCTTCAAGAATAATCTTTTTCACCGGACAAGCATCTGCATCCACATAAATTTTCATCTTCCCCTCCTGTAAAGAAGTTAGACTTACTAGTTAACTTAATCTCTTACAACTATAAAAGGGACTGGTGACATTTATTTTAAAATAATCAAGAGTTCTTCCTTTTGCTGTATTTTTCTACTCTCCTATTATACTTTATAGAATTTTGTTAGCAAAGGGAAGTAACGGGGGATTCGTGGGGAAGGTTCTTTTGATTCAGAAGTTTCAATATTCTTGAAAAAAGTTCACTAGAAGAACGAAATCGCTTAAAGCGATGGCTCTAAAAAGTCCGGTATCTCATTTTTTAATAAAAAAACAAAAAAGTATGCCTTTTCTATGGTATTGTTTAATCGCCAAGCCAAACAATGCAAGAAAGGACATACTTTTCTTATGCAAATTATATAACAAAATCTCTTTTCCTATCATGCTCCTCTAAAGTTACCAGATTGTTCCATTCGCTTAGTTCTCTATCATGAGGAGGTTAAGTTATTTGGTGATACTTATTAAATCACTTGATTAACTTGGTCAAATTTATCTTGCCATATATAACCCTATTAACCTCACTAACATGTTATTTAGCAACATAGAACACAACATAATTCTTGACTGGTATGACCCTATATTCATTATCTGAAGGCTTTATTGGCTGAATAACGTTCACTATTACCAATCCCTTCTAAAAAATGTTCTATCCTACTTTAACTTTTTTTTATTTATCCGAATCATACCAATTATTTCAAATTTATAAAGATTAGGCAAGTTTCTATTTGCTATTACTTTGCTTCTAATTTATTAATTTTGAAAATTAAACAAGACATAATTAATTGTCGGGAATAGTGGGGACAATTCTAAAGCTCAATATTCTTAAAATAGCATCGCTAGAACCGTCCCCTTGATTCCCTTTATATTAACAACAGCTACTAGCTCCTAAAAGAACCAATCCTGCACCTTCTTGATTTTCTTCTTTGTCTAAAGTTAATTCTTCAGTACCGGTAATTTGAGAATCGATCGCCACTCTGATTCCATTAATGGTTTCAACAGTATCGGATTCCTCAGGTGCATCTAAAGAAATTGAGAATTGCGGGCCGCAACAACCTTCAATCGATGAAAGGCGAATTCCCTCTGCTCCTTTTTCATTTAAGAAGCTTTCTAAAAGTTGTTTAGCTCCATCTGTAATTTTCACTTGTCTCTCCTCCATTTATATTAGGCGTTTGGAAAGATCCTTTTCAAGACTTCCTTCATTTCAGGTTTCACATTAATCTTTGGTCTTGCTGTTTGAGCTGTTTTTTCTGCTTCTTCTATTGTATCAGCTTTACCTAGGCTTAATAATGTTCCTATAGCAACTGTTCCTGTGCGATTACTACCGCCTTGGCAATGAAAATAAATATTATTTCCTTCATTATACGCCTTAACTACTTGTTCAATAGATTTCTTAACCGATTCATCCTGGTCCGCTGCATCATCAACGATTGGACTGTGCACGCGATTATAGCTGACTGCTTCTGTAGGTGCCTCTGCTCTCAAATCAAAAACAATATCTACTTTTTCATTTTCAAGTAAGTCTGTTACATCGTCTGCTCCACCAATATAAATACGATTTTTAAATAGTTCATGATAATTCTCTGTTGTCATTTTTCTTTCCTCCTACTACAATGATTTGCTCCAGTCATGTACTGCACTTCCTTCAATGTATCTTTCTGCATCTAATGCAGCAATACATCCAGTTCCTGCAGCCGTAATTGCTTGACGATTTTTTGTCTTGCACATCACCACATGCGAAAACTCCTGGGACATTTGTTTCAGTCGTACCCGGTATGACATTGCTATAGCCCGTTTAGTCTGTGTTTATTTGACCGTTCAAAAATGATGTATTTGGTCTATGGCCAATGGAAACAAAAATACCATCCGTTTGTATGACTTTTTCTTCATTCGAATCATTATCTTTTACTTTTAACCCAGTAACTCCATTTTCTCCTGCCATCACTTCTAGTGGCGTCTTATTTAGTTCCCAAGAAATTTTTGAATTATCTCTAGCACGATCTTGCTTGATTTTAGAAGCGCGAAGTTCGTTTCTTCTATGAACAATAACCACTTCACTCGCAAACTTAGTTAAAAAGTTTGCTTCCTCCATAGCAGAATCTCCTCCACCAATGATTATAACTTTTTCACCTCTGAAGAAGAATCCGTCACACGTTGCACAGGTACTAACACCCCGGCCTATGTTTTCTTTTTCTCATGGTATATTCAAAATTTTCGCGGAAGCTCCGGTTGAAATTATAAGTGATTCAGTTTCGATATCACCTAAATAAACCACTAACTTCTAAGCGGCAAGGTCTCTTAGACAAATCTACATTTGTTACCCAACCTCTTTTAAATTGAGCTCCAAAACGCTCTGCTTGCTTTCGCATATTATCCATTAATTCGGGACCCATAATTCCATCGATGAAACCAGGGAAGTTTTCAACCTCAGTTGTTAATGTCAACTGCCCACCCGGCTGATCTCCTTCAATGACAATAGGTTTCATATTTGCTCATGCTAAATAAATTGCAGCTGTTAGCCCTGCTGGACCTGTTCCTAAAATTATAACCTTTTCCATATCTATCACCCGATTAATAAATATAATCCTTTATCTTCTCGTACCCAACCTTTTCTTCTTGTGACCAAGGGATAATCGCACACTTTTCAGCTAGTTTTTCATTCACTTTATGAATCCATTCTTTTTCCGCAACAGCTTTCCCTCTTAATACAGGGTCTTTCGTATTTGTAGCAGATAGGCTTTGGTTAATTACCCACCATTTCGGATTAATACTTGCTCTTTTTAAATCATCTTGTAATCGGGATGCTTCTAAAACAGGTGTCGCTTCAGCAAGTGTGACAATCACAACTGATGTTTCTATTGGATTTCTAATTTGAGGAAGCAACTTTTTGACACTGTCAGGAACCTCTCCTGTTGACCTTGCAATTTCTTTACTATAAGACTGTGCAGCATCTAACAACAGTAATGTATGTCCAGTTGGTGCTGTATCAATTACAACGATTTCATCTTCAGATTTAGCTACGACTTCTGCAAATGCTCTGAATACAGCTATTTCCTCGGTACATGGTGAATTTAGGTCTTCCTCTAAATAAGCTAGTCCTTCCTCATCTAGATCATTACTTGCCTTACCTAAAACTTCTGATTTATATTTCTCTACCTCGTCTTTTGGGTTAATACTACTAATCGATAAATTTTGATTCACTTGATCACTTTGGAACTGATAATTTAAGTGAGCAGCTGGATCTGTAGTTGTTAGGTGTACTCGGTGACCTTTTTCAACCAAACCAACCGCAATTGCGGAAGCTACCGTTGTTTTGCCTACTCCGCCCTTACCCATTGTAAAAATCAGCCTTGTATTATGGGTTGAGAAATCATTAATTACTTCATTTAATCTCGGAAGATTATCAGTTTCTTCTTCAAAGGGTAACTCTGATAATGGGATTGAGTATTGCTTAAATAGGTGCCTTAGATTTTCAACACCTGTTAAGGAATAAGAAACAAATGGTAATGAATAGATGACGGTCTGCTTTAAATTTTCTGGTATCCTCTTTAAAGCCTCTCTTTGTCGATGATAAAATGCTGTTGAGACTTCATCGCCTTCAAGGTGGTTCTGGAGAAGACCGTTAACTATAAGAGTTTGATTTTTTATACCAATTTCTTTCAGTTCTTTTGATGCACGGTCAGCTTCTAAAAGTGATGAAACATCAGATCTTGCAACTAAAATTAATGTAGTTATACTTGAATTAGCAAGAACCTCTACTGTTCTAGAATAAAGGTCCTTTTTATCAGAAAGCCCTGATAATGGTCCTAAACATGACGCTCCATGTGTACTTTCTTCTAAGAACCCATTCCATGCAGTTGGAAGTTGTAAAAGTCTTAACGTATGACCAGTTGGTGCCGTATCAAAAATAATATGGTCATACTCATTAACAATTTCAGGATTTGTGAGCAAACTCGTAAATTCATCAAATGCAGCAATCTCAACTGTACAAGCCCCAGATAATTGTTCTTCCATCGTATCAACCACAGAGTCAGGTAGTTTTCCACGATATGGGCCAACAACTTTTTCACGATAGGCTTTTGCTGATTCCTCTGGATTTAGGTTACTTGCATATAGATTTTCAACACGGGGTACTGCTTTTGGTGTGTACGTTAACTCTATACCAAACACATCCTGTAGGTTCGAAGCTGGATCTGTACTTATTAGCAATACCTTTTTTCCACTATCAGCTAGGGCTACAGCTGTTGCACAAGCGGTTGATGTTTTTCCTACTCCTCCTTTTCCCGTTAAAAAAGGAAAGGAGTATTTACGACATTCTTTGGATGGAAAGATTGAAACATTTCTTTCGTCTCCTTTCTTCTTAGTTCAGTGAATTTAAATCAATGGAAAGGCGAACCTTGGGTTTTTCATTTAATTCTTCTGGCTTTACATCAAACCATTCAACTAGTTCTTCGTTTGTTGGATAACTACCAGCTCTTACAACTTGATCGTCTAGTAAAATTACAGGTAAAGCTTCTGGCCCCTTTTCATGTAATACACGATTAACCTCATCGTTTTCTGCAAATTTATCAGGGTCAGTTGTTAGTTGGTATCTTTTAATATTAAATCCTTTTTTTTCTTAATGAAAAAATTGCAGATGATATCCTCGTCAATTCTGGATCTACACTCGGACCACACACCCCTGTTGAACAACACATTGCAGGATCAAAAATTTCAACTTTTTTCATTGCTATTACCTCCACGTAAATAATTATATAAGCAATCACTTATATATGGTATAAAAAGCAAACCAAGAGAAGTCATCCCTTGGCTATTAATTTTTATTCCCCTGTTTCAGCAAAACGCTTAATTCTGTCGCCTACTTCATCACGAACACGTTGGAAGAAAGCCCATTTTTCTTCTTCTGTTCCTTCAGCCTTTGCTGGATCATCAAAGCCCCAGTGCTCTCTTTTTACATGTGGTGGTGTGATAGGGCATTTATCCGCTGCATCTCCACATAAAGTAACCACCAGATCAGCATTATTTAAAATTTCAGGATCAATAATATCGGATGTTTGATTTGAAATATCTACACCCGCTTCTTTCATTGCTTTTACTGCATTTGGGTTTAATCCGTGTGCTTCAATGCCCGCACTGTGAACATTCCACTCATCACTTAAATATTTCTTTGCCCAACCTTCTGCCATTTGGCTTCTGCAAGAATTACCTGTACATAAAAAAATAAATTGTTTTTTTAGACATAATCTATTTCTCCTTTATTAATTAGTGAATGATTAACAACCATATATATAAACCAACTAATGTAATAAACAGTGTTGGAATGGTTAACACAATACCTGTTTTAAAATATGTTCCCCATGAAATTTTAACTCCTTTTTGCGAAAGAACATGTAACCATAACAAAGTTGCAAGAGAACCAATAGGAGTGATTTTTGGCCCTAAGTCTGACCCAATAACATTGGCATAAATAAGTGCTTCTCTTATTACTCCAGTTGTATCAGTATCAGCTATCGCTAGAGCATCAATCATTACTGTCGGCATGTTATTCATAATAGAAGATAGAATAGCTGCAATGAATCCCATACCAACCGTTGCCGCAAATAAACCTTGGTCAGCGGTTACTTGGATTAGGTCGGTTAATATATCAGTAAGTCCCTCGTTTCTCAAACCATAAACAACTACATACATACCAATCGAGAAGAAAACGATTGCCCATGGCGCTCCTTTAATCACTGTACGTGTATTTACAGCTGAACTCCTTCTAGCCATGAATAAGAAGAAGATTGCTACAATACTTGCAATAATGGATACAGGAATTCCTATAAATTCACTTGCAAAGTACCCAATAAGTAGTATTCCTAATACAATCCAAGATAATCGGAACATCTTTTCATCTCGGATAGCTTCCACAGGTTTTTTCAATTGAGACATGTCATAATTCTTTGGAATGCTCTTACGGAAAAATAGATATAAAACCAATATACTTGCTGCTAATGAAAAGAAGTTCGGAATAATCATCCTAGAAGCAAATTCTACAAATCCAATTCCGAAAAAATCGGCCGATACAATATTTACTAAGTTACTTACCACAAGAGGTAGGGATGTTGTATCCGCAATAAATCCACTCGCGATAATGAATGGAAACACCATCTTTTCATTGAAATTTAGATTACGAACCATTGCTAATACGATTGGCGTTAAAATAAGTGCTGCACCATCATTTGCGAAAAATGCTGCTACTAGTGCTCCGAGTATTGATACGTAAACGAACATTCGCACCCCATTGCCTTTAGCAGCTCTCGCCATGTGTAGTGCGGACCACTCAAAGAAACCAATTTCATCCAAGATAAGAGATATGATGATAATTGCAATAAATGCTAATGTTGCATTCCATACAATGGATGTCACATCTAATACGTCATTAAAATCAACTACTCCGACAATTAATGCGAGAATCGCACCCCCACATGCAGACCAGCCAATGGACAACCCTTTAGGTTGCCAAATGACTAAAATAAGTGTTGTTAAGAAAATCACTGATGCTAAAATTACTGATGTCAAAATACTAACCTCCTATTCACACGAAATGCGTAGACCCTGTTCCTCAAGTTCTTTTAATTTATAATCTTGACTAGGGATGTGATTTAATAAGTTTTGGACTAGTGGATAATAGTCACTATCTTTATTCAATGAGTAGATAATCCATTGTCCTCTTCTTGTTTCTCGAACTATTCCAAAGTCTTTCAACTTTCTTACGTGTTGACTAATAGCAGGCTGGCTAGTTTTAAATATTTCTACAAATTCACAAACACAACAATCGTGGGAATCTAGAATTTTCACCATAGTTAAGCGTGTTTTATCACCTAATAATTTTAAGAACGTGGCAACCTTTTCTATTTCCACTCTTGAAATTCGCAAAAAATTCACCCCCAACACCTTTATCTATAACAACATATAACTATTTACTTATATAATAATTTGCTTATATATTTATTTCAAGAAATCTTTTGTTAAGGTTTTGTAAACAAAAAATAAACTGGCTCTTATTAAAGCGCACCCTAATCAAGTACCGTTAATTTAGCCAGTTTTCCTTCAAATTAATATTATTCTTTTAAAAGTTCCTTCTATATATTAAGAAATTTTACAATATCCTTTGGTTTCAAAACCTTCCCATATGAAACAACCTTTTCGTCAACTACTAATGCCGGAGTTGACATAACGCCATAAGCCATTATCTCTTCCATCTCTGTAACTTTAACAACGTCTGCATCCTTACTTAATTCATCAAGAGCCTTTTTTGTTATTTTCAGCCAACATTATGCATTTTTTACATCCCGAACCTAAAATCTTAATAACCATAATTAATTCGCTCCTTTTTTCTCATTATATATATTCATTAGAAAAGGCCAACAAGCACTAAACTGCTTAAGTTGCATCTTACTTACATCAACAAATAACCAAAAGTATTAAAACTGTACCCTATAATCAATATTCCCAAGGTTACTATTCCTACAAAGATAAAAAGTAGTTTCGTCTTAACAACCTTTTTTAACAAAATCATAGAAGGAAGTGACAAAGCTGTAACTGCCATCATAAACGCAAGGGCAGTGCCGATCCCAACTCCTTTTGTAACTAATGCCTCTGCAATTGGTAATGTTCCAAAAATATCCGCATACATTGGCACTCCAACAACTGTTGCTAAAAGTACTGAATACCATTTATCCTCACCAAGCACAGTAGATATGACTGATTCTGGCACCCAATTATGAATTGCTGCACCAATACCAACACCGATTAGGATATAAAGCCACACTTTTTTTATGATTTCCACTACTTGATCTTTAGAATAATTAACCCTGTCACGTGTAGTTAATTCTTCCTGCTCAACTTCAATCATTTTATTATTGTAAACAAACGTCTCTATATACTTTTCCAGTTTTAATTTACTAATGATTGTTCCGCCAATAACAGCGAGTACTAGCCCAACAATAACGTAGGCAATTGCAATTTTCCAGTTAAAAATACTAGCAAGTAAAATGACAGATGCTAAATCTACAAGAGGTGAAGAAATTAAAAATGAAAATGTAACTCCAATTGGTAATCCTGCATTTGTAAAACCAATAAATAAAGGAATGGATGAACACGAACAAAATGGCGTAACTGTACCCAATATAGCACTCATTATATTCGCCGAAGTCCCTTTAAATCTGCTAAGTATTTTTTTTGTTCTTCTCCGGTGGGAAAAAGCTTTGTATATACGAAATAAAAAATATGAGAATAGAAAGTAAAATAAATATTTTTATTACATCATAGATAAAAAAATAGAATACTTCCTCCGATTCTTTCATCTACATCTAGACCAATTACATTTGCAACAAGTATGGTAATGAGATTACTCAACCACTCCATCTTAAGAAGCTGATCATTTAACCATTCAAAGATACCCAATAAGATCATATCCAAGTATTACATTTGTATTTTAATAAAGTGCTTTATCACTCTGTTTCAAATAGGAAATTAGTGGTGATATCTTTTCCTTGTTTATACTATAGATAGTGAACTTCCCTTCACGATTGGAAATAATGACTTTAACCTTTTCCATAATCTTCAAGTGATGACTAATGGTAGAATTCGCTCCGTTTAACGCTTCAACAATTTCACACATACACATATCATCTATCCAAAGCAACGATATAATTTTCAGTCGAGTTTCATCCGCAAACACTTTAAAGAAAGAGGCAGTATACTCCAATTCTTCATTGTCTGTAACTATCGGAAGCTGTTTCTCGGCCCTCTTGCGGATTTGATTAATTTCTTTTATTTGACTTCAATTCCCAAGTTGTTTTCATTAACACTCATACCTCCTTCTGTAATTACATTATAAAACTACTTTTCTAGTTTTATAGTTTTATTTATGTCATTTTTTTGACAATACTGTTATTTATCTCTGTCTTTTTAAGGATGGTCATTGATTTACATTATCATTATTAATATTTTTAGTGCCGCTTAGATTAATGGAAGGTATTTAACTTCGTTGTGGTTACCGAAAGGGAGACAATTATATCGGGGAATAAGTAGTGGTGATACCATAAAAAAGAGTGGCATTTTAATCATCACTTATTAAATGTAAGTTAGTGAAAGAAGGAATAAGAAAAGGCTTGAGACTGTTTCTAAAGCCCTTTCTTTGCTCTGCAGTTGCACACCTTATTATAAAATTACACAGAATCGTGGGGACGGTTCTCTTGTCAACCATCAGAGGAATCATCAGAGGGACAAGGACCTTGTCTTACGATTTACTATTCAGGTTACCTCTTACCAATAAAAGATAAAACCTCTATCCACTTTATCTAGTATTTTTCTTAAGAATATCCATGAA
>NZ_ABFU01000057.3 GCF_000171615.1 Bacillus coahuilensis m4-4 | reverse complement strand
CACAAAAAAAGGAAATTACAATTTTATTTTCCCTGAGGGAGTGACAAGGGACCCTTTGAATATACTACCCAACCGTTATTAAAAGACCCATATCCCATTATTGCGAAAAGTATGGTACGAATGTAGAAGTTGTAGTAAATGGATATGAGCCCCTCTTTTAAAGCAGCTGTTCGACAAGCTCTGGGAAACCGATTATCGTTGCAGATCGCTTTCATTTTGTGCGGTATATCTACTGCATTGGATGGGGTTAGAAGAAGAGTACAGTCAACTTGGCATGATTATGATCGGAAAAAGTGTAAAAAGATGCGCTATGTATTCCATTGGAATTCAGAAAAGTTAACAGAAGAAGATCGGTGGTACTTAAACCGATATCTAGGATTATCCAATGGATTAAAAGTAGCTTATGAACTGAAAGAGGCATTTTCCCAGTGGTTTAATGAGGCAAAAGAAAACGGTCAGGGTTCTATTCTTCAAACCACTAAATTTATTACAAGAGTTCTATCAAAAAGTAGAACAAGCCAATTTACCAGAGTTTAAGAAAGCTATTCAAACGCTCCAAAATTGGCAGGTAGAGATATTGAATAGCTTTGTTTATAACTTTTCTAATGGGTTTTTAGAAGGAATTAATAATCTAACTAAAGTAATGAAGAGAAATGCATTTGGATTTAGAAGTTTTAAGCGTTTTAGAGCTAAAATATTATTGACACATAAGTATAAAAAAATGGGTGTTCATATTGGTTGAGGGCGAAGTAGGAATTACTTCACCCCAACATTTGACGTTGAACCAATCGAGTAGAGGGAAAATAATATAATTATTTTCGCCCCTCTCACAACACCGTACGTACGGTTCTCGTATACGGCGTTTCAATTTAWATTACAGTGTGTACTTTTAGGTAACGTTCCAAAGCAGAGGGAATTCCCCTCTGCTTTAGTCTTTCGTTTGAAAGTGCTCTTTGAACTACTTTCGATAATCCTATATATCGGTAGCCTTTTCGAMAAAAGGKTAATCCTTTCGSTTCTTCCTTAGGAATTCCTAATTGAATTAGCGATTTGATTTGTTTTCTCGGTACCTTCCATTGTTTCCATATGATTACCCTAATTCTTGAGCGTAACTTCCCATCAATACGAGTCATTACCTTTTTCATGCTTGATATTCTAAAGTAATTCACCCATCCGAAAATGACTTGTTTCAATTTCATTATTCGGTAATCTAAAGGGATACTCCAGTTTCGCTTTGTCAATTGTCGAAGCTTCCTTTGAAATTTCTGTACAGAAGTTATGTGAGGTTTCACTTGATATCTACCATTTTTAAAATCGTAGTAGTAACCAAAGCCCAAAAACTTCAAATCTCCCGGGCGGGAGATTTTACTCTTTTCTGCATTGACTAACAAGCCTAATTTATCTTCTATAAATCTCACGATTGATTTCATCACTCTAATAGCTGCTTTTTCACTCTTCACAAAGATAAGAGCGTCATCAGCGTACCTCACGAATCGTAGTCCTCTATTTTCAAGTTCCTTATCTAGTTCGTTCAACATAATGTTACTTAAGAGAGGGCTGAGATTACCTCCTTGCGGAGTCCCAACTGGTGTTTCTTCATATCTACCATTCACCATAACCCCMCTAAYTAAGTATTTTCTTTATTWGTGAGATAACMTCTCCWTCGTCTATTGTATTGGATATAAATTCGCATAAGCTTATCATGKTGGACTGTATCGAAAAATCTTTCGAGGTCAATGKCCACTACCCAATCGTGTTCATCATTCAGAAATTCCAAGCTTTTTACAATTGCCATCTCACAACTTCTTTTTGGTCTAAAGCCATAGCTGAGTTCACTGAACTGCTTTTCAAATATCGGGCTGAGTACTTGATGAATAGCTTGCTGAACTACTCTATCCACTACTGTTGGTATTCCCAATTTGCGCATCTTTCCATTTTCTTTTGGGATTTCCACTCTTAAGGCAGCTTGTGGTTGGTATTTTCTTGTTCTGATGCGCCTGCGCAGTTCATCCTTGTTCTCTTTCAGATATTGTTTCAGTTCATCGACTGTTACTCCATCAACTCCACTCGCGCCTTTATTTTTATATACACGCAAGTAGGCTTCATTCATATTTTGATTACTCAAAATCTGTTCTAGAAGTTCCACACTCGTTTCTCCTTCCCTCTCACGTAATAAGTGATAACTCCCTTTTGGTTTTCCTCTGAGGTACGCTCATACTTTCCCCATTAACACATTCTGAGTAGGTCACTTACGCATTCGTGGCGTTGAAACACTATAAATTGTTTAGCCCTTCATGAATTACTTCATTACTATGGCTTCTGCTGACTTCTTGCGACAAACCTTTTTCGACTGTACCTACGTACATCCGCAAGACCTCCCAGGGTAAGACAACTATCCTTCCTCTTTTACTTGCCTGATTTACCCTACAAAGTTACGCACATCTTTTGGACTTTGACTTGTTATGGAGCCTTATCCCTTTGTAGAGCCTTAGTATCAGGTTTCTGTTCGTCAAGCCAAGATTTTATTCCACGCTTCCTCCAGCCCTTACCTCACGATAAGTACCTTGCGCTTCCTTAGTGGTTGGTCGATGTGTACCCCCACAGTGGACTTTCACCACCTAGATAGTTGCCATGCCTGGCACACATAATAAAAGAGGCACCACTGCCTCTTTTAATGGAAAAACTGAACTAGACTATATCTTGAAATCGATTTGCATGTTTATCGAGTTCATTTGCCGATTCACTAATTCTATTGAATTCTCCTATTGCCTCATCGATTAATCGTTTACTTGAAGACACTCCTTCTTGAGACCGTTCCGTTACTTCTCCAACCTTTTCAATCCCTTTTGTGATTCCCTCAATCCGTGAATTCACTTCATGGATGGATTCTTGTACATTAGTCGCAAGCTTTCTTACTTCTGCTGCAACCACACTAAACCCTCTCCCATGATCACCTGCACGAGCTGCCTCAATGGCAGCATTTAATGCAAGAAGATTGGTTTGAGAAGCAATGTCTTTAATGGTTTTCACAATTCCTTTAATTAAATCTGCTTCTGCTTGGAGAGATCCCAGACTATGAAGTGTTTCTTCCGACTCAGAAACAAGAACGGCTGTTGCAGATGAAAGGTCTTCACTCTTTTTAATCCCAAGTTCTGCTCTATGTAAAAGATCTTTACTCATGGCTAAGAGTTCATTTGCAAGGATTGTCGTAGTTTCTTCACGTTCTGTAATATTAGTAGCTACCTTCACTACACCCTTTACAGCACCCTCCTCATCAAACACTGGTGTATAGGTTGCTTCCAACCAAAGAATTTTGCCCGTTTTCGTTACTCGTTGAATCTTTTCTTGAAAACTATTACCTTCTCTTAGATTTCTCCATAATTTCTTATATTCAGGGCTATTTGCATACTCAGTTAAACAAAATTGACGATGATGAAGACTTGGTAACTCTTCTGATCTATATTCCATTGTTTGAGCAAAATTTTCATTTGCCCAAAGAACTATGCCATCAAGGTTAAATTGTATCATTGCTAGAGAACGTTCAATGGCAGCTAAAACATCTTCAGCCGGTAGTACCTGGATACTATTTACCGGTTCAATACTTATTATACTCATTCTAACACCCATCCTTACTCCTGATTTTCCTATGTATATCTCTAGTATATAGGACTTGAGAGTGAGAATGTAACTATTTCGCTAAATTTAACTATCATTTCATACTATTTTTATTTTAGCACTTTCCATGTGTTAATAAGTGGTCTTTAAAATGGTCCTTTCAAGTTTCTTTCCAACCACTGTTGTGATAGCACTACCTATGAAAATACCAACACCGAACAATAGCATGGGGTGAAAGTTTATTGTTTGCTTTATTACATTTTATACTTTCTTCTTTCAAAAGAAAAACACTCCATATGAAGTGTTTTTTCTGTTCTGTTTCCCTTATGCTTCCTCTACAATTTCCTTTACTCTTCCTACAATTCCACCTTCAAGCATCACCTTTATACCATGAGGGTGCGTAGGAGATTTCGTTAAAATTTTTGTTACCACACCTTCTGTTAACTTTCCTGATCGTTGATCCTGTTTTTGAACCACCTTAACCTTCGCTCTTAAAGTAATAGACTTTCTATTCGTACCAGACATATAATTTCTCCTTTTTCGTAGTATTTTTCTATAGTACCTTATCTTCATACAAACCGACAAACAAAGGAAAACACCTCTCAATAAGTTGAAAGGTGCTCCTACCTGTACGATTTATTTACTTGATCTTACATAATAAACATTTTGTGCAGATTCAATCACGTAATCTGGCTTTGCTTGACCTGCTCTCGCTTTATGACCAGCTAGATGCTCAGGGCTCTTCTCCCAGTTCTTCCAATCTTCTTCTGACTCCCACTGAACTAGAACCAGAACTTCCTCATCACCACGACGGACCTTTTTTCTAATACTTGAAGTCAATGAATCCAGGTTGTTTTTCAATAAGACCTTCGCCTGTAAAATTCTTGATGATCCCTTCTGCATGGCCTTCCTTTACCACAATTCGCTTAATTTGGTAGAACATTAATAAGTCCTCCTTCCCCCAGTACACCTAATTTTAACAGCATCGTTATACACTATAATTGATAAAAATTATCAATAAGTCAATTTTAAATTAACATAGAATGATAATCATTTTCAATTAAATCAAAAGCAAATTGTTCAGGTTATCCTAAACCATAATAAAACCCTTTTGCCTTCACTAACTGCTCATGGCTTCCTTGTTCTAGTATTCTTCCTTCCTTTAAAACGATGATTTGATCTGCCTGACGAATGGTGTTTAGTCTGTGAGCAATCACAAAAGTGGTTCTTCCGTCCATCAACCGACCTAA
Source organism: Bacillus coahuilensis m4-4 (assembly GCF_000171615.1). Taxonomy (GTDB): domain Bacteria; phylum Bacillota; class Bacilli; order Bacillales; family Bacillaceae_K; genus Bacillus_T; species Bacillus_T coahuilensis. The sequence continues at coordinate 21,426 of NZ_ABFU01000057.3, read as the reverse complement.
CGCTTCCTGAATTTTCAGTTCTGTAATCGTATCAATACTACTGGTCGCTTCATCAAGAATAAGAATACGCGGGCTTGAAACAAACGCTCTAGCAATGGCTAATAATTGCTTTTGACCATGACTAATTCCTCCACCATCATGACTAATCTTTGTCTGATAACCCTCTGGCAATCTTTCTATAAACGAGTGAGCGTTCGCTTTCTTAGCTGCCTCTATTACTTCCTCGTCAGTAGCGTTTAGTCGCCCATATCGAATATTCTCTAAAATGGTGCCTTGAAATAAGAAGGTATCCTGAAGAACAAACCCCATTTGTCTCCTTAACACATGCCTTGAAATGGTTAAGCTATTCTTACCATCTAATTGGATTTCCCCTTCATCCGGATCATAAAATCTTGACACAAGATTAATAAGAGTTGTTTTCCCAGCGCCGGTTGGACCAACTAACGCAATCGTTTCACCTCGATTTGCCACAAAGCTCACCTGATGAAGAGTATGAGCTTCACCTTCTTCATAACCAAAGGAAACGTTTTTAAATTCCACTTTCCCTTTCAGTTGTTCTGTAAATACGTTATCTTCGTCGGCTTCTTCTTCCACTTCATCTAAAATATCAAATACGCGCTCCGCACCAGCAATAGCTGATAACAAGGTGTTGAATTGGTTTGCCAAATCATTTAATGGTCGAGTAAATTGTCTAGCATACTCGGCAAAAATCACCATTACTCCAATTGTGATATATCCGTTTATGGCGAATATCCCACCAACGAAAGCAATCACAGCAAAGCTTGCATTATTTAATAGGTTCATCACTTTTGGGATAAACCCCGTGATCGTTTGAGCCCAGTAGCCGGATTTTTTTAAACGATCACTTTTTTCCACAAACTCTTCTATAACTCTTTCTTCCCGCGAATACGCCTTGACCAGCTTTTGTCCTGAAATAACTTCTTCTACGTATCCATTTAACTCCCCAAGATTTTTTTGTTGAAGTTTAAATAGTTTGCTCGTTCGACTTGTGATCCATCTAATACTTACGAGCATGATTGGAATAATTAAAAGGGTGATAGCTGTAAGAAGGGGACTCAAGGTTAGCATCACAACAACCGTCCCAATCAGCGTTAATACACTAGATACCACTTGAATAACAGAGCTATTTAACGTGGAGCTAACATTTTCAATATCATTTGTCACCCTACTCATCAGCTCTCCATGCTGCCTTTTATCAAAGAAAGCAATGGGCAGTCGATGAAAATGCTGAAACAAATCCTCTCGCATTTGATTGACCGTCGTCTGGGCAATGCCTATCATCCAATAATTTTGCAGGAACAAAGAAATAGAATAGAGAACAAACACGAGAACCAACATCCAAAGCCGGCTCATCAATCCTTCAGAATCTGACTTCACTATATACTCATCTATCGTCATACCAATTAAGTACGGACCAAGTAAACCAAGGGCTGAACTTGCTACCACCATGAAAATAACCAGGTAGAATAGGGTAGGCTTTCTTGAAACATATGTCCATAAACGATACAGAGTCTCTCCCGCTGCTTTCCATTCTATCTTTTTCCCTTGATCCTTTTTTATTCTGAGATGGATCTAGTTTAATTTTGTCATATGTAAAGGGCTTTTTTAGTTCTCGAATCATACACTCACCCCCTCTTCTTGAGATTTAACGATGTCTTCATATAAAGGGATTGTTGCTAGCAGCTCTTCGTGGTTTCCTTCTCCAATCATTCTTCCCTCTTCAATTAAGAAAATCCGATCACACATCTTAGCTGTTCGAACCTTATGTGTAACAAGCAATATGGTGCATTCATAGTCCTCAAGTGCCTTTAGAAGTTTTTGTTCTGTTGTCACATCAAGTGCGCTCGTACTATCGTCTAAAATTAACAAACTTGGTCTTCGAATTAAGGCTCGAGCGATCGAAATTCGTTGTTTTTGTCCACCAGACAAATTCACACCTTTTTGACCTATCCTTGTGTCATAACCACGTGGAAATTGTTCAATGGTTTCATAAATTTGTGCTGCCTTTGCCGCTTTCGTAAGCTCTTCCTCTGTTGCATCCTCTTTTCCCCACAATAAATTTTCACGAATGGTACCTGAGAATAACACAGCTTCTTGTGGGACAAATCCAATTTCATGTCGCAACTCTTTTAATGTCTGCACCCTTATGTCCTGATACATAAATAAAATGCTTCCTTCATCCACTTCGTATAACCGAAGTAATAACTGGAGGATGCTGGATTTACCAGCCCCCGTTTCTCCCATTATCGCGATTCGTTCGCCTTTATCTATTTGGAACGTGATATCCTTTACTACTTGGTCATTATTTCCAGGATACGTAAATGAAACATGGTTAAATTGTAGCCAAGATCCTTGATTATCCTTTCGCTTCGTGTGAACAACCCATTCGTTTTCTGTTGTATCTAGCACTTCTGAAACTCGATCGAGGGAGGCTTTAGTTCTTGAAAGAAACATAATGATAAAAGAAAACATGGATAATGCCGCTGTTGTACGGAACCCATAATTAATAACAGCCACCACATCCCCTACCTGTACGGAACCATCTATAACTGCCGATCTTCCGTTCCACAGAAGAAATAGGATAGCGATATTCATTAGGAGTAATAATAAAGGAATAGCAGCCTCTGTTAAGCGCAAGGCTTTTACAGTTAAATCTTTCAACTCATTGGTTGCCTGATGAAACCGATTTGACTCGTGATTCTTTCGAACAAAGGCTTTAATTACCTTCATTCCCATTAAATTCTCACGAAGTACATCATTCACTCGGTCTAACCGTGATTGTACTTGGCCAAATAAAGAGCTCCCTTTTTCATCAAGAAAGTAAGAACCACCACCACAATTGGAATGACTACCGCAAACACTAATGCAATACCAGGATGTACAAAAAACGACATCACCACTGAACCAATTACGAGTAGTGGAGCACGTAGCATAATACGAAGTCCCATAAATATCGTATTTTGCAGCTGGGTCACATCATTGGTCATACGAGTAACAAGAGAAGCCGCTGGATAGTTTCCCAACTGTTCAAATGAGAATCCTTGTACTTTCTCAAAAAGAGCTTTTCGTATATCAAACCCAAAACTTTGCCCTACATGAGCGGCGTAAAAGGAATTAGTTACACCAGACGCAAAAGCTAAAAAGGCAAGTCCTACCATGATGCTTCCCCACTTAATGACATAGGAAAGATCCTCTTGCAATATTCCTTCATCTATAATTTTGGACAAGAGTAGTGGAAGCGTTAATTCTACTGCTAACTCGGTTAGCATCAAAGTAAGTGCTACAGTAATGGCAATTCGGTAAGGCGTTAAAAACGCTCGGAAATACTTCAATGGTGCTTCCCCCTTTTCTAGTATCTATTTCTGTTTGGAGAGAAATATGAATATGAGAACATTTTACAGAACCCTCATCTCCTTTACAAAACATAACAATCTAAGACTGGGATAACTTTTACCGTTTTCCTAGCCTTGGATTGTACATTCGAGTGAGGTAATCATTCTCACCTTTATATTTTAGGGAGTTCTTGCCATTTCTTATTGTTCCCCCTCCCTTTGTTACTGTATAGTAAACTAGACGAGGAAATGTAAAGACGGACATTTTTTAGACAAGATGTCTCCTTTTTAGAAGGAGGGATATAAAATATGGAAAATTAACCCAAAAAAGATACACGCAAGCCACATTATTTGAGCTACAATGGCATTGCCTCTAGGGCGGAAGAATTCGTTCCGGATGTGAAGGAAAAGAAATTTGATGGGCTTGTCATCATTCTTAGAGGAGGTAGCTTTGCAGGCATGCACTTGTCATTTTTAACAGAACTGCCTGTCTATTTTGTAGAATACCATCGCCCAACGAGAATGGTTTCATGGAAAGGAAATCCACCACCACTTCAGTCGAGTATTTTGGTTGTAGAAGACTTCGCAGGTAGTGGTACAACTTTACAAGATACACTAACGTTTTTAGAACCAGCTTATACGGTTTCCACTTTTGTCGTCTGTAAAGATAAGCTCTCTCGCTTACAAGATCCAACCTATTGTTGTTTTGAACTAGACAGCGAAGAAAAACGATTTATCGTTCCATGGGAGAAGCATGAATACGAGAACAATGAGTGAGTGCTAGTTTTTATGCTTAGAAGAAAAGGAGAGCCATCGCCGGCTCCCTTTATCTTCATAGAAAATCTAGTTCTTTAAATAACTCATTTTCATTTTTTAATTGTGGGATTATTGTAGTAGGATGTAAACGCCCCTCTTTTTCCTCTGGCTGTGAACTATCCTGCACAAACTCCACATATACCGTTCCTTGATTACTACTCAACTCAAACTTATAGACAATCTCTTTATATAAAGCGTGATCCATAGATGAAAGCAAAGGAAAATGATGGCGATGTGCTCGTTCATGGTCAATGAAGGAGTGAGTGAGAGGTTCTTTATCTGGATTTCCTTCAAACGGGCCTCCCAATAGTAGGACTTCTTCTCCTGTTTCCTTCATCACCCCAGTAATCCATGGAAATACCGTAAATTTATGAAATGGGAAGGTAAATCGAGCCGTTACGTCTTGACGAATTAACATTCTCATACACATGGCAGCTAATAAAATACTTGGTATATCACTCTTTTGAGTATTCGCATTCATAATATCCGCTAGATTAGGTAAGCTTGCAATTAAACGTATGCGCGATAAGGATAATAATAAGAGAGCAAAAGCTAACATAAGAAAAACACCAAGAAGAATAACCCCATAAATGAATGTATAGCTTCCTTCACTAGTAAAATAGGAATCTTTTAATACTCTAATCGTTACGATATACATGATAGAGATTACGACAATGCAAACGAACAAAAAACTAACAATAAAATGATTAAATACCACACCACTTTTAACGTCCTTTGGTAAATAATCAGGCGCTGTCGTATCCCTTGTTCTATCGAGAAATTATAGACAAAATTACCACGCTCATCCCAGCATTGATAGGGAAGCTCCATCAATTCCCACAACACTTCTCTACACCGCTGGATTCGATGCTGACTATTAATACTCACAAATATTGTGATAAGTCCCACTAACGTTAAAACGGAAGACCCGACCCCAAACACGATGGTTATTAGCTCAGAACCATGTGATAATGTCTGACTGCTTGAAATAGAAAGCGTAGAGACAAGATATTCGGTTAAAAGCCAGAAAGTCAAAAGTAAAAACAAAATACCTATTAAAGCTCCACCATACCGTATCCCTTTACGAATTAAACTTGTGAAATTAAATGAACCAGATATAGTGGTTAAATCACCACTCTCTTCTCCAATTGGTGTACCACATTTTGCACATAATAAGGATGATCTATCCATACTTTGTCCACAATTATGACAGTGCATAATCCTCCCCCCTTTCATTCGAGTGACTTTTCCATTTTATCACAGCGAAAAGAGTGGATGGATAAATTTTTAGCTCAGCAATACTAGATGATTCTTTTTTTTATTTTGAATGGTATCCCCTGTCAGTCGTCTACCTTCATACTGCTCTCAACTATTTCCTGATAATAGTCCTGTAATCTTTTTTCTCCATACTTTGGCGCAACTACATCCTTCGTCATCCCATGATAAAAAAGCCGTAGAACTCCGTATTTGTGAGGATCCAGCCACTTTACTATAGGAAAGACCGGTTGAAGAGAAAGGCTGGCAATCGAATGGTCGACACCTTTTTATCATAGGCTTCAAATGCGATCTCCGCCATTTCCATATGAGTAAACACGTCAGGACCCCCTACATCTAATTCTTGATCTTTTAACGCTAAGCCTTCAACACAAAAAGCAGCCAAATCTTCCCCATGAATTGGGTTTAATCGTTTATCACCTCGACCAACTAGGTAACACCTCCCCTTTTCCGCCATATGTAAAATCTCTGTTATGTCAGAAAAGTACCCTGTTGGTCTGATAATAAGATACTCTATTCCAGAAGCTTTTAATTCCCTTACAAAATCCTCTTTGGCTTCTGTTATGGGACCATCCCATTCATTTCCTTTAAACACATGAATGTACATGAACTTTTTAACTTGATGCTTCTCTGCTTCTCTTAAAAGGTTCAAATTCCCTTGGTAATCCACATCTCTAAAGGAAAGTCCTTCTTTTTGCCTTGTTATTCCAACAGTTGAAATCACATAGTCCATTCCTTCCAAATGATGATCCAATGTTTCAGGCTGAGTCACCTCACCGATCACCACCTCATCAATGCACTGATCAATTTTGGGGGCTAAATATGGTCCTTCCTCCCTTATTTTTCCTTATTCCGAACAAGAGCTGTCACATGATAACCATTTTGTTTAAGAGCTTGAACCAAATACCGTCCTAAGTAACCAGTCGCTCCTGCAACTAATACTTTTTCCATATTCATCTCCCCCATGAATTAAAATGATTGCTTCTACTTTAAGTGTATGAGTCGTCTATACGGCTTTCAACTTAAAAATACAAAAAAGCCTGTCGCATTGTATGTTTGCCATACAAGCGACAGGCTTCGTTTAGTTTGTAACATCTTTAGATGAAAAGGCTCCTGGCAGTAATTCGTTTACTTTCATGGAAGTACGGTCCCCAGTCATATTGAGTAGAATAACATCCATATCCTCAGGGCATAGCTCTGAGATTACTTGGCGACAGGCTCCGCACGGTGATACCGGGTCAGGAGTATCCGCACAAACCACTAGCTTGGTAAAATCAGTACGTCCGTCCGCGATACTTGAGAAAAGTGCCGTACGTTCTGCACAATTACAAAGGCCGTAGGAAGCATTTTCTATATTACATCCATGGTATACAGTACCATCAGATGTTAAAAGGGCTGCACCAACTTTAAACTTGGAGTATGGCGCATATGCTTTTTCTCTAGCTTTGTAAGCTTCTTCAATCAATCTATTATCGTCCATCATCATCACCTATCCTTGTTGGATTAGTTTTGCCAACCAATCAAATACAACTCCACCAAAGTAAACACCAAACACTCCAAGAACACCGGCCATGACAGGAGGCGCAGGTAGAGGTAATTTTAAAAACTTAAAGCTCATTCCGATAATCATTCCAGCAATGACACTTAAGATTAACTCTTTCATTTCATTCCCTCACTTAATAAGATTCGTTACTCGTTTCACCTTTGACAATGGATACTCCAGAGCTTGCACCAATTCTTGTCGCGCCCGCTTCAATCATGTTGAGAGCATCTTCGCGGCTACGAACTCCACCTGATGCTTTGACACCGATGTTTGGCCCTACTGTGTTTCTCATTAGTCGAATGTCTTCAACCGTTGCTCCTCCTGTTGAGAATCCCGTTGAAGTTTTGACAAAATCTGTACCAGCCTTCACAGATAGTTCACAAGCTTTAACCTTTTCTTCATCTGTTAATAGAGATGTTTCAATAATTACTTTCGTTAAAGCCTTTCCTTTTGCAACTTCTACAACCGCACGAATATCACGTTCTACTAATTCAACGTCGCCATCTTTTAAAGCGGCTACATTTATCACCATGTCAACTTCCGTTGCTCCGTTTTGAATAGCATGCTCTGTTTCGAAGGCTTTCACTTCAGGTGTGTTAGCTCCTAATGGAAATCCAATAACCGTACACACCTCAACTTCAGGCGTATTCATTAACAATTCTGTTGCTAAAGGTACCCATGTTGGATTCACACAAACCGATGCAAACGAGTGAGCCTTTGCTTCTTCTACTAATTTTACAATCTGGTCTTTTGTTGTTTCTGGCTTTAAAGCAGTATGATCTATATAACGTGCGATTTCTTTCATCATTCTTCCTCATTTCTAGAGATATTTAATCGTAATCTCCCAAGTCCTCAATTGTCCGATATTAGAAAAGCATGCCTGCAATCGCAGCTGATAATAGTGATGCAAGCATACCAGCAAGGATTGCTTTTACACCTAATTTAGCAATATCTCCGCGGCGTTCAGGGGCTAAGTTTCCTAATCCTCCAAGAAGGATACCCATAGAGGAAATATTCGCGAATCCGCATAGTGCAAATGAAATGATTGCGACTGTTTTCTCAGATAATTGACCAATTTCAGGAGCAAAAGAAGAGTACGCTACAAATTCATTTAATACAAGCTTTTGACCAATGTATCCTCCAGCACGTACGGCTTCTTCCCAAGGTACACCAATGGCAAATGCGATAGGAGCGAACAGATAGCCTAAAATCATTTCAAGAGAAAGAGCGTCTAATCCAAACCAGCCGCCGACCCAGCCAAGTAATCCATTAACTAAGGCAACAATTGCGATGAATGCAAGGAGCATCGCACCAATGTTTAATGCTAACTGAAGACCTACAGATGCACCTTTTGCTGCTGCATCAATAACGTTAACGGAATCATTATCATTTTCCATTTTTAACTCTGTTGACGTTGCAGATTCTTCTGTTTCAGGAAGCATGATTTTCGCGATGATTAACCCAGCCGGCGCTGCCATAAAGCTTGCTGCCAATAAATATTCAAGTGGTACACCAAGTAAGCTATAACCTACCAGTACGGAACCTGCAACCGACGCAAGTCCACCAACCATAACCGCAAATAATTCAGATTGAGTCATTTTTGCAATAAAAGGCTTAACAACTAAAGGTGCTTCTGTTTGCCCAACGAAAATATTTGCTGCTGCAGATAATGATTCAGCTTTACTCGTCCCTAAAATGTAGGAAAGACCTCCACCAAGGAATCGAATGATTAATTGCATAATGCCTAGATAGTATAGAACAGAAATTAAAGCAGAGAAGAAAATAACAATTGGCAGTACTTGAAACGCAAAGACAAACCCTATGCCCTCTGCTGCAAACATTCCGCCAAATAAGAAGTTAATCCCCTCATTTGCGTAATTTATGACATTGTTTACTTTCTCTGATGCAATGCGAAGTCCTTCTTTACCGGCTTCCCATTTTAATACGATAAGCGCGAACGTAAGTTGGATCGCTAATCCCCCAAGTACTGTACGTAAACTGATCTTCTTTCGATTAGTAGAAAAGATAAAAGCAATAAGTAAAACTACAAAGATACCAATTATTCCCCAAAGGAAGTTGTTCATGGTGGTCACCTCTTCATAAATGTAAGATTGTTCGTGATAACGCTTTCACTAACTTATGAATCTATCATATCAGAGGGTATGAACATTTGTAAACTACTATTTTTACATATGTAAAATAAATATTTACCAAATCTCAATAGCTGGACACGTTATTTCCTCAAAAAAAACCCACCTTCATGGCGAGTTAGGTTGTTTAACTAGAAATTAAGGTAATCGATCTAACAAAAACTTAGCAGTAAATTGGTCGGTTACTAATACATTGGCATATTTTCCTTTTAGCGCACCATAAATCCCTGAAATTTTGTGAGCACCACCTGCTACTAGTATACTTTGCTCTTTCTCTTTTAGTTCTGCTAATTCAATCCCTAACGTTCTTTCATTTAGCGATTCATTCACAATCCGACCATCTTCATTGAAAAATCTTGAACAAATGTCACCCGAAGCGTTCTCTCTTAACATTTCAACATCTTCATCAGTAAAATAGCCTAGCTGAAATAAAAGGGATTCACTTTTTACAGGTCCGATGGTAAACAGAGCAATATTGGCTTTTCGCCCCGTATCTAATACTTTCTTGATATGTCGATCCGCTTGCATTGCCTGTTTCACTACGACATGATCAACAATGGCTGGCAGTGGCAAATGGAGAGGAGTAGAATTAAATGCTTGTCCAAACAAATAGAGAATTTCAGACGCATACGTATTCGTTTCAGAGTGACTGACTCCGCCTTTTAACTGAACAATTTGGACATCCTTCACAAACTTTTGCTTTAATTCAATCGCCACATGATATAATGTCGTCCCCCATGTTACTCCGACGATATCTCCATCTTTAATTGTACCCTGAAGATACGCTGCCGCTTTCTCGCCTAAATAGTTTTTAATAATATGATCGTCATATTCAGGTATAGAAGCAACAATCGCTTTTTTTAATCCGAATTTTCGTTCTAGCTCCTTTGACAATTGTTCACTATCTTCCGTAGGATCCATAATCTTTATCTGAACAATGCCCTCTTCTTTCGCTATTTGTAAAAGCCTAGAAACTGTGGGACGTGAAACCCCAAGATTTGTTGCGATATCTGATTGATTGTAATCTAACAAATAATACTGCTTAGCTGCTTCAATCACTTTCTTTAACTTATCATTCTCCATCTCTACACCTTCTATCTTTTTCCCTAGTATTCTACCTTTAAAGATAACGCTTTCTTTTACAAATGTAAACATCTCTGTGAAATTAGGTAAATGATGGGGGAGGTAGCGAGCCTTTTTGGAGTGGTTCTCCTCGATCTTGGTGCATCGGCCAGTGGGGGGGGGTGGCGCTTCGGACTTGGGGGATGGGCGCTTCGGCCTTGGGGGGGCGCTTCGGCCTTGGGGGTGGGCGATTTTCTCTACATGTGGGCGCTCTGATCCCTGGCTCAGGCGCACTCTCCCTTTAGCTAGTCACAACTCTCTCCAATAATGAGTTTCTCTACTTCCGACCAAATTACCGGAAGACTTGCATTATACAAAAAAAAACGGTACCCAGCAGCTCATCCAAATTTTGAATGAACCACTAGGGCCGTTTCTATAAAACTTAATATTCGCGTATTACCCTTCCTGCGTAAACATTTTCAATATTAGCATGTTCATCGTTCAGCGCAATTTGAGCTACTTTAGATAATAAGGTTTCTTCTATTATTGAATGGATGTATATAAAATGCACCTCTTTGCTTCTCATAACTTCCACTTCTTCATAGGAGTTTAACCCATAATAATCAATTGCGTCTCTTATCATTTGCTGGAAGCTCTCCATTTCATTTCTGTTATTTTCATCTAATGGAATAGCTGTCAGCCTTTCTTTTACAAAGTCATGAAGGTTCTGCTTCATGGTCACTCATCCCCTATTCCTTCATTCATCCAAATTAGGCTAACCAGCTTGCAATTTGGTGGAAAACTGGAATACCAATGATCAAATTAAATGGAAATGTGATTCCTAGTGCTAACCCAAGATAAATAGACGGATTGGCTTTTGGAACCGATGATTTAAGCGCTGCTGGTGCTGCAATATAAGAAGCACTCCCAGCAAGAACACCTAGTAGAGTCATCCCCCCAAGAGATAATCCCACAACACTTCCTACTACCACTCCTAGTGTACCGAACAATAGTGGAGTCAATAGGCCGAACAACACTAACTTCATTCCGTGCTTCTTTACCTCTGGTAGGCGTTCTCCAGCGATTAATCCCATGTTTAATAGAAATAAGATTAGTACACTACTATATAAATCTATAAATAAGGGTTTGATCATTGGAACTGCACTTTCCCCTAACGCTAATCCAATGATTAAGCTTCCTAAAAGTAAGAGAACGCTTTTCCAAATAAGCTTTCTCGAATGACTTCTTTGTCAATTAAATTAGACGAGCTTGAAACAAACCCCAGACTATGACTTGATTGTAGTACCACGTCTTTTTTATTTTGTAAAATATTAAAGATTAATAGAGAGACGAGAATCGCTGGACTCTCCATCAAGACGACCAGTGCATTCATAAACCCTTCGTACGCTGTCCCATTTTCTTCAAGAAAAGAAATGGCTGCCCCGTACGTAACAATGCTTACGGAACCATAGGTTGCCGCAAGACCGATCGAATTATCAAGTCCCATTTTCATCCACTTCATAATAAAAAGAGTCATAAACGGAATAACTACTCCTAAAAACAAAGCGCCAAGTATTGGGCCGATAACCGACTGAATAGAATAGTGTGACAGCTCAATACCACCTTTAATTCCTATGGCAATTAAAAGGTAAATGCTAAGCCCTTCACTTAAACCTTGTGGAAATTTTAAATCCGATTTGAATAATGCTGCAATAATTCCTAAAACGAAAAATAATACAACAGGTGATAATAAGTTTTGTATGATAATATCACTCATAGTTAATCCTCCTACATACCCATTTTTCTCCACGAAAAAGCCGACAAATGTAGTGATAAAAGGGAGAATCCCCATCACTTACTTTGCCGGCTTACCTTCAACTGACAGATGTCGTTTGAAGGTCTTCCTATCCATTAAATTGTTTCTCTAAATTATTGGCTAATTTAAACATCATTACTCGTTCACCAGTGCGGGAGCTTATGTCTGTGTGAAAGCTTTTAACTTCCTCCCCTGTGACTGAGAAGATAATTTGTTTAAGATCTTCTACGCCAGACTCAACAAGCTCTGAACGTGTCTTTTTGATGGTCAGCATGCCATCCTTTGATTCACATACTGCATATTCAGCTGGAGTCAGGACACCTTGTAGCATAACGATGACCATATCACGCAAAATGTCTGTTTTGACTGAAACAGAGCCGCGTCCAAGGAAATCCTTCTCCCATTGGGTAATGGCTTTACTAATCTCAGATTCTACAGAGCCTTTTGAATTTACCATTAAAGCGCCCCCTAAACTAAAAAAACAGGCTATTTCTTTATCTATTCTCCTAGAAAAGAGCGAGGAAGAAATACACCGATTTACTCCTTATTAACGAGGTTGAGTAGTTTTTTTGTCTTTTTCATTCAGCCAAATCCTTGCTGGATTTAACAGCCTGCTAAAGCCCCTAAACATCACCACAGTTAATCAAAAATGCATCGACTATTTTGTTAGAATATACCCCAGATACGTACAAAAGTCAACTGAATTGCCTTAGCCAAGGGGACAGGGACTTTGTCCTCCGACTCATGAAAAAGTAGGATTTATCAAAAATTCTAAAACTAAATAACGTGCTTAACCCTACTCATTTAATTAAATACTATTCCAATTTTTTCACTATGTTCCTAGTGAAGCCTTTTCCCTCATAGGCCTAATGTTATTAACTAAGCCATTATAAAAATATTTAAGAATTTTAACCCCAAAATAGGGTTGTGTCCATGGTCACCTATAGCAAACCCATCCAACGAATCGAAAAGAAGGAACTTGACCAACTCTTACCGAACCATTATTTATACCATGTTTCACACGATCCTTGAATAGATATATATTGATACGCAAAAAACGAGATAAAAGGAGGACAAATCCGTGACGAAAAAAGGAAAGTATGTTGAAGTAGATACTGGAGTAGAGTTATTTGTTCAAGTTATAGGTGAAGGGGAACCCGTGGTCTTTGTTCCTGGCTGGACGTTTACTTCTGAAGTCTTTTATCAACAGGTGGAAAAGTTTTCGAAAACAAACCGAGTACTGGTAGTAGATCCTAGAAGTCATGGACGATCTACTGTTACGATGCATGGAAATGATTACGTAACCCACGGGACAGATTTAAAGAAGGTGCTAGAAACGTTAGACGTAAAGAACCCTACCTTAATTGGATGGTCCTTTGGGTGTTTAACCTTGTGGGAATATGGTAGACAATTTGGGTATGAAAATGTAAATGGAATGGTCTTCGTTGATATGCCGCCAAAGTCACTGTCAATAAAGGAAGAAGACGATTGGGTGGAAGGAAAGCTTGATGATCTTGCAGCTGCTTACACCGCTTATTTAAGAAACTCCCAAGGGCAGCGTGACTTTGTCAGTAGCTACGCTAGTAATGTCATGGTACAAAGAGAGCTGACAGAAGAGGAATTAAACTGGATTGTTGAACAGTCCCTTCATACTCCTTATTATATTGCAGCCAGTCTATTTGCTTCTGGGTTATTTTCGGATTACACAGAGGAAGCCAAGAACTCTAGCGAACAGTTACCAACCTTGTATATTGTAGCAGAGCATTGGGGAGAAACAGCAGCATCTTATCTAAAACGAGTAGCTCCAAATTCTAAAGTACAAGTGCTTGGTGGGCATTTTATGTTTTGGGAGCATGGGGATGAATTTAATAGAATAGTTGAGGGATTTCTGAGCGAAAAGGGGTGAAAATGGAGAGAACAGTACATTTTATATGCGCTGTTCTTTTAAAATGACAAGTAATACAATATGTTAGAGAGTGAATAAATCATCTACAACTACACTTTTTGAACGAGCCATCGTCATTGGGTCTTCTCCAGTTAGTCAACATTATTAGTTAATCCCACTATCTATTCTTTTACTTTATAGAATTTTTCACACAAAAAAACCCTAGAAATCTCCTAGGGTCAAAAAGATAAAAATTCACTACCTCTATAAATATACCATATAATGTAAAACACGAAACCCTAAAATTATTGACTTTCTTATGAACAAAAAAAAGAAAAAGGCTTCTCACCTTTTCATCCCCTACGCTTACTTAAACAATTCCAAAACAACGTCCAAATCCTTTTTTCTCCTCTACTTCTGCTTCCTTTTCTTCTGGCTCTCCAATTTCTATGCTTTCTGTCTTCAGGATAAATTGAACAGAGGATACTTTTTCATTTTCTTCTGAAACAAAGGATACTGGTTGGAAATCAGATTTATCGTATTCTTGTATGATTTCGTTCATTTCCTGCTCCATTTGTTCTGGTAGATCTTTCGTCTCTTCATATAATTGACTTGTTCCATCTTGGAGCTCGTCAATTCCACTGTCTAAACCTGCCGTTCCTCCCGTTATTTTCATGATTCCAGCGTGCAATTCGCCGTAGGATGAAGATAGGGCGTTCGCTCCGTTTGTATAGAGTACTAATCCAGAATGGAACTCTTCATAGTTTGCAGTCAGGGTCGCAATCCCGTTTTGCAGTTCATCTAACCCGCTTACATCAGTATTTTCTAGAGAAGAGGATACTTCTTTGGCGATACCTTTTAAATCTCCACTCATATAATGGACGGAGTTACTTATTTCAGTTAAAGTAGGCTCTACTGCTACAAATGCGGCATTTACAGTTTCATATGTTTTTTCACTTCTTTAGAAGCAGAGTAGGTAGCCATTAGTTTATCAAGAGAGGCAGGATCTGCTGTGCTACTATACAAGGCAGAAATCTCTTCTTCCGTTAAAGAGGTTTCAGGTAGTTTAGCCATGCTTGCATGTAAGCTTTGCAAAGCCCCCACATAATTTTGCTGTAATGCCGTTAATCCGTTAGCTGCTTCTGTTAATCCATTCGCCAATGTATTCAGTCCAGCCGGAAGCTCACGTAAGCTTGTTAGGTCAATGGAAGCACCTTCTCCGGATAAAGACTGGTTCATTGCAGTAAGGGCGTGTTGAATTTCAGTAGAACCACTAACTAGTTGGGAAGAAGAGGCTCCTACTTCATTTATGCCATTTTTATAGGCATTCGCCCCTTCCTGAATGCTCTTTGACCCTCCATTTAATTGTGCTACCCCGTCCTGTAAATCTATTACTCCGTCATTTAGCTCTCCTATCGCAGAAGAGAGCTCTGACATGTCCTCTGTCATTGAGTTCATTTCTGATGTATCAATAGGTAATGAAGAAGGTACCCCAACAATCTCTACCCCGTCAAATTCAAAGTCCTCCACGTCAGCCTTCACAGTTAACGTCTCTTCTTCTCCAGGCATGACGGTGAACGTGATTTGCTTATTCTTCCCTGCATTTGCGATCATTCCGTCTGGCGCTTCTATATTTTGGTACGTATTCGGTAAGCTTAATGACACCTGTAAAAGATAATTATCATAGAATTCGGATTCTACAGAAGTATTCTTAGAGGTTTCAATCACCATCTCTAACGATCCACTTTGACCAGCTAGCTCTGCTGGGTCTATATTCTGTCCATCTAAACGATAAGAAACCGCAACCTTCCAGGGCAGTGGTGTATCCGGCTCCAGATTTCCTTGATAATAAAATTTCCCCTCTGGTGCGCTGAATGCAACCTTCTCTCCTTCTTGTTCAAGCTCTGACAAATCGGTTAAATTCTTCACGCTTGTGTAGTTGCCATAATCGGTTACGTGCCCACTTTTTTTCACATCTAATGTGTTCACCACATAAATGTTGGACAAGTCTCCCTTCGCTAGGAGTGTCGCATAGACGACTTCATCTTTTGAAAGAACCTTTCCAGCTTCTTCTCCGTATACAGGAACAGCAATAGAAGGAGCGACCAGCATCGCCACAATAGCAATAGTACCTATTTGCTTTCTTTTCATCCTCAGTCCTCCTCATAAAATTGTGCATTCATTGTCGTTTTCTTCATCATTTTATCAAAGACAACCAGCATGGCAGGTAACACAAATACGACCATAATAAATGCAAGTAAGGCTCCTCGACCAAGCAACAAGCCGATCGAAGCTACAATTGGGTTCGATGATGTAATCCATAAAATAAAGCCAACACTAGATAAAATGGCGGCTGATATCGAAATGGAAAATGTCTTTTCATCGAGCGTCTTAACAATTGCTTCTCTTGCCGTCATCTCTTTTCGATGATGTAAATAGGCTTCCGTTAAAAGAATCGCATAATCAACCGTAGCGGCTAACTGCACTGTACTGATGATCAAATAGCCGACGAACACTAATGGTGTTGACGTAAAGTACGGAATGGACAAGTTGATCCAGACCGCTGATTGAATGGTAATGAGCAACACAACTGGCATCGTAATGGATTTAAAACTCACAAGCAGGACGATGGCAATCGTTACAACAGTTAAAATATTGACCACAAGATTATCCCGATTCACTATGTTTTTAATATCATAGAGAGTCACGCTTTCACCCAAGCTAAGCACATCGTCACCATAATAATTCGCTGCCGCTTTGTCTACCTGTTCCACAATCCCAAACGGAATGTCACCTTCTGTTCCTTGATTCGTATTGATGACAATACGAGTATAATTTTCAGAGTAAAACTCATTCGTGATGGATTCATTCAAGTACTCAGGCGGAATCACCGTACCTACTGTATTCACATACGCCACTACGCTCGTTACATAATCTAAGTCCTCTAAATCTGAAACCAGCTCCTCTTCCTTTGCAACATCTCCTCTAGGAACTAAAAGGACTATGGGAGTGGTCTCACCGAAAGCCTCTTCAATTTTAACGAAGTCACTCCCTGCTCTCGTATGCTCTGGCTGTACGCCCGTTCCATACGTGAACGCGGTTTGGCTTTGAGCCAAAAAGGCTGGAACCAATAAGGCAAATATAAGAATAAGACTAGGAACTTTAAGCTTCATCACCCTATTCCCAATTCCTTTGAAGCTTGGCACAAAGTTCTTATGCTCTGTCTTATCCATCCATTTATAAAACGTTAACGTTAACGCTGGAAGGAATATCATGACACTAATAAAACTTAATACAATTCCTTTTACTAAGTTTAATCCAAGATCAGAACCTATTTTAAACTCCATAAATGTCAGTGCGATGAATCCGAAAAACGTTGTCGCAGCACTTGCTGTGATAGCAGGAAACGACTTCTTCATAGCAAGCTTCATCGCTTCTTCTGGGTTACTTGTTTTTGATCGATAGTCTTGGAAGCTATGCAGGAGGAAAACCGCATAATCCAGAGAGACGGCTAGCTGCAGTATCGGAGCCACCGATTGAGTAACAAATGAAACCTCCCCAATGAAAATGTTCGTTCCAAGGTTTATTAATACTGAAACTCCAATGGCTGTTAAAAAGAACAGGGGTTCCACCCAGGACGTTGTAGAAATCACGAGGATAAAGATAATAATCGGTACTAACAGAAGGCCTGCGTACATGGACTCTGTTCCCGCCATTTTCTGAGAACTTGCGGTATTGATCGCTTCTCCTGCAATTGCACCCTCTTCACCAATCAGAGCATAAATCTCATCCGTGATTCTAACTTCCTCACCCGAACGAACACTAATAGAAAATAACGCATTCTGATCTTTATAATAGCTTTCAATCATATCTTGATCTGCCACTTCAAGCGGCGTTTTCACATCCACCACATCATCTAGCCACATCACATCTGATACACCATCAATCTTAGACAGCTCTTCTTTATATTGCAGAGCTTCAAGTAGAGAGACATCAGTGACCATGACCCTTGTATCTGGCACATCACCCGTAAATTCCTCTTCCATCACGTCTATTGCTCGAATGGAGGGTGCATCATCTGGTAAATAATCCACCATATTGTAATTGACCGATACAAAGAACTGCGCCACAGTCGATACAATAGTGAGTAAAATAAAGGTCATCATGACTGCCTTTTTATGTTTAATAACACTTGTAGCGATCTTATCCATATTTCAACCCCTCTTGTGTAGATCCCGTTTTCACTTTATCATTATAATAAACACAGTGTTGGATATTCAACAAACAGTTGCTTTCAATTCGTCACATACCCAACAGATTGGTTTCCACTGTTGGATAAATTATAATTCTTTACAAAAGGAGCTTTCCCAATGAGTGAAAAAATGGATCGACGTAAACAATACACACGGATGGTGTTAAAGGATAGCTTAATGAAGCTTTTACAAACAAAGACACTGGCGAGTATTACGATTAAAGAAATTTGTGAGTTGGCAGACATTAACCGCTCCACATTTTATGCCCATTATGCTAACCAATATGAGCTTCTTACCTCTATTGAAGAAGACTTTACTATTGATCTCATTCAAACGTTAAGCCAATACAACTTTGCTAAGGAGCATGAAGCTCTGCAATTAACGGAAAAACTATTCGAGTTTATCTCCGCAAACAGTGGAACGTGTCAAATTCTACTAGGTGAAAACAGCGATATCCACTTTCAAAAAAAGGTATGGAAATAGCTCAGGAGTATGTCTTTAAAAACTGGATGAATGATCAAGAGCTGGACCAAGAAACGTATGAGTATTTAAATTTATTTATTGTAAGTGGCTGTATTTATGTGATAAAGCAATGGCTTGAGAACGGGAAGAAGAAGTCACCAGTGGAGATGGCGGGGATTTTATTGAAGTTTATTAAGCGGGGGTTAGACGGGATGAAATAAGCGTCTACTTAATAAAAGCCGCCACTCTAAATGGTAGAGTAACGGCTTTTGATTGTTCCTAATGGTTTCATTTAATTAGTTGCGAATCAAGTAATCGAACGCACCAAGTGAAGCAGTGGCTCCTGATCCCATTGAAATGATGATTTGATTATAGGCGCTATCCGTACAATCTCCAGCAGCGAAAACTCCTGGCATGGACGTAGCTCCACTCTTATCCACGATAATTTCACCCATACGATTGCGTTCAACTGTGCCTTCTAACCAATCTGTATTAGGAATCAGTCCAATTTGGACAAATACTCCTTCTAACTCAACATGATGATCTTCACCTGTTTCACGGTCTGTATACGTAAGACCATTCACATTGTCGCTTCCCGTAATTTCTTTTGTTGCCGCATTCGTAATCACAGTAACATTCGGTAAGCTGTATAAGCGTTTTTGTAAAACACTATCTGCTTTTAGTTCTGGAGCGAATTCTAATACGGTTACATGCTTTACAATACCAGCAAGATCAATGGCCGCTTCAATTCCTGAGTTTCCGCCACCAATCACCGCAACATTCTTACCTTCATATAACGGACCATCACAATGAGGACAATATGCAACACCTTTATTTTAAATTCCTCTTCACCAGGAACATTGACGTTTCTCCAGCGAGCACCTGTCGAAATAATAATTGACTTACTCTTTAAAACCGCACCATTTTCAAGCTCGATTTCAAACAGCTCATTCTTTTCTAGACGCTTCGCACGCTGTAGATCCATCACATCGATGTTATAGTCCTTCACATGCTCTTCAAGCGCTTGAGCAAGCTTAGGTCCTTCTGTTGCTTTCACACTAATAAAGTTCTCAATACTTAGCGTATCCATGATCTGACCACCGAAGCGCTCCGCAACGATTCCTGTTCGAATCCCTTTACGTGCAGCATAAATCGCCGCACTAGAACCGGCAGGTCCGCCACCTACAACAAGCACATCATAAGGGTCTCGATCAGCGAAATCTTCTGCTTTTGGACCTTCGCCCAATTTAGCAAGGATTTCTTGAATCGTGATACGCCCGCCATTCCAGAACTCCCCGTTTAAAAAGACAGCCGGAACCGCTCGTACGTTTCTTCTTTCAGCCTCATCCCTATTGATCGCACCATCAATCATCGTATGAGTAATGTTTGGATTTAACACACTCATAATATTTAGGGCTTGTACCACATCAGGACAGTTATGGCAGCTTAAACTCACAAAGGTCTCGAAATGATACTCACCAGAAATGTTTTTCACTTGATCAATAATACTTTGATCAACTTTAGGCGCACGACCGCTTACTTGTAAAAGTGCTAATACAAGTGAAGTAAATTCGTGCCCTAGTGGAATTCCAGCGAATACGATTCCAGTGTCTTCTCCCACTCGATTGACACTAAAGCTCGGCGTACGCTCAAGTTTCGTCTCTTCCACTGAAATCTTGGTGGACATAGAAGCTATTTCATTGATTAAGTCTAAAATATCGTTTGATACTTTATCCTCACCAGCACTAACCTTTAGAACGATATCATTTTCTAAAAGCTCTAAGTACTGGTTTAATTGTGCTTTTATATCTTTTTCAAGCATATTTGATGACACTCCTTAGATTTTACCTACTAAATCAATACCAGGTGTTAGCGTTTCGCTTCCTTCTTTCCATTTTGCAGGACATACTTCACCTGGATTTTTGTACACATATTGTGCAGCTTTCATTTTATCGATAAGTCCGCTTGCGTCACGGCCAATTCCTTCAGCATGAACTTCCGCTACTTGAATAACACCATCTGGATCGATGATGAATGTTCCACGATCCGCAAGACCTTGACCTTCACGTAGTACTTCAAAGTTAGCTGGTAATGTTAAAGATGGGTCACCAATCATTGTGTATGTTACTTTTCCAATTGCTTCTGATGTTTCGTGCCAAGCTTTGTGAGTGAAGTGAGTATCTGTTGAACAAGAATAAACTTCTGCTCCAAGTGCTTTTAAGTTTTCATACTCATGTTGAAGATCTTCAAGCTCAGTTGGACATACGAACGTGAAGTCCGCTGGATAGAAACAAAGAACCGTCCATTGACCTTTAAAATTTTCGTCTGAAACTGTTACGAAATCTCCGTTTTTGTAAGCTTCTGCTGTGAATGGTTTAACTTTAGTACCGATTACTGACATGTGTATTACCTCCTAAATAATATGTAATTATTATCTTCGTTAATGCTAATTAGATTAGTGAAAAGCATTAACAGATAATAATTATTCTAATCATACAATTATTATTAAACATAGCTCGTTACTTTGTCAAGGCATAAGGTATGGATTTACCGTTTTGTAATAGTTTGTTGAAGTCTGGCACGTGACGGCCTTGATTCACATGGCTTGGTGTTGTTTGGTAGGCGCATCATACATAATGTGTGCAGAAGTTAGGGGGTTTAGTATTTTATTTTTAGATTTTGAGTGCGTTATTTGCTTGAAAGAAGTGAGGTGACTACTTTCATTATCTTCGCTCCTTTCTGCACCGCGCGCCACTCGCGCGGTGCTCTTCTTCCGCTTCCCCGCTCCTTTCTGCGCCGCGCGCCCCTCGC
>NZ_ABFU01000058.1 GCF_000171615.1 Bacillus coahuilensis m4-4 | reverse complement strand
TAACAAGTATTTCTTAATTTTNTATACTTTCCTCTTAATCCTTTAGTGGCTTTTTTCCTTGTATTCTCTTCTTCCTTTACAGCTTTGTTTAGTTCGTGAATATACTCACGGGTTTCTATTTAACTTCTTTCTTGTGAACTTGTGTTTGTTCGCATTCGCCTTAAATGGAGTAGAATCTGTAAAAAGAACTCGTCCTCCTACCATATTGTGATTCATTGCTAGAAGAACAATTTCATCAAAGATTTCTTGAAAAACGTTTGTATCTTTGAAACGTTTTTGACGATTCCAACTGATTGTTGAATGATGTGGTATAGGATCATGAAACTTTAATCCTAAGAACCATCGATAGGCCATATTCATCCGAATTTCTTGTTCTAGTTTTCTTTCTGAACGTATGCCGTATAAGTATCCTATAAACATCATTTTAAAAAGAATAAGAGGGTCTGAAGGACGACCTTTTTCTTCACTATAATAAGGCCTAACTTTCTCAATAATAAAGGAGAAGTCAATGTATTTATCTATTTTTCGAAGAAGGTGGTCCGAAGGAACCATATCATCAATGGAAACAAATTCATATTCATTTTGCGTAAATTCTCTTGGTTTTAGCATAGTTAATCCCCGCCAATCAATATATTATATATCTCTATTTTAACATATTAACGCGGTGATTTGTTAAAATATTTATACATTATTAAAGGCTGTCGAGATTTTCTCGACAGCCTGACCGAGTACATATCGTACTCGGTTTTAACTAATTAAGCACCACTCACCTGTCTTCCCTCTTAAAGGTAACAAACACACCACCGTTCCAATGCGGTTTAAAGTAAGTAAGCGCAAACGATAGGATTCTGTCAGACTCCGTTTTCTTTACGATGACACGGTTGATTGCCAAATACCCAAGGGACTATTATAATACGTCCAACAAGGAACATGCCACCCATAAATTTTTACTTCACCATCGCTAACACTTTCTTTCCTACTTTTTCTTCTCGAGCAATGACAGACACCTTTCGGCTTACATCAAACCCTTCAATAGGAATGGATCGCACAGGTGGAGCAATCCTTTCTGCGAAAATTTCGGGTAGAATAGATATTCCTATATTCGCTTCAATAAAGCCGAGTATGGTTTGACCAAATTCAATTTCTGAAGAGATACGCAATGTCGCTCCTCGCGCCTGAAATTCCTTTTGAATTAACGTTCTGGCATCACATGTTTCAAGTAGCATTAAAAATTCTTCTTCTTTTATCTCATTAAAATGAACCGATTCAGCATGACCATAGAGAGGGTGATCCTTATGCACAAATAACTGGAATCCTTCTGAAAATAGATACGTAGAAAAATACGGGTGAGAGATGTCTTTGTCATCAAAAAGTGCGACGTCCATTGTCCCGTCCTTTAAGCCATTTAAAAGATCAACGTAACTATGGGATATTTTTAAGCTGTAATCCTGTCGATCTGTCCCAGCTAATCGTTTTGGTAAATAAGAGGTAGCTAGGCTTGGCCAAGCTCCAATCGTAATCCCCTTTAATCCTTGTTCAGCGGCAATGGCTTTTTTCGCTTCATTCCACTCTGTACAAATTCTTTGGCAGGCTGGTACCAATTGTTCTCCTGCTTTTGTTAAAGTGACTCCTACCGTAGAACGCGCAAATAAGCTGGCGCCCACATCGTTTTCTAAGTTTTTGATCTGCTTACTCAAGGCTGGTTGGGTCATATTTAAAAGCTCGCTCGCTTTCGTTAAGCTTTGCGTTTCTGCGGTTGTTAAAAAGGCTTCAATCCACTCAATTCTCATATTGCTCTCCTCATAACCATTCGTTATACCCACCAAACATAGTGGAAGTACCATCATTTTATCTCAGATGATACCCTATGGGTGTAGCAAAAAACAAACACATTGATTCAGAGGTGAAAGGAGTGATGTTATTGTTTATCCAAAAAAATAGTATAAATGGGAACTGGTTTCAAACGAAAGAAACGATTGCGGTGGTGAACCCGGCTACTGAAGAAATACTAGGAACAGTCCCAATGTCTGGTAGAAAAGAAGCGATACAAGCTGTAGATGCGGCTGATGCTGCATTTGTGAGCTGGTCTAAGAGGTCAGCGTATGAGCGTAGTGAAATTATTCGTAACTGGTTTCAATTAATAGCTGAGAATCAAAAAGAGCTAGCGCGCATCATGACGTTAGAGCAAGGGAAGCCCTTAGCTGAAGCTTTAGGTGAAATCAAATATGCTAACGACTATGTAGCTTGGTATGCAGAGGAAGCGAAGAGAATTTATGGAGAAACGATTCCGAGCTCTTCTCATCATAAGCGCTTATTTGTTCAAAAGGCGCCGGTTGGGGTTGTAGCAGCAGTCACTCCTTGGAACTTCCCGGCTGCCATGATTACAAGGAAGCTTGCTCCTGCTTTAGCAGCTGGATGTACTGTCGTGTTAAAACCTTCTGAGGAAACGCCGTTTACGGCACTGAAATTGGGGGAATTAGCAGAGCGTGCAGGTATTCCTAATGGAGTAATCAACGTGATCACTGGAGATGCAAAGGAAATCGTGGGTGCGTGGCAAGAAGATTCTAGAGTTCGTAAGCTCACGTTCACAGGTTCCACTTCGGTTGGAAAGCTGCTAATGAAGCAATCGGCTGACACTATGAAAAAACTATCCCTTGAGTTAGGCGGACAGGCCCCCTTTATCGTCACCAATAAGGCAGATTTAGATGTGGCTGTTAAAGGAGCAGTAGAGTCCAAGTTCCGAAATGGCGGCCAAGCCTGTGTGGCAGCGAACCGTTTTCTTGTACAAGAAGATATAGCAGAAGAGTTTGCTGAACGATTTGCTGCTGTGGTGAGAACGATGAAAACGGGGAACGGATTAGAAGACGGTGTGGTGGTTGGTCCGTTAATTAATCAAAAGGCTCTTTTGAAGGTAGCAGAGCATGTAGAAGACGCTGTGCAAAAAGGGGCGGAAGTAGTAGCCGGAGGTCGTCCAGTTTTACATGGAAGCGGATATTTTTTTGAACCTACTGTACTAAAAAACGCAACAGATGACATGCTATGTATGGTAGAAGAAACATTTGGTCCTTTAGCACCGATTTCTACTTTCCAAACAATAGAGGAAGCGATTCGTCGTGCAAACCATACACCCTTTGGTCTTGCAGCCTATGTATTCACAGAAGATATTCATGAAGCCCTTCACATTATAGAAGAGCTAGAATATGGTGTAATTGGCCTAAACGATGGACTACCTTCTGCAGCCCAAGCCCCGTTTGGCGGTGTAAAAGAAAGTGGCATCGGCCGCGAAGGCGGAAAAGAAGGCATTGAGAGCTTCTTAGATAGTAAATACATTTCATTCGCAAATAAAAACTAAAATAATGGAGGAATTAATGATGACAAAAAATATTTTAATGGTCGTAACAACAGCAGACGAAATGAAAGAAGGACACAAAACAGGTCTATGGTTATCTGAATTTGGAGAAGCGTATGTTGAATTTAAAAAGCAAGGCTATGACGTAACCATCGCAAGCCCTAAAGGTGGAAAAGCACCAGTTGATGACCGCAGCCTTGAAGGAGAAGTGCCACAAGAAATCCTAGACACAGCGAAGCTTTTAGAGAACACATTAAAGCTAGAAGAAGTAGGGAATGTCTCTAAATTTGACGGCATCTTCATGCCTGGTGGACACGGAACGATGTTTGACCTACCAGACAATGAAACCTTACATGTCATCATTCGCGAACTTTATGAAGCAGATAAAGTGGTAGCATCCGTTTGTCACGGACCTGCTGGATTAGTAGGGGTTACACTTTCAGATGGTAAACCTTTAGTAGCTGGTAAAACGGTAACGGCCTTCACTGATGATGAAGAACGCGAAACAACACTTGACCGTTTTATGCCATTCTTACTTGAAACGCGACTTCGTGAACTAGGTGCGAACGTAGTCGTTAAAGATAATTGGGCAGATCATGTGGAAGTGGATGGAAACCTTGTGACAGGTCAAAACCCTCAATCTACTGAGAGTGCGGCGAAGGAAGTCGTGAAGCTTTTAACTAAATAAGTTGATGAATTTTTCTAGGGGTCTACAAGATTTGTAGGCCCTTCATTTAATCGTTCATAATGGAAAGTGGGTAGAAACTATGGAACAACCGATTGTCATCACGGCAGTATTAAAATCAAAGCCAGGTCGTGAACAAGAATTATTTCAAGCGTTAAAAGAGGTAATAGAGCCTTCTCGAGAAGAGGCGGGTTGCCTACAATATGATCTTCATCAATCATCTGAGGACCAAAGGGTGTTTGTCTTTTACGAAAGATGGAAAGATGAAGAGGCGGTGCAGGACCATGTGGCGTCTGAGCATTATCAAGCGTACCGTGAGCGTGGGGAAGAGTTAGTGGAGAGTCGCGAAGTGTACAAGCTTGGGTTGGTTTAGTTTGATATTTTTGGGAAGGGCCTTCTAGCTTTTGGAGCTAGGGGGTTTTTGTTTGTTCGTAGGAGAGCGTTGGGAACAGTGAAAGGCTTACTATGCCAGGTATAAGAAGTGAGGAATTCTGAGAGTGGTATGGCGTGTATCGAATTGAGAAAAAAGAAAAGGACAGCACCGCGCTGGGGGGGCGTGTGTCTCAAAGGCAGCAGGAAGAAGAGAAGAGCACCGCGCAAGGGGTAGCGCGTGTCTCAAAGGCAGCAGGAAGAAGAGAAGAGCGCCGCGCTGGGGGTGGCGCGTGTCTCAAAGACAGCAGGAAGAAGAGAAGAGCGCCGTGCTTGGGGTAGCGCGTGTCTCAAAAGAAACAGGAAGAAGAGAAGAGCACCGCGCAGGGGGTGGCGCGTGTCTCAAAAACGAAAAGAAGAGAAGAGCACCGCGCAAGGGGTAGCGCGCCGCCCAAAGCAACCGAAAAGAAGAGAAGAGCACCGCGCAGGAGTAGCACGGCACCCAAAGTAAACCAAACGAAGACAATATCGCCGGCGAATGGGTAGCTCACCTTTAAATAACAATATAGACTCGTGCAACATTCAAAAAGCTCTCAAAATCTCTTGAAAAGCTCTCATAACCCCCAACATCCAACATAGAGCGTCCGTTAGATGTAGTAGCTAAGTTGACTTTTCTTCACTAGTTCATAATGTTTCTTTAAAATTCGGTTTAGAGACTTTTTACTCACCATTCCCCCACACCACTCCTCAATATTTCCCCTTGTCAATATTCTCTCTGGAAACAATCTCTGGAACTCATGCACGCTCCGAACTACTCCATCTTCAAAGCGCTCCCTAGCTCCACAATCCTGACAACCAAAAACCTTCCCCTGCACCACAACACGAAACGACTGACACACCAGACAACAAACTCCCTTTCTCAGTTGCTCATATTCATACGTTGGAAGCACGGTGCCCGGATAATCCTCACAATGCGAGGTCAGTAGTAATTGCGCCAGTTTTTTATGACTAGACGCCAGAGTAGATGGGGATTCGTCAAGCATGCGAATGAAGCGGGGAAGTTGCGTCGGGAAGATGATGGGTAGGTCCATGGGAGCTTGATACAATGTGAATTCGGGATGGATGAAAATCACTAGGGGCTCTGTGATAAAGGAGAGCTGGTGCTGACGGAGGAATTGACCAAAGAGGATCACGCTACGATTTAGTTGGTCAACGGGGTTTTTATAGTGGAAATTACTTTTTTTAGCGAAGAATTTACCTGAAGAATCAAAATAAAAGTCGCCTTCATAATATTTACTATCTAGTAAGTAGACGGCTTCTTGAGAGATGATGACGGTATCGAGCTGAAAGTAAGATTGGTTGACCTCTAGCAGGAGGTCGTTTAGCACATACCGTTCTTCGCTAAGGTCCTCAATGAAACGGTCAAACTTTTGCTCTCCTTCGAAGCCTCTCGCAAGGTTTCGGAATCGGCTTTTTTCATTTTTCGTTAGCTCCATCCGTGCATGTAAGCTTTCAAGGATCAATAATTCCTTAGATTTTTCTCGATGTTTTAGAATCATAGGTTCACCCTTTCGTAAATAAATTTCTCACCTTTTACCAATTCTCCTTCCACCGCCCCCATTCCTCTTACCGACATGAAAAATTTCACACTCTCCCCTCCACAACTATGCTACATTTAACATAAAGTCTAACTTTTACAGGGAGAAACCAAAGCTGTGAGTTCTTCATTAATTGTTTCGATTACGCTCATAAGTACCTCGATTGTATTGAATTTATATATTTGTTTATATGTGTTTATTAAGCGTAAACATTATATAAGTATAGCGAATGTGTTCTTGCTACACTCCGTTTTTTCGTTAATTTATTGTGTGGGATCCGTTTTCTTGTTAATGTCTACGTCTCTATTAGAAATAAAATTTTGGAATACCGTTTTATATGCAGGGATGCCTTTTTCCGCAACAATGGGACTGCTTTTTATTATCAAATATTTAGGTATTCATTTTTCTAAAATAGCTTCATGGTGCCTAATGATTGTACCGATGATCAGTTTTCTAATGGTTGCGACCAACGACTGGCATCAGCTTCATTATCGAGTGCTGGAGCTAGATCCACTACAGGGTGCTCCGTTTGTATATCTAGAGATGGGAGTTTGGTATATTATCCACGGATTTTATACATTTGGTAGTATGTTTGGGGCTGTATTATTGGTTGTATCGAGATGGAGGGATACAGAGGATTTGTATCGTCCTCAGTTGATGTCGTTGTTGTTTGGTCAGCTTATTCCGATTGTGACGGCGTTTGTGTATTTGTTAGGGTTGACGCCAACAGGAATTGATCCGGTGCCAATGGTGCTGTGGTTGACGTCTTTATTTTATCTGTGGTCGATTAGTACGTCTCGAATGTTTACGTTAATTCCCATCGCGAAGGATGCTATTTTTAATAGTATTAATGACGGGGTGATGGTGGTAGATGAGTCGCGTCGATTGGTCGAGTTTAATGATGCGTGTAAAAGGATGTTTCCACACCTTGATGTGTCCATGTTTGGGGATAGCTTTTCTGTGGTTTGGGACACGATTTCAGACGTATCCTTTCCCATTGAACTAGGTCGAGGGAGTGAGTCCTCGCAACAAGATCTCATTCAGCATCGTTCAAAGGATGCTACCTATACGTACCAAGTTCAAATCTCGAACGTACAGGGTAGCGAGGGGCTTCTGATTATTTTCACAGATATGACGGAGGTGAAGAATCTACAATCCCAGCTAGAGCATTTTGCCTACTATGATGAATTGACGGGAATCTACAACAGGCGAGCGTTTTTTCAGTATTGCGAGGAAGCGTTCCAAGAGTCAAAGGAACAAGATACGCCGTTTACGATTATTTTGATGGATATTGATTATTTTAAAAAGGTAAATGATACGTATGGCCACAGCGTTGGTGATCAAGTGTTAGAGCAGGTTGCGAAGGTTTGCCAATCGCAGCTCCATGGTCATGAGTTATTTGCTCGCTATGGTGGGGAGGAGTTTGTGCTGGGAGTAAAGGGTTATACGGAAGAAGAAGGGGCTGCTTTAGCTGAGCAGCTGCGGAGTGAGGTAGAAGCTCTGACGATTCATACACCGGACGGAAAGATTACTGTAACACTTAGCCTGGGGGTTGCAGCACTGACAAAAGAAGATGAAGCTCTTTATCAAATATTGAATCACGCGGATCAAGCGTTATACCGTGCAAAAGAAGCAGGTCGCAATAGAGTGTGTGTGTACCAAAACTCTACTCCAGAGCTTGTTTAAAATGGTATTTCTGTGTTATTAATTGCACACGCTTTTACTCTAATTAACACTTCATGTGCCTTCGGTTCTGGTATCTCGAGTTCTCGTACTTCTAACTTGTCAACGTCTCCGTATCCTGTTACCTGGATAGCTTTCATACGATCAGACCCCCATTCTTTTCGCTTAGTACTTACTATACCCAATACAATGAAGTACCAAATAAAATTGACTTCCACGCACAAAAAAAGTGTAGAAACAGGAATCGTTTCTACACTTACTTTCAAGATTATTCAGCAAAAATCGCTTCAATATCCGCTAACATTAACTCAGCCGCTTTTACGCCACCCGCTGTGTTCCAGATGGTGTCACTCACTTTGTGAGCGTTGCCTTCTTGAACAGCTGTTAGGTTTTGCCATAGTGGGTCATTTGTCCACTCTTCTTCTACCGCTTCAGAGTCTGCGTATGTGAAGTAGAATAGGTGATCTGCATCCATTTTTGGGA
Organism: Bacillus coahuilensis m4-4; assembly: GCF_000171615.1. Classification (GTDB taxonomy): domain Bacteria; phylum Bacillota; class Bacilli; order Bacillales; family Bacillaceae_K; genus Bacillus_T; species Bacillus_T coahuilensis. The sequence continues at coordinate 62,478 of NZ_ABFU01000058.1, read as the reverse complement.
TAAGCTCTTTGTCTACCTCTACAGCGAAATTGCCCATTTTGTTGTCTGGAGTGAAGAGCTCTGCTTGGTGCTCAGCGCGTTTGAATCCAAGTTGCTCGAAGATCACACCAGAGAATGAGTCCGTGTAATAAATACGAGTTGGACGAGAGCTGAAACGTACGACAGAGATCTCGTCGTTTGTTTTCTCACCAAGAGCTGTTTTAACTTCTTCTACTTTGCTATCATAGGCAGCCAGGACTTCTTGCCCTTTATCTTCAAGGTTTAATGCTTGCGCATATAGTTCAAAGTTAATTTTCCAGTCACCAGCTAAATCAGCTGAGAATACCGTTGGGGCAATCGCATTTAATTGATCGTAAAGCTCTTCTTGACGAATTTTATTCCCGATAATTAGATCGGGTTGTAGTTCAGCGATTTTCTCGATGTTGACTTCGATTTCGTCTCCAACTACTTCAACGCCTTCCATTTCCGCGCTGATGTGTTCATACCAAGGATCTTGGTCCCAAGACATTACCGCACCAACAGGTGTAACACCTAATGCTAATAACGCTTCTGTCCCTTCGTTTGTTAAAATAACGACACGATCTGGAGTTTCTTCCATTTCAGTTGTCCCCATTGCATGTTCCACTATGTAGCTTGTGCTTTCTGTCTCTTCAGCAGCTGTTTCTGTTGATTCGTCTTCATTTGTAGCTTCTTCCGTTGTCTCCTCACTCGTATTCCCGCAGGCTGCTAACACAAATAGTGAAAGTACAGAGAATAGTGCTAAAAGTTGCCAAAACTTCTTCTTCATTGGTCATCCCCCTATTTTTATTATTAAATGACGTTGAAAATCATTATCAATTGATAACCACAAGCCTTATCATAAGCTAGAGGGAAAATACTGTCAATAGTAAAATGAGATTAATTATCAGTCTCATTGACTAGAGTGCTAAAATCTTCTAAACTATGAATATAGAGTAAGAAGGACGGGTTATATATGAATGGAAAATCTACCGTAGGCAACATTGTAAAACTTTTATTGGTGACTTTTTTCTCATTCTATTTATTGGGATGAGTATTATTTTTGGCTATACGGATACGTCTATTCCTCTCGCTTTCCAAGCGTTTACTGAATTTGATGGAAGTAATGAGCATTTAATTATTCAAACTGTACGACTGCCGCGAGCGTTTATTGCTGCGTGCGTAGGAGCATCTCTTGCAATAGCGGGAGTGTATATGCAGACGCTTACAAAAAATCCACTGGCTTCGCCAGGGATTCTTGGGATCAATGCAGGAGCGAGCTTTGCTGTTGTGTTTGTTTTGACCTATTTTCAAATTTCGAATCTGAATATGTTCACGTGGGTTTCCTTCTTAGGGGCCGCGGTTGCAGCACTCACCGTCTATTTTATCGGGGGTGCCGGAAGGCAAGGGCTCACTCCGATGAAACTGACGCTAGCTGGAGCAGCGATAACGGCGTTGTTTTCTTCTTTTACACAAGGAATGCTTGTGACAAATGAGGCGGCTCTTGATGAAGTACTGTTCTGGCTTTCAGGATCTGTGCAGGGAAGAAAGCTTGACACGCTCTCTTCTGTTTTCCCTTATTTGATAACGGGCTGGTTTTTAGCGCTAGCTCTTTCTCCGATCATGAATGTACTGGCCATGGGAGATGATGTGGCGAGAGGACTCGGAGTTAAAGTCGGCTATTTAAAGATTATGGTAGGGATGATTGTCATCTTGCTTGCTGGCGGGTCGGTTGCAGTAGCAGGACCTATTGGATTTATAGGAATTGTCATCCCGCATATTGCCAGGCAGCTTGTCGGAACGGATCACAGGTGGCTCGTGCCATTTGCAGGATTATTAGGGGGCATTTTATTGTTAGCCGCAGATATAGGAGCGCGCTATATTGTCATGCCACAAGAGGTTCCAGTAGGTGTCATGACGGCGTTTATTGGAACACCATATTTTATCTACATCGCCAGAAAGGGGTTTAACCGAGGATGAAGGGATACCGGAGTGTACGCATAGGGAAGGACAAACTATCTCTTCTGTTGGACCAAAAAGCGTTTGGTAAAATGATGATCCTATCTCTTCTTTTGGTCTTTATTTTCGTCGTTAGCACGGGGCTAGGAGATCTTTCTATTCATCCTCTTACGGTGGTAAGCTTATTATTTGGTGGAGGAACGGAGCTTGAACAGCTTGTTGTGTATCAGTTTAGACTTCCAAGAATACTTGCTTCTATGCTAGTTGGAATGGGGCTTGCAGTTGCGGGTGGAATTTTACAAGGAATGATCCGAAATGATCTTGCGGCGCCAGATACAATCGGTGTAACAGCGGGAGCGGCCATGTCGGTTGTAGCCTTTCTTTGGTTGTTTAGTGATGAGAATTATTCGTTAATGGTCAGCATTCAGTGGATGCCAGTTGCAGCGTTTGTGGGAGCAACGGTTGTTGGGTTTGCTGTGTATTTTTTATCGTGGAAAGATGGTGTGACGCCTGTTCGACTGGTTTTGATCGGGATTGGAATCTCTGCTCTTATGCAGGCGGGCACAACGATGTTTATGGTGTTAGGTCCGATTTATATGGCGAGTCAGGCATATGTTTGGATTACGGGAAGTGTGAATAGTGTGACATGGGAGGATGTTCAGATTCTTTTACCTGCCATGAGTGTCCTGTTGGTCCTAGCATTTCTGACCTCGCGGAATGTGAATGTTCAGTCTCTTGGAGAAGAAGTTGCGACAGGGGTTGGAAGCGCTGTTCAGCGTCACAGGTTAGTCTTATTGCTAATTAGTACAGGATTAGTTGGAACGGCGGTTGCATTTGCCGGTGGTGTTGGATTTGTTGGCCTAATGGCTCCTCATATGGCACGGAAATTAGTAGGTTCATCGTACGGAGCTCTTTTACCAGTCGCGGCATTAATAGGCGCTATCCTCGTCATGCTTGCCGACTTGGTCGGACGTACGTTATTCCTACCGTCGATTGTCCCAGCGGGTGTGTTCACGGCGATGCTAGGTGCACCGTACTTTATTTATCTACTGATGAAAACGAAAAACGGCTAAGGAGGAAGCAGCATGAATGGAATTTTACAAACAGAGGGCTTGAGTCTTTCTTACGGGGACAGGCTGATTATTGAGGAATTAGATCTACAGATTCCAAAAGGCGAAATCACAGTGTTCATCGGAGGAAACGGCTGCGGAAAGTCCACGCTTCTACGGTCACTTGCCCGATTATTAAAGCCTAAGCAAGGTGGAGTGCTTCTAGACGGAAAAGGTATTGCTAAATTGCCTACGAAAGAAGTGGCCAGAAATCTCGCCATCCTGCCACAGGCTCCTGAATCACCAGAAGGATTGTCCGTGCTGCAACTCGTCAAACAAGGCCGCTATCCGTATCAAAACTGGCTTAAGCAATGGACAGAGGAAGATGAAGAAAAGGTGATGAGGGCACTAGAAGCCACCTCTTTACTAGATTTAAAAGACCGTTCCATTGATGAACTCTCTGGAGGGCAAAGGCAGCGAGCGTGGATTGCGATGACGCTGGCTCAAAATACAGACATTATTTTATTAGATGAACCTACCACCTACTTGGACATGACCCATCAAATTGAGATTCTTGACCTGTTATTTGAACTAAATGAAAAGGAAAATCGTACGATCGTCATGGTTCTTCATGATATCAACCTCGCTAGTCGGTATGCCCATAACTTAGTCGCCATTCGCGATAAAGGAATTGTGGCCCAAGGAAGACCAGAGGAAATTGTGAGTCCGGAGCTTGTAGAAAAAGTGTTTGATATGAAATGTGTCATTGCAGAGGATCCGATTGCTGGCACGCCGTTGTGTATTCCGTATGGGAAGGGAAGAGTTGTAGTCCCTATTCTTGAAAGTTAGGAAACTCGACAGTGATCCCGTTAGACATAAGAAGATCATGAAAAGAGCATGTAATTGTTGAGACAGTTCATGCTTCTTTTTTTATACGTGCATATTTACTTTTTTTCTTTTTTAAAAAAGTTAGAGGCAATTAATAGCGCACTACCACTAATAAGTAAGGGCATGGACAACGTAGAGAACGGTTCTGGAACACTGTCAACGATCCAAAATGCTATACCTATTGAACTTAACCAAGTACCTATGAAAAACAGTACTCTCCTTAGTATATGTTGATTTTTCATCGTAAGATTCTCCCTCTCATTACAGATGTCAATCCCATGAAAAATAGGTAGATTCATCAACCGTGCGCACGAACTTAATTATATTTACTTATTTTACCGTTAGATGCTTGTTAAAACTAATCATTACCCTATTTATTAATACACTTTAGTATGTAACACTTAAGTTATGATTGACTGAAGTCCAATTGGTCTCACTATGTAAAAAATAGATGGTATATTATCAGAGAAAAGCATACATTCTTTTTAAGTAGTAATCTAGCTATTTGGAAGCATGGAGGGTGTTAAATGAAGGAAATCCTAGAAGTCATCCCCTTATTTTTCCTTGATGTATTTGCAATTGGACTACTATGGGTTTGTTTTCGTCTAGGCAGACGGTTCAAGGACAAACGCAAATGGCTGTACGTTTTGTGTATCATAAGTGGGAGTTCTTTACTGATCAATCAGTATTGTTTATATGTGAAGTCGGAGTCCATTCTGGCCTTACTTCCTCTTCACCTATGTTATATGGCGGTGTGGCTGATTCCTATTGGATTAGCGTCAAGAAACACCGTACTACTAGACCTTATCTTTTATTTATGCGTGCCCGCTTCACTTTTAGCCCTCCTTCTTCCGAGCAATGAGTTTATTGCAGAGCCTTATTCTCTGTTAACGTTGTCCTTTTTTCTTTTTCACTTTTTAAATCTGGCCATCCCGATATTGGCAAGCTATTGGGGTGTATATGATCCCGCTCCCTCTATTAAAAAAGCGATTCGAGTCAGTGTAACGGGTTTAATTCTGACGGGAGTTATCCATGTCGTGAACTTGTTCGTTGGGGCTGCAACAGGACTACGAGTGAATTATTTTTTCACGATCATCGAGTATTCTGCTCCGACCAATCCGGCTTATCAGTTTTTAGGAAGTCTTATACCGTTTGATTATGTTTATTTATGGCCAGGACTACTCGTGCTGTATGTGAATATGGGAGTTGTGTATGCTGTGCGAAGTTATCGCAGATATAGGAAGAGAACAAGTGATGTGGCCAGTTGAGTTAGAGGTAACGATAAAGTGTTAGAGCCTAGTGACTTCTAAATTCTAGGCTCTTTGTTATTATAGAATATTATGTAGTAGAGTTGAGTCTTTCGGCTGCAGATTGTTGGTGGTGAGAAACTGGGACTGGCGTAAATGCTTTTCCGAGTCCATACGGAGGCATGTTCACATAGATGGACTCATACTGTCCAGATGTCAATGGATAGGTTTCATGGTAGATTCCGACGGAGCTATTGTTCATTGCTTTCTGATTAAAGTTTCGCCAAGCCTTCATATGCTTTTCTTGTCTTGCATAAGCTAGAAGATCATCAGTCGTACGCCAATACTGAATCATTGCGGTCGTGCGGAGTCCAAAGTAGCTTTCCATGGAAAGAAAACCAAGCTCTTCCTTGTGGGTGTACAGTTCACGAATCATTCCGGGCATTGCAGTAAAAACAGGTAGCCATTTATGTACAGATAAAGGGTTGTTGATTCTCATACCAATGATAAAAACCACTACATCCTTAGAGTTTGGTGTAGTAAAACGTTCACGCATCACTTTTTTCACTTTTTCACATCCCTTACGTGTATTTTCTAATTATGTTTCTTCGGCTCACAAAATAAGTGTAGCACATTCAAGTAAATTAAAAAGAAAAAGTGTTTGACAAAAACAGGGAAGTAGAGTATGCTTCTTACTAACACAAATACCCAAAATTGAATAATATTACTTCTTATCTAGAGAGGTGGAGGGACTGGCCCTACGATACCTCGGCAGCGGGTTTTATCATGTGATAATACACTGTGCCAATTCCAGCAAATGCGTGCATTTGAAAGATAAGGAGAGTAGGCCCTACATAGATTCTAGCGATTTAGATATGAGCCCCTCTTCTTATTTTTCAAGAAGAGGGGCTTTTTGTGTGAGAAAAAGAAGGGAGTTCACCTATGATTCATTTTCAACATGTATCAAAGGAATACCAAAAAATAGAAGTGAGCGTGAAGGCCGTCGACGAAGTCGACCTGTTAATCCAAAAGGGAGAGATATTTGGAATTATTGGGTTTAGTGGTGCTGGAAAAAGCACACTGATTCGCTTAGTAAATTTATTAGAGAAGCCTACTAGTGGGAAGGTGACTGTGGCAGGTAAAAATATGACAGATCTCTCGAACGCTGAACTTAGAAATGCTAGAAGGAAAATTGGCATGATCTTTCAGCATTTTAATCTATTAGAATCAAAGACTGTCTTTCAAAATGTTGCTTTCCCGTTAAAGCTAACGGGTGTGAATCAGGAGGAGAAAGAGACGAGAGTTCGAGAATTGCTTGAATTTATCGGGTTATCACATAAAGCAAATGATTACCCGTCCCAGTTATCTGGTGGGCAAAAGCAGAGGGTGGGAATTGCAAGGGCCCTTGCCACTTCTCCTGAGATCCTGCTGTGTGATGAAGCCACTTCAGCTTTGGATCCGGAGACGACCTCATCTATCTTAGCCTTATTGAAACGGGTGCGTGATCAATACGGTGTAACCATCTTAATGATTACCCACGAAATGAATGTCATCCGAGAGGTGTGCGATCGAGTGGCTGTGATGGAGGAGGGGCGTGTGATTGAATCAGGGAGTGTGTTTGATATCTTTTCACAGCCTGGTCATAACACTACGAAAAACTTTGTAAAGACGGTCATGCAGGACGTAACTCCACCGTCTATCCTACAGCAACTCGAAGGGGAAGGGAGATTAAACAATCTCTATCAGTTTATTTTTCAAAGAGATTCAGCCGGACAGCCGGTACTCTCTCGTCTTTCGAAGGAATTTCAAATTGAGGTCAATATTTTATACGGTCAGATTACGGAGCTTCAAGGAATTCCTTTTGGTCGGTTACTAGTGGAATTAAGGGGAGAGAGTAGGGAGATTGAGGAAGCGGTCCGATATGTGCAGGGATTCGTTGAAGTGAAGGAGGTTGCTTCCATTGCAAGTTGATTTGCTTACATTTTGGCCTCGAATTGTCGATGCCACGGTAGAAACCTTATTGATGGTCGGGATTTCACTCGTATTTGCTACCTTAATTGGTCTCCCTTTAGGGATTGCTTTAGTGGTGACGAGAGAAGGAGGGTTACTGGAGAATAAGTGGATTTTCTCTGTCTTTAATTCAGTCGTTAATTTCTTTCGTTCCATACCCTTTATCATTTTACTCGTTGCCATTCTTCCGGTTACGCGACTTCTTGTTGGTTCATCTATCGGAACGGCTGCAGCGGTAGTACCATTGGTCTTTTTCACAGGTCCATATATTGCAAGGTTAGTAGAAAGTAGTTTGTTAGAGGTGAAGCCAGGTATTGTCGAAGCAGCTGAAGCAATGGGGGCGACCCCGTGGCAAATTGTGCTTTATGTATTGCTGCCAGAAGCGCTTAGTTCTCTTGTACTCAATATTACCATAGCGACCATCGGATTAATTGGGGCCTCTGCCATGGCTGGGTTTGTTGGCGGCGGAGGTCTTGGAGATTTAGCGATTGCCTACGGTTATCAGCGGTTTGAAACAGAAATCATGGTCATTACCGTGCTTCTATTAGTCGTTCTCGTGCAACTGATTCAAACCATTGGAAATGGATTATCAAGAAAAATTAGAAGACATTAAGGAGGAAGAAGGATGAAAAAGAAATGGATTTGGCTACTTGCCCTAATAAGTTTACTTGTATCAGGGTGCAGTGAGGGAGCGACCTCTGAATCTAAGGTGATTAAGGTCGGACTGAATGGATCGGGCGTTCCGATCTGGGAGAAGATTCAAGAGAAGGCAGCGGAGGAAGGGATTGAGATAGAGTTAGTGGAGTTTGCGGATTATGTTCGTCCTAATATGGCTTTAGCTGATGGGGATGTAGATTTAAATGCGTTCCAAACCGTTTCGTATTTTGATGCATTTATTAAGGAGCATAGTTTAGATTTAGCACCAATTGGAACAACTATTATAGCCCCAATGGGTGTGTATTCTGAGGAGTATTCCAATGTAGCAGATATACCAGATGGCAGCACGATTGCTCTACCTTCAGAAGAGACCAATTTAGGTCGTGCTCTTTTACTCCTCCAATCAGCTGGATTAATTACCCTTCCAAAGGACTTTGATGGCAATGGAGATATTAGTGCTATAGAAGAAAACCCTAAAAATCTAACATTTGAAACCGTTGTGGCGGCTCAAACGCCAAGGGTGCTTCCAGATGTAGCAGCCTCAGTCATAAATAATGGAGTTGCGGTTGAGGCAGGATTCATCCCTGTTCAAGATGCCATCTTTATTGAAGATGACACAGCGGAACCCTATATCAACATCATTGCAGCAAGATCTGACGAAGTGGATAATAAAGTGTTCCAAAGAATTGTAGAAATCTATCAGCAACAAGATGTAGCGAATCATATAAACGAAGTATACAACAATTCTCTTATTCCAACGTTTGTACCTCTAGAGCAAATCGGATGGTAAGGAGTGAAGACGACCATGCTAGCTAGTACCATCATCCAATTAGAATCAGCTATCTTTACATCGATTGATAATAATCAAGCATTGTATATTGAGACTAGTCACAAAATTCATCAGCATCCTGAGATAGGAAATGAGGAGGTATTTGCTTCTGAATTATTGACATCTATTTTAGAAGAAGCAGGATTTGGTATCCAACGTGATATTCTAAAACACCCGACTGGATTTATCGCTAGGAAGAAGTCTACTAAACCTGGAGCAAGTATAGGATTTCTAGCAGAATATGATGCGCTACCTGGGTTAGGTCATGCTTGTGGACATAATATCATTGGCACAACGAGTGTGGCTGCTGCCATTGCGATTGGTGAAGTGATTAATCAAATAGGAGGGGAAGTGGTCGTCCTTGGAACACCTGCTGAGGAAGGAGGGCCGAATGGAAGTGCTAAGGCAACGTTTGTTCAGCACGGACTCGTTCAAGATTTAGATGCTTGTATGATGGTGCATCCTTTAGGAATCACCAGTGGAACGGCGCCCTCACTTGCGGTAGATCCAGTTGACTTTGAGTTCTTTGGTAAGCCTGCTCATGCGGCAGCCAATCCAGAAGCCGGTATAAATGCATTAGACGGGGTTATTCAGTTGTATAACGGAATTAATGCACTGCGTCAACATGTCACATCTGATGTGAAAATTCACGGCATCATCTTAGACGGGGGGCAAGCACCCAATATTGTTCCTGATTATGCAAGAGCCAGATTTTTTATTCGAGCTGCCCATCGTTCAACCTGTGATCAAATAACAAAGCGCGTCTTTCAAATAGCAGAAGGCGCTGCTTTATCCTGCGGAGCGACCATGAAGATGACACGCATCCAAAACGGAGTCGATCACTTTCACCGAACACCAAAGTTTGACGGAGTGTTTCGGAAAAGAATTGAACAGTTGGGGGAAGAATACCAAGATCGTGAGCAAGGGATAGGGTCAACGGATGCGGGGAATGTCAGTCAAGTGATCCCAACTATCCATCCCTATATTAAAATTGGGCCGAGTTCCTTAGTTGCCCATACTGTAGAATTTAGAGAAGCAGCAGCCTCGCCCAAAGGGGATGCAGCTCTATTAAAAGGAGCTAAAGCACTTGCTTTAACGGCACTAGATTTGTTTACAAACCAAGAGCTGTTAGAAGACATAAAAAAAGAACATCAAACATATCTCGAATAAACCAGGGGGCAAGAGTGGGTACACCTTTACTCTTGCCTCCTGAAATGTTTTTATTTCTTATTTACACTCTGCGGTGGACGCTCCAACCATTGCTCTTGAATCGTAAGGAGTAAGCTTGAGCCATAAAATTTTTTCATATCCTTAGTGATTTGGTTCAGTGCTAACAAAATATCCGAACGCAAGCTCGATGCCATCGCTTGACTAATCATCGTGAAGCAAAACATTCCTAAACAGGTGTTGACGAAAAAGAGCATCAACTTTTCGCTAAAAGGTGGCATCTCCACATCATACATTTTATAATCACCTGATGCTGATAGTGGAATATCCTCTTCCTTTAAAATAGGGTCGAGCATGTCGATGACGTTTTGAAGAGCATCACGCCCTCTGCTAAAATGCTTTTTTAGTTTCTTCGTTTTCGCCAGCTGACTAAACGACACGTATATCATCTTGGAAAAGTTAGCTCGATGTAGAATTCTTGTGAGATTGGCAATTTCAGCTGTATTTAACGGACGAGGCTCGCCTATCGACCCGTTTAAATACACATAATGTCCAACAAAATCCAGCTGACTATCAACTGTCACTTGTGGTGATTTTAAATACACGCCGAGTGACAGCATGAGGTCGGTTAGTTCATTCTGAATATGGGTGGAATATTCTAAGCACCCTTGAAAATGTGCCCGTATGTCATTCCTTGAACTATCACTTAACGCGCTAGGATATGTACTCATCGATAGCATTGTGATGTCATAGCAAAAGTACAGCATAAAGGTGTCAGAAAAAACCTTACTTGCCCCTACCGCGACATCTTCTTCCGTAAACCCTCGTGGAATATGAATATTTTCCTCTTGAAAAAACACCGTCAACTCTTCCATATTGCTTATATTCTTGGCTAACATTTTCTCTATCACTTGTTTGATCCGTACGTCCTCCACTTTGGCTAAAAAGTATTCAAAGAATCTACGTTCCATACTATTTTTCAAATAGGAAGCCCACACATTGGATAATTCTGTTGCGGTTAAATTAATGTGGGACCCATTCGTTTCTAGTTGCTGATTCATATGATTCATGCCTTCACCTCAATCGTCATGTCCCCATAGACGTTTCTTTTTCTTAGTGTTTCTAACTCCTATTTCTTTATGCTTTCTTTACAAAAATCCTAAACAAGAAAGTTGTATCTCTCGTACGATTAAGTCAAAATAAAGTGGATTCACATGAACCTACACGGGTACACATAGGAGGAAAATCGTCAGATGAAAAAGTATCAGGAACTTATTGAAGGTAGAATATTTATCGGTGGTGCCGATGATTTTGAAGATGTTATAAAAGAAGAGAAGATCGATGTGTCCTTTGATTTACGAGCAGAATCCGATGTGACAGATTCACTGTACAACCGAGTTCATAGTCCAATTGTCGATGACGAAGAACGACAAGATGAAACAGTGAAAGCGGCGATTGATCAAGTGGTGGACGCTTACAACAAAGGGCAGAATGTCTACTTTCATTGTCAAGGTGGAAGTAACCGAACAGGAACAGTTGCCATTGGTACATTACTAGCACTAGACAAAGCTCATTCAATAGAAGAAGCTGAAGAATTAGCGAAGGCAGCGCGACCTAAAATTAACGTGAAGCCTGAAATGAAAGAAGTTTTGGAAAGACTATATAAATAGGTGTAACCTATACAATTCGGGAAGGTCGTGGTCGTCCAAATAGAACGGGACGACCTTTCCTTTTTCCCTGAAAAATCCGTCCATCCTCCTAGTCGAAACCTGTTATACTGAACGTATCAATGTAAAAAATAGGTTGTAATTTTGTCCAAGGAATCCCCTTTATATAGTAAGCCCAACAAACAATCTCTTTTTTTACCTAAAAACCGAACATATATTCGTATATTTTCTACTTCATTCCGTCTGAGAGGTGAGTATCATGACAACTAATCCTATCATGGTGCATTTTCTTGAAAGTGAAAAAGGACGTGCTGCCTACGCACTGTATAGAAAATGTCCAACAAAATCCAATGAAGAAATCTTGAACCGCTATTTTCAGTTGTATTATGTGAAAGTAAAAATGATTGCATACTTTGCAAAAAGCCTGTCTTTTGAGGCTATGGATTATGATAAACGAAGAAGACAGCATGAAAATCGATATAGCTTACTGTTAGATGCGCCAATTAAGGATGAGAACATGGAAACGTATAAGGAGTGGATTGTAGGAGAAACGCCCTCCTATTATGAGCATTCCTTACATTTAGAGGATGTACTAGATCGTCAGGATGTTTGGGAAGCGATGAAGCTACTAACGAAAAATCAAAAGCGAACGCTTGAATACGCCTATATAAAGGACATGAAGGACACGGAGATTGCATCAGAATTTGGAATCTCTCAGCAAGCAGTATCGAAAACAAGGCAATCAGCGCTAAAAAAATTAAGGAGGCGATTAAAAGTTGGATGAGCTAACCATTATTGAGATGATTGGCAATGTTGGGTTTCCAATAGTCATGACGGTGTATTTGCTGCATCGATTTGAAAAACGTTTAGAAAGACTTGAAGATGAGATTCATGAATTAACTTCAGTCGTTCGAAATGAGGGGTGAAGGTATGGTAGACAAACAAATCCTATTGGAGGAGTTAATGGTAGAATTGAGACCCTCTATTAGAAAAGCGCTACAACAAACTCCTCCTGAGCATCGGAAGGACTTAGAGCAGGAGTTATATTTGAAGATGCTTAAAAAGGTGAAAGAGGAGAATGTAGAGGACCTTCCAAGCTTCTTTGATATGATGAAAAGGTAATAGGATTCTGTAGAAACCTCACGATTTTACCAGCCGTATAGGCGTCTAAAGAGCATGTTTTTATCGATCGCAAATGTCCTAGCTCATTTTGAGATGTACGTTTTCAAGGGGAGCTAGGACCTTTAGCAATAAAGAGCATCAGACCGTCACCACCTCGCTTACATGGCGACGTTTTCTGTTCTCGTATGTTTTTGATCAAAGTAAAAGCTGATGAAGGTTAACGCGCTGGCTACTATAGCAAGAACTCCACCAACCCACGGTACGAATGATAAGTTTCCGGCATGGTACACAAGGCCTCCTAGTGCAGAGCCTAAGGCAATTCCAACATTGCTTGCGACCGGCATAAGGGAGGCAGCAAGCCCCGTTGCTTTCGGTTGATACATGTTAGCTAAGTCAATTAAATACAGCTGAGTGGACGTAGTCAAGAGAATCGCCATCAAGGACATGATTCCAATATTTACAAGTCCAAGAATGAGATGCTCTGTTGTAAAGAATAGACTCATAAGGACGACAGCTTGTAAAAGAAAGACCCAGCGCAGCCTTCCAATAGGATTGTGACTCGCAATTTTCCCTGCTAAAATATTGCTGAAAATCGAGATAAATCCATAAATTAACAAAACGAGACTAATGGAACCACCGGGTATCCCCATCTCTTTTAGAATAGGCACTAAATACGTAAAGACGGCGTATGTTGCGCTAAAACCTAATGCTGGAATAAAGAAGGCAAGCAATATTCTCGGTTGAGCAAGCAAAGGAAGCTGGTCTTTCATCGAGCTTTTTGCCTGACTCAGCTTACTAGGTAACACAAAATAGCAGAAGCTAAATGCTAAAGCGCCTAGCAGGGTGGTAAGAACGAAGGTCCCGTTCCAGCTAAAGCTTTGAGCAATGACAGTCCCAACTGGAACTCCTACCACATTGGCTAAGGTAAAACCACCAAACACAAAGGAAATGGCTATCCCCCTTTTCGGTGCTGGCATCGTTTCGCTTGAAACAATCATAGCAAGGGAAATCAAAACGCCGGTTACAGTGGCTGATAGCATCCGTAGCACCATAAGCACGGAGAAATTTGACGTAACGACGCAAAGGGCATTCAATAAAATAAATCCGCCAATGAGTGATAACATCCACTTACGCTTAGGAAACCCACTCGTTACAGACATGACAAGTGGCGTCGTAATCGCGAATGTTATCGCAAAAGCAGAAACAAGCGTCCCGGCCTTCGCATTGGTCACCCCTAGACTAGAAGAGATTTCTGTTAAAATCCCAACAATTACAAACTCGCTCGTGCCAAGTACAAAAGTTAATAAGCTTAACGTAAAGATAAGAAGCCAGTGGCGCGTTGATAACGTATGATTCATGATGTCTTTTACTCTCCTATTCTTCAAATACAATTAGATTATCATACCACATATTCTGCTAGTTTGTTGGGAATCAGATGAATGAGTAGTCAGGAGAAGGTGCTTCTGTAAAAATAATCTGAAACTTTCCACTACCTATTTCGTAAATGAGGATATAAGAACTTCTGGGAGGCATGGAGATGTTTACCGATATCAATGAACAGATTATCAATTTAAAAGATAAAATACCGAAAAAAAGAAAAATATGAGAGACAATTAAAGGATTATGATAGTGAACGAGAAAGCATCGAACAAAGATTATTGGACTTACGAAAGCGTGTTGAGACGGAAGAAAGAGATGTAGAAAAGCTTGAGCGCTTATCGCTAACCAATTTCTTCGCGACAGTCACGGGGAAAAAGGATGAGAAGCTTTCAAAAGAAAAAGAAGAAGCAGTCGTTGCACGTCATCAACTTGAAAAAGTGGAGCGTACAAAAAAAGAGATAGATGAAGAGATTACCGAGCTTATTAAAAAACTAGATAGCGTCAAATTTGCAGAACAAGCGTATCAAGACATTTTACTAGAAAAAGAGAGTCTGATTAAATCTACTGATACGGTCTATACTGAAGAAGTATTTGCTTTAAGTGAGAAAGAAGGACTATTAAAGGCTTATGTCAAAGAGGTAGAAGAGGCGATCAAGGTAGGGGAGCAAGTACAAGTGGCGCTCTCAAACGCCATTAGCGATTTAGAGAAGGCCGAATCCTGGGGAACACTTGATATGTTCGGGGGTGGAACGGTTTCTGGTTTAGTCAAGCATCAGCATATGGACCAGGCTGAGCACCATCTTCATCAAGCGCAGAAGCGAATGAGAGAATTTCAAAAAGAATTAGTGGATGTGAATGAGCGAACGGACCTTACGATGGACATATCTGGTCTGCTAGTGTTTGCGGACTTTTTCTTTGATGGATTTTTTATGGACTTTATCGTTCAAGGAAAAATCACAGAATCCTTAAAGCAAACAAAGGATCAGTATCGAAATGTAGCTCAAATCATAAATCAGCTTGATGTAGAATACCGCACCAATTCGGAAGAGCTTCAAACCGTTCAACAAAAGAAACAACGCATTGTAGAAGGACTTTAATAGGTAATTAGGAAAGGTGAGAGTGGATGAACTCAACAAAAAGTGTTAGCGATAAGCTCAACTTTGCGAAGTATCCGAACAAACTAGTCATAAACCTTCCAGAAGGAGTAGAGGGATTTTCAGAGGTAACCTATGATTCCTCTATTCAAGAGAAAGAGTACGACTTGCTTTTTATTTTTTATATTCTCTCTTGAAGAATTTCGAGATCACTTACAAAAGATCATAGAACAGAAGCTTGTAAAGGACAATGGCTACGTGTATTTTGCCTATCCTAAAAAGAATAACAATAAATATGAAGCGTACATCGACAGAGATTCCATCTATAACGGGCAATTTTGAACGGCTTACGGGCAAATGATCGTCATTTATGGGCAAATCCCCCCACGCGTATAAAAAGCAATCCAATAAAAAAAGGCCGCCCTCGCGACCTCTTCTACTACCTAGCCATAATAAGGGTTTCTTTCCGCTTCCATCGCTTCAGCCTTCGTCTTATGAACAGTCCCGAAAGGATGCTCAGGTGGGGCATAGATAGCATACAATTTCATCGGGATATCCCCTGTATTTGTCACATTATGCCACGTGCCAGCTGGAATGAGTATAGCATAATCATCAAACGCCATTTCTTCAAAATTCAAATTATCTTGAGTTGGTCCCATTTGAACAAGACCTTGACCTTCTTCTATTCTTAAGAACTGATCTGTAGTTGGATGAACTTCAAGTCCAATATCATCTCCAACGTCTATACTCATTAATGTAACTTGGAGGTGCTCTCCTGTCCATACCGCTGTTCGGTATGTATCGTTAGAGGTAGTGGCTTCATCAATATTAAAAACAAAAGGCTTTCCTCCGAAATCTGAGGAGCCATTGGATACTTCAGCCCGTAACCAATCCACACGTGCGATATGCTCCATTTCTCCACTAGCAGCAGCCTGAAATATATACTGAACAGTAGGGTGAGTAGACGTCGTACTGCTCCTATTATAATAGTGATAGCCATACACCTCTGATTGATACGCTTGCTCTAACCCTTCCCCGTAGCTTGTAAAAGGTGTTTGATATCGATAATACTGAGGCTCCGTTCCAGTTAAAGCGATATATAAATCAGTAAACTGTTTCAATTGTGCCTTTTTGGTTTCTACTAAATAGACTAGCTGCTGCTGATGTTGTGTATTCGGTGCAACGGTCGATAGTCGATAATAGCGATCAACACAAGTCATTTCGTGATGGATAGCATGCTGCAGTGCTTCTAAAGGCTGTTCGACTTGCTCCCACGAATAGGCTTCATTTACTTGGTATCCCACTGAATGATAAGGATATGAGCCGTTCCCTGCCGTGTTGTACATTCTCCATTCATCCCCTTTATAGGTTTATCAACATATTTTATGCCCGGGAATGGAAAATCATCTCACTATTTTATAAACAAAACATCCGCACAGCCATATGCTCGTGCGGATGCAAAAGTATGAAGTAAATTTAGAAATCAAACTCATCCGGATTCGGACCAATACGACGTCCTTCATGTAACGCATTTAGTTGCGCCAATTCTTCTTCTGAAAGAGTAAAATCATAGATGGAGATATTCTCTTCCATACGTGAAGGGGTCATTGATTTTGGAATCGTGATAATTCCTTGCTGAAGGTCCCAGCGTAAAATTACTTGTGCAGCGGATTTTCCGTGAGTAGAAGCAATCTTTCCTACTGTCTCATCGGATAAAAGCTCGGCATTCATAAGTGGAGACCAAGCCTCTACAAGAATGTTATGCTCCTGACAATACGCTCTTACTTCTTCTTGGATTAATTTAGGGTGCAATTCAATCTGGTTCACAACCGGAGTAATTTCTGCGTTCTCTCGTAAATCTTCAAGGTGATGAACCTGGAAGTTACTAACCCCAATAGACTTCACGCGTTTCTCTTTGTAAAGAGATTCAAGGGCTCTCCACGGCTCTAAGTACTTGTTGTCTCCAGGCCAGTGAATTAAATATAAATCAAGGTATTCTAACCCCATCTTTTCAAGACTTTCCTCATAGGCCGCAATGGTTTCATCAAACGTAAGCCCGTCGTTCCATACTTTTGATGTAACGAACAATTCTTCACGTGTTACAAGACCTTGTTCAATGGCTTTTTTAATCCCATTTCCAACACTTGCTTCATTTCCATAAATGGCCGCCGTATCAATGCTGCGATAACCAAGCTTAATCGCTGTTACGATAGCATCTTCTAATGCGGATCCTTCCTCTACACGGAACACGCCGTAGCCAATCTCGGGCATTTCTATCCCATTATTTAAAGTTAAAGCTTGTACCATTCTACTCACTTCTCCTTATTAGTAAAATTGTCAAACCTCATCCATTTGAATGAGTACCTTTGATTATGAACCTCAGTAATAATAGTGTAAAGTAGGAACTTTGAAGTACCTATTGTAGAATACTCCAACTATATTTCCATTTACAAGAAATTCGCTATCTAGCCATTCATTTTTATCTGTGTTTCGAAAAGGGAATGGTACTACTGGTCATGCAATTGAACGAACCAGTTCAAATAAAACAAAGTCAGGTATGTTTCGCGCCGTGTGAGGAAAAGACAAAGTGAGGATAATCAGGTCTTTGGATAAAAAACAGTCAAAACTCAGTATGTTCATCGTCATCTGAGCAATTAGGAAAAACATCTAGCTCATAGCCTTCATCTTTCCTTTTAAAAAAGAGCAAGTCACCTACATGACTTACTCTAAACCATCTACCAATTTGTATGAAACTTTCCTGTCATATCCTTCCGTTCATACGTGTGGGCACCAAAGTAGTCACGCTGTGCTTGTAGTAGGCTTGCGCTGGACTCACCCTTACGATAGCTATCGTAATACGTTAAAGAAGAACTTAAGCAAGGGAAGGCTGTTCCTGTTAGGACACCTGTTGATACAACGTTACGCAGTCCCTTTTGATAGTCTTTGATTTTATCAGCAAAGAATGGAGATACGAGTAAGTTTGCAAGCTCGCTGTTTTCTCCGTACACTTGACTGATCACGTTCAAGAACTGGGCACGGATAATACAGCCGCCTCGGAAAATAAGTGCTATATCCTTTAGTGGAAGATTCCATCCATTCAGTTCAGACGTCTTTTTATACTGAGCAAATCCCTGTGCGTAAGCACAAACCTTCCCCATATAAAGAGCCTGTCTAACATATTCAATCCACTTCTCTTTGTTTAGCTCATCGCGTTCCCCACTCGGTCCGTGTAATAGATCTTCTGCTTGAACACGCTCTTCCTTTAAAGAGGAGATATAGCGAGCAAATAAGGATTCTGTAATGATAGTAGAGGGGATTCCGTCCTGGATAGCTTGAATGCTTGTCCATTGACCTGTCCCGTTTTGACCGACTTTGTCTAAAATCACATCGACCATTGGAGCACCGGTTACTTCATCTTTCTTCTTTAAAATGCTAGCCGTGATTTCAATTAAATAGCTTTGAAGCTCCCCCTGATTCCATGTATCAAAAATCTCCGCAATTTCTTCAATGGAAAGCCCTACGTTTTGACGTAAAAAGGTATACGCCTCTGTAATGAGCTGCATATCAGCATATTCAATGCCATTGTGAACCATTTTCACATAATGGCCAGCTCCTTTAGGTCCAATATATGTACAGCACGGCTCGCCGTCTACTTTAGCCGAAATCTTCGTTAAAATGCTTGCCACTTCATCATACGCTTCTTTATCTCCACCGGGCATAATGGAAGGTCCCGTTAAAGCTCCTACCTCTCCACCAGAAATACCGATCCCTAGGAAGTGAACCCCTTTGTCGCGTAGCTCTTCGTATCGACGCTCACTGTCTTTATAAAAGGAGTTTCCTCCGTCCATAATAATATCTCCTTCTTCAAGGAAAGGAAGAATAGAATGTATAACAGAATCAACCGCTTTGCCGGCTGTTACCATCATAAAGATTTTTCGCGGTGCTTCTAAGGATTGGATGAAATCCTGTGCTTCGTAATATGGATGAAGAGCGTGATCGTCTCTTCTTTCCATTAATTGATCCGTAAGGTCTCGCGTGTAGTTATAGACAGCAACGGTTTCCCCTTTACTCGCCATATTTAAAGCAATATTGCTACCCATAACGCCAAGGCCGATAACCCCGATAGTATTTAACATAAGGTGATGCTCCTTTAAAGAAGTATTTTAGGAAAAGACCTCAGGTAAAGGAGATCTTTTCCTTAATCTATATCATTATAGTATACAAATAGGCTTAAAAGTAAGACGAACCCTAGTACAGACACAGAAATGTGAATGAAAATCCCTCATTTAATCAATCATGACCATTCATTCCATTGAATATATACATAATAAAGGAGGGAGTCAGTTGAAAATCTACCTGATTAGTTTACAATGTCTCTATTTTTTTACGTTTATTCCGTGGGTGGCAATTTGGGGATTGTCCTTTATGAGCTTTGATGGGGGAGTAGGTGTATGGAATAGCCTATTTGTCTTGATCATCACCATCTATCCTGCTGCCGTTATCTTATGTTCGATTCTCTCGTGGCTTTTGCTTAGAAAAAATGAGCAACAAGCGATATGGGTGAGTTTAGTCCCCATGTTATGGGTCATAAGTTTTGGAATCTTAATGATTCTTTAGTAGGCAATATCCCTCAGAATCCCCCTCTCACTCTCCCAAATTTTCTATCTCGCGGCATCGTCTCTATGATAAAATAAAATTATCAGTAAAGTTTGAAAAGGAGACGAGCCGTGTGCCTAAAGTCATCATCACTCTTCTTAGTATCGTATGTGGTATTCTCTTTTATTTCACCCTAACCTCTGCTGTTCATGTGTTTCAAACCGATTGGCAGTTGCCCCAAAAGAAAAAGAAAGACGACGATCAAATTCGATTGGTTTTAATTACCCAGGAGTTAGAAACGCCGTTTTGGGATAAGGTAGCCTATGGTGCTAGTACAAAAGCAATGGAGGAAGGGGCCATTCTAGAAGTCTGGGGAAGCTACGGAAGCAATGAGGAAGAATTTTTAAAGAATATGGAGATTGCTATCTATTCCCAAGTGGATGGAGTGATTGTGCAGGGATTAGAAACAGAAGAGTTTGCGGAGTTGATTAAAACAAAAGCTTCTTCCTATGGTATCCCTGTTATCACGATAGCAAATGATATTCCTCTTGAGGATAGTTTAAGAAGAACCTATGTGGGATCTAATCAATATTATGCTGGACAATTAATGGCGAAAGAGCTTGTTTCAGATATGGGCGGCTTAGGCGAAGTGGTGCTCATGACCAGTAGCGACCGGCACTACTATCAGGAGCAACGATTGAACGGGATGAAGGATGTTTTGAAAGTATACCCAGATATCCAGTTGATTGAATTTGAGACCGTTATAAAACGAGAAGAGATTCGGCAGACGACAAAAGAGGTGCTGAATCAATATCCGGGTATTCAAGGCTGGCTAGCGGTTGATGCGAACCTAACGGGGGACATGGTAAGAGAAATCGAAAGTCGATCGAAAATTGAACCCTATTTTATTTATTCCTTTGACGATACGCCAGAATCCCTAACCTTATTAAAACAAGGGAAGCTGGATGGCATCCTCGAACAATCTCCTCAGGATATGGGAGAAATTAGCGTCGGGCTCATGATGGAACTGCTGCGAAACGAAACAGCTCCCTTAAACTGGGAAGGATATTTAACAGACATTCAAATGGTAAAGGTGCCTGATGAAAAATGACAAGCTTACAAAAGAAGATTTGGTTATTAGTAACAGTCGTTGTATTTATTATGGCAGCCATTTGGACATCCTTAACCTTTTATAATGATAAAATGCAAGATCAATATAATGATATTTTGGAACGATATCTACTGATGAATCAAGTGGCGACGGATAGTTCTCAAATTATCACGGACCTTAATAACTATTTGCTTACCCCATCCGTGGACAACCTTTCTCGCTTAAATGAAAGCAAAGATCAAATCAAGCAAATTCGCTACCAAATAGAAGGCTTTCGTCATGAAGAAAACGCTTTCACTCTAACGAACTACGAGCATCTTATGGATAGCTTACTTGATTCGACGGACCGTACGCTGACGCTTAGAACGAAGCAAGACTCAGAGGATTATGTAGAGGCGTTTAACGAGGCGACTCGTATTTCGAAATATTTGTCTGAGATGTCCTTAACGTTAATTGATCAAGAGTTAAAGACGTATGATTCGTTCTATAGAGGAATAATTGAACAATCAGAAGAGCTTAGGATACTAGGTGTTTGGATGTTTCTTCTCATTACTCTACTACTAGTACTCGCTACCTACTGGTTCTCAAGAAAAATTTCGGGTCCTGTAAAGCAGTTAACAGAGGCCGCCATAGAGTTATCTAAGGGTCGATTTGATTTAAAGATTGAAGTCAAAAGCGATGATGAGATCTCATTTTTAGCTAAAATGTTTGATCAGATGAGGATTAATATTAACAATTACTTAGTTGAAATTAAGCAAAAAGCACAGCTTGAGCGAGAGCTTCAGCAAAATAAGCTTCTTCTTCAAGAAAGTCAGTTGATTAGCTTGCAAAGTCAAATCAATCCGCATTTTTTATACAATACGTTAAATACCCTTTCCAAAAAAGCGTATTTAGAAGGATCAGAAGAGACAAGTGACTTATTAGTAAGCGTGGCTGGGCTCCTTCGCTATAATCTAAAGCGATTAGATAAGTCTACTACCCTTTTAGATGAAGTCCATGTACTGAAGCAATACATGGACATTCAAAAAGCACGGTTCACCGATCGGCTACACTTCCATATGGACATTGAAGAAGACTGCCTATCAGTCCAAATCCCAAGATTAACGCTTCAGCCCATTGTTGAAAACGCTGTCATTCATGCTGTTGAGCCGAACGAGGATGGCGGACATATTTGGTTTCGTGTGTATCGGCAAAACGAGAGAATTAGAATAGAAATAGAGGATGATGGAGACGGAATATCAGAGGAGAATATTAGAGCCATATTAGAAGGGGAATCACGGGACACAGAAGGGCATTCTACAGGGATTGGAATGAGTAATGTAGTCAATCGCCTACGATTGTTTTATAACGAGACGAACATCCTACTGTTTGAGCGTGACCGCGAAAAGGGCACAAGGGTGATTCTCATGATTCCGATGAAGGGGGAGGATAACGATGAAGGTTCTGATTGTAGATGATGAAGAAATTGAACGCATTGGTCTAAGTACCATTCTATTAAGAAACTTCCCGAGCTTAACAATTATGCAGGCAAAAAATGCAAAAGTAGCCATTGAGATGACAGAAGCCTTTCAGCCAGAACTCATTTTTATGGATATTAAGATGCCAGGTATGAGTGGGTTAGAAGCGGTTGAGCACTTACATTCACGCTATCCGACTATTAAATATATTATGATTACTGCGTACGCCACATTCGATTATGCCCATGAAGCCTTGAAGCTAGGGGTGAAGGATTATTTATTAAAGCCAAGCAAAAAAAGTGAGATCATTGAAACTGTAGCGAGAGTGATGGGAGAAATTGAAGCGGAGCAGGCACAGAGGCGTGAGCGGTCCTTGAAGGAACAAGCATGGCAAAAGGCCTTACCTATCATGGAGGCGGATATTGTTACCCAGCTATTATTTGACCATGTTCATGGCATTCAAGTAGAGGAACTAATTGAGCTACTTGGCATACAAGGAGATGGGCAGAAATTTGTTATGAGTCTTCTCATTCCTAAAGGTTCAGAGCATTTTTATACAAAGATAAAAGAGCACGTTCAAGATGCAGGATATGTGGGGGCACTATACGGAAGGCAATTACCGATTATTGTGATGCGTGATAGGAGTCTATCCTTTCGCTCTCAAGCTATTACCCTTGCACGAAAACTTTTAGCTCTTGCCCCTCAAGGAGAAAGAAAAAAGTGGTTTATCGGAATTGGTAACTGTTATGACAGTTTTGAACAGATTCGAAAATCCTACCAGGAATCATTAATTGCTACAAAGGATACATCCCTTCATGTTAGCTTTCGATTTTACTCCGACCTGCCTGAAGTAAGTGCTGGGGGCAGTAACCGTGATTATAAAGAGATGGAGAAAAGACTATTCGAACAAATTCGTAACGGGCAATGGACAGAAGTGTCAGACAGTCTCGTTAAGCTCATTCACCAGTTTGAACAAGAACAGACAAACCTTAATCATGCACAGCAGCGTGTTCTCGAACTACTGTGGATCGCTTCACGAGTATTACACGAGTTAGGGATAGAGGCGGAGCCGCCATTATACTCGGCAGAGGTGCGCTCGTATGGACAGCTTATGCGTGAAACCAACCTTTTACTTCAGCTTTTACAGCAAGTATACGAGGAGTACTATGAGCAGTTAGAGAATGATAGCATTCAACAAATCAAACGATATATTATAGATAACTCTCACTTAGACATATCATTAGAAGGGATTGCGGCTAAGGTCAATCTTAGCCCCATCTATATTAGTAAACTATTTAAAGATCAGCTAGGAATTAACTATATTACCTTTTTGACAGAGTGCCGTATTGAGAAGGCGAAGAAACTTATGACAGACGGAGAGAAAAGTTTGAAAGAAATTACCTTTGAGGTAGGCTATCAGGATCCTAATTATTTTAGTAAAGTATTTAAAAAGCTTTATGGAGTAACACCAAAGGAATACCGAAAAACGCTAATGGGTGTAAAGGGGTAAGGTGATGAGAGTGGGGATAAGAGTAAAACGACCATTCCGCAATTTGCTTATTCTTTTCATTGCGTTGCTAGCTGGTGGCTGTGTGAATCAGCCGGCGGAACAAGCAGCCACGTCTGAGGTGGATCAAAAGGTGGAAGAAATGGTTTTGAAGCCAGGTCCAATGAAGATAGGGTTCTCCATGGATACCTTACTAGAGGAACGGTGGGAAAGGGACCGGACGTACTTTAAAGAAGCAGTCGAAGCGTTAGGAGCAGAGGTGGATATTCAGACCTCGAACGGAGATGATGCTTTGCAAATCTCTCAAGCAGAATCCCTCATTCGAAGTGGGATAGATGTTCTAGTCATTGTCCCTCATAACGCGGAATCCACAGCCATTATTGTGAAAAAAGCCCATTCGGCAGGAGTGAAAGTTCTTGCCTATGACCGGTTAGTTAAAAATGCCGAGATTGATTTATATGTGTCTTATGATAATGAACAAGTAGGTCGCCTTCAAGCGGAGGCCATTGCCTCTGTTGCTCCTAAAGGAAAATATGTCTATATAGGGGGAGCGGAAACGGACCATAATGCTCACTTAACGAAAAAGGGGTCTACCGAATTCTTAAATCCTACATTGATGCGGGAGATGTTTCGGTTGTATATGATCAATGGACAAAGGATTGGGTTCCAACGAACGCTTACCATAATATGAAGGAAGCTTTAGAAGCTAATCCAGAAGGAATAGATGCCGTGATTGCTGCGAACGATGCGACTGCGGGTGCAGCGTCCCTTGCGCTTTTAGAGTATGGTCTTTTAGGAAAAGTACCAGTAGCAGGTCAAGATGCTGAATTAGCGGCTATTCAGCGCATTGTGAGAGGAGAACAAACGATGACAGTATATAAGCCGATCCAATCCCTTGCACGTGAAGCGGCGAAGCTTGCGGTTCAGCTTGCAGCAGGTGAAGAGATAGAAGTCACGGAATATGTGAATAACGGAAAGATGAATGTACCTTCTGTACTCCTTTCTCCTATCGCGGTATATGAGCATAACATTCAAGAGACCATCATTGCAGATGGATTTCATTCCGAGGAAGATGTGTTTAAAGGGTTAAGTGAATAGGAATAACAGCGGGACGCCAGGATATCTGGCGTCTTTTTTTCTAGAGTAGTAGATTGAAACATCTAGTCCTTTGTAATTGATTCCGGTCGCTCTCTATTACTAGTTCACCTTAAAAAATTCCAGTTAAAACTAAAAAAATAACTAAAAGTAAACGCTTTCATGTAATACCCCTCTTGATATAGTTGAGTTGTAAAAACAAAAAGGCTTTTGTTAAAAAATGTTGCGGAAATCAACAGCGTTGTTTAACAGAGCCAACAAAAAAAAGGGGTGCGCTTTATGAAAGGAAAACTGAAATTTATTCCTGTTTTATTTTTCATCATGATGCTTGTCGTAAGTGCTGTTGGATGTAGCAGCAGTACATCTGGTGGCGGGGAAGTAAGTATTGGAATTGTCTTACCAACAAAGGATGAGCCAAGATGGGTACAAGATGAGCAACGTTTTAAAGATGCCTTAGCGGATTCTGATTATACTACGGAGATTCTATTCAGCCAAGGTTCTTCAGCAAAAGAAAAAGAAAATGTTGAAACACTTTTAAATAAAGGTATTGATGTTTTAATCATTGCTCCTCATGACGGTGCGGCAGCGGGAGCAGCAGTAGAAGCAGCGAAAAAAGATGGTGTGACGGTCATCTCGTACGACCGTTTGATTACAGAAACAGAAGCGGTAGATTACTATGTAACGTTTGATAGCATTGCAGTAGGAGCTGCTCAAGCTCAGTACTTAGTGGATAATGCTTCAGGTAGCGGCATTCCATTATACCTATATGCAGGAGCTTCTTCTGATAACAATGCATTCCTATTCTTCGAAGGAGCTTGGAAAACACTTCAACCTAAAATTGCAGATGGAACATTTGTTATCGCGAACTCTAGTGAAGCAGAAGGCTTAAAAGACAAAGCGGAATTAACGCGTGACGAAATGGGCAAAATTTTAGGTCAAGTTACAACGAACTGGGATCCGAATGAAGCAAAGAATAAAGCCCAAACTCATTTAACAGCAGTTGGAGCAGATGCAAAAGGGGATGTGGCGGTATTAGCGCCAAACGATGGGACATCTCGTGCGATTGCTGACGTATTCGCTCAAGACCCTGAAGTATCAAGCTATGTAATTTCTGGTCAAGATGCTGAGAAAGCTTCCATTCAATATATCATTGATGGAAAGCAATCCATGACGGTATTTAAAGATGTTCGTACTCTAGTAACAGATGCAATTGGAATGGCAGTAGACGTACTTGACGGGAACACACCTGAAACAACAGGTTCTTACAACAATGGTGCGGTGGACGTGAATGCGAAGCAAACAGATGTCATTGTGGTAGATCAAGAGAACGTGAAACAAGAGCTAATTGAATCAGGATACTATGAAGAGAGCGAGTTCTCTGGTCTGTAAGTAGCCGTTTCTGGAAATAGTGATGGATTCGTCTATCACTATTTCTTACTTATCAGCATGAAAGGGAGGAGGTTTGGCATGAACACATTATTAGAGATGAAAAACATCACCAAGGAGTTTGTGGGAGTGAAAGCCTTAAGCGATGTAAATTTCCAAGTGGAAAAAGGCGAGATTCATTGTCTAATTGGTGAAAACGGGGCAGGAAAGTCCACATTAATGAAGGTGTTAAGCGGTGTGTATCCTCATGGAACCTACACGGGTGACATTGTATTTGACGGGCAGGTTCAAACGTTTCAACGAATTAACGATAGTGTAGATGCCGGGATTGCTATTATTTATCAGGAATTGGCGCTATTTCCTGATTTATCAGTCTATGAAAATATCTTTATGGGCAACGAAATTAAAAATGGAGCCATGGTGGATTGGAATGAAACTATCGTCGAAGCAGGTAAGATGCTTGAAAAGGTAAAGTTAAAGGTTAATCCAGAGACACTGATTAAGGAATTAGGAGTAGGAAAGCAGCAGTTAGTAGAAATTGCTAAAGCCTTGAGTAAGAAAGTACGTTTGCTCATTTTAGATGAACCAACAGCAGCGCTAAATGAAGATGACAGTGAAAACTTACTAGAGCTCTTGCGAGAGCTAAAGAAGCAGGGCATTACTTGTATCATGATTTCCCATAAATTAAAAGAAGTCATTTCCATTGCGGATAAAGCGACCGTTTTACGTGACGGAAAGACCATTTGTACATTGGATGCCGCTAAAGGAGAAATCAATGAAGCGGTCATTATTAAAAACATGGTAGGACGTGAAATTGAAGATATCTATCCAAAGCGCGAGAAAAAAGCGTTAGGAGATAAAATAATAGAATTAAGAGATTGGTCTGCCTATGATCCGAAAATTGGACGATATGTAGCTAAACACATTGACTTAAATGTGAGACGAGGCGAAATTGTCGGGATTGCTGGATTAATGGGTTCCGGGCGTACGGAGCTCGCTCTTAGTATTTTTGGAAACTCTAGAAATTACAAACTAGAGGGTGAGCTACTAGTAGAAGGAGTTCCGACCTCCTTTAAGCATACGAGTGAGGCCATAAAATCTGGCATTGCCTATGTGACAGAGGACCGAAAGGGTGACGGACTGTTCCTTTTACAGGATATTAAACAAAACATATCTGCTTCTAATTTAAAGGGAATTTCACAAGGCGGCATGATTAACGACAATGAAGAGATTAAAGTGGCAGAAGGCTATAAAGAATCATTAGGGATTAAGGCTTCTTCGATTCAGCAGATTGTTGGCAAGCTAAGTGGTGGAAACCAGCAAAAGGTTTCATTAGGAAAATGGCTGTTCGTTGGACCTAAGCTTTTACTATTAGACGAGCCAACGAGAGGAATTGATGTTGGAGCAAAGTTTGAAATTTATTCGGTGATGAATGAGTTAATTGAGCAAGGAATGGCCATCATTATGATCTCTTCAGAGCTTGGCGAGGTGCTCGGAATGAGTGACCGAATTTATGTTATGGCAGAAGGAGAGCTGAAGGGTGAAATGATGACCGAAGCAGCGAACCAAGAAACTATTATGCAGCTCGCAACAGAGTAGGGAGGGAAAACACATGAAGTTGGTTCAAGAGGCACAACAATTAGTTAAACACAATATCCGTGATTACGGGATGTATATCGCTTTAATCGTCATTATGATTACGTTTACGATTTTAACAGACGGTCTTTTCATGTCTTCTCGTAATATTAGTAACTTACTAGATTCAGCCGGCTATATTGCTGTTCTAGCAGTAGGGGTCATGCTTGTCATCGTGATACGTCATATCGATTTATCCATAGGGTTTTTAGCTGGCTTTCTAGGGGCTATTGCAGCGATTTTATTAATGCAAGGGGGCTTATCGGTCTATATCGTAATCCCTATCATATTAGGTCTTGGGATTGTAGCTGGTTTAGGTACAGGCTTTCTTGTAGCGAAGGTTGGGATTCCTTCCTTTGTGGCTACCCTTGCTGGCTGGTTAATCTACCGAGGCGCGATCCTTCTCGTCACGGAAGAAACAGGGACGATTATTGTCCAGAATGACGCCTTTAACGCGATAGGGAATGGATATATTCCTTCTATTATAGAGGTTGGGGGCTTGCATTTACTTTCCTTAATTCTAGGAGCCCTTGGAATTGTCTTTTATATTTATAGTGCGATATCTAACCGCCGTAATAAAATGAAATACAACTTTGACGTGATTTCAAAGGAAATCTTCATCCTACAATTACTATTTGTTTCAGCAATTATTGCCTATATCACTTGGATATTAGCAGGATACAACGGGTTTTCTTGGACGGTTATAATTATCCTTCTAGTGGTTCTTGTCTATCATATTCTCACCACTAAGACGGTCCTGGGTCGTCATATTTACGCAGTGGGAAGTAACCCTGAGGCAGCCCATTTAAGTGGAATTAACGTAAGTAAAATTACGTTCATCGTGTTCGGCTCTATGGGCATGCTGTCTGCTTTATCGGGGATCTTGTTCACAGCTCGACTACAATCAGCAACAACGACTGCCGGTACATTATTTGAGCTTGATGCTATCGCCGCAGCCTATGTTGGTGGGGTATCGGCCGCTGGTGGTGTTGGGAAAGTAACAGGAGCCATTATTGGAGCCGTTGTGATGGCCTCCTTAACTAATGGGATGAACCTATTGGGTGTTGGAATTGCTCCTCAATATATTATTCGCGGAGGCGTACTCGCGCTTGCGGTTATATTTGATGTGATGACACGTAAGCAGAGGGGGTAGGAGTTCAACCGACACACCCTTGATGCAAACCTTCAACACCAAAAAAGGATTGTCCTTCTAAGAGGGCAATCCTATCTTTATTTTACTGAACTACTAACCGACAAAACTCTCTTATACCATTCAAGCTGAAGGCCGCTTGAATACCTGTCCCAGCACCCTAGCAGCACAACTGTAATCACGCCAAGCTGCGGAGAAAATAGAGGTTGGTCGACAAGGCCGGTTAACAGGATGATGGGGAGAACCAGCATGTATAAAGCCGACTCCTGCTTGTCTCGTACCTCATATGCAAACAATCGACTCCATTTGAAACTATGGTGGATAACCATAATCAGAAAAGCCACACCGCCAAGCATTCCAAATTCAGCAAACATGCCGATAAAGATATTATGAGCATGTGGCTTCCATTCATAGAAGGCATTTACATATTCTTGACCAAAGCCAACTGGAGTCACACCAAAAAGAGGGTGTTGTTCCCAAATTTCTATACTCTTTCTCCAGATCGCTTGTCTTCCGTCCATCGAATCGTCCATCCTGGAGAATCGGGGTAAATACCTTAAAGCACCCTGACACACAAGAATAGCCGTAGAAATCCCTGCTACTATCGCTATCCTCCCAAATCTAAACGCTAGAATCATATAAAGAATGATGAGTGTGAAAAATCCAGCGCGAGAGCCTGTTTCTAGGACACCATAGCTTAGGAAGAACAATAGAAGTAGCTGCCACCATAATGAACTAAATTTCCTATACTGTACCGTGTGAAAAATCTGTGCTAATTGAAAGGCAACAGCCATTAGTAAAAGATAGACCGCAAAGTTTGGATTATACGCTGCTCCTACTAAGCGAGTTTCGTCCATATTGGCAATATGAATATTCCCAGTGAACAAACTAACCAACAAAGGAAAGCTCTCCCCTTTGAATGCTAACCCTATGAAGCAGTTATATACTCCTCCAAACACTACTAGATTTCTAAACTTCTCTGTAAAAGGCTGAAACGATCCGTCTACCACACGTAAATAAACACCCCAGTATCCGAGAACTAATAGAGAGGAACCAACAAAAGCCCACTCTCTCATCGATAATGCTGCTCCCAGTGAAGCAATCAACAGCATTGAGAAGAACCAAGAATTTAACGAACGGAGTAAAGGTTTTTCTCTTTTATAAAAATCCATAGAGTATTCAGCCCACTAGCCAGTACTAATATTATTCCAATCGGTGGCAATATGAAACATAGTAAAATACTGAACTCTAAACTAGAGTATCTTTTTAAACTATTCATAGTTTCTCCTATTGAACGTTTCTGCAATTTTTCCAAACGAAAACTAACTTAACACATATTAATACAAAACGACCTAGAATATTCTTGATATTTGTATAGATAAGGTAAATTGTTTGTTAAAAATTGGATCGAGTGAGTGGTTGACCCTACCTTTTCTCGTTGCTTAGACAAAGTGTTTGAAATATATGGTATCCATTATGGGATATTTTACAAGAGGTTACTAGAGCCATTTTGAGCAATTAGGTAAAAAAGGTAATTTGTCCTATGTTATTTTTTAATGAGAACATGAGGATACCAAATAGAGTAAATCGTGCTGTTGATGGGGAAGGGGTGCGGGTAGCAGTGAAACTCGTACTATACAAAAACGTCACTACAATCTAGTTGTAGTGACGTTTCATCCTATTTAAAGAACCAAGAATCTCTCGTTACCTGTATTAATAAGCCTTCTTGAAAAACTCCGCTAACTCCTTACTATGCAATCTACGGGCCTTTCTATGTTCGGCACGATTTTCAGCTGTCTCATTTAGCCATTTTTCCTCTTCTGTTTCAGGGATGATCTCTGGTACCTCAGCTGTTTTATCTCCGTCTAGAGCGACAAAGGTTAAAAAGGAAATCGCTGCAACACTCGTTTCGCCTGTTAGCAGCACTTCAGAAGTTACTTTTACGCAAACCTCCATAGAACTTCGCCCTGTGTAGGTCACCATTGCTTCTAATGTTACCGCGTCGCCCACTTTAATGGGCTCGAGGAAATCTACTGAATCTGTAGAAGCGGTTACGACGGGCTTTCTTGCGTGGCGAGTGGCGGCAATTGAAGCAACATCATCAATATAAGCCATAAGCTTTCCGCCAAATAACGTTCCGTGATGGTTCGTATCCGGAGGGAGTACGTGGGTGGTTATGCTCGTTTTTGTATCTTTCATATAACGCTTTTCTCCCATGTGAAATCACCTTTCGTTTTGGTTTGAGTGTAATAGTTAATCGTGCTCCCTATTACCTTACCTCAAATTCTCCCCCAAAAATACGAATTGAACCTAAAGACAGCCAAAAGCTACTCTGTAACAGTTACTTCACTCATTAAAGCATGTGTATTCTCCTCAGAATCATGGAAAAATGTCATCCACGTTTCGGTGTTTCCCATCTTCGCAATGAGGTGAGGAGTGTCGACAAAATGAATACCCTTCTCGCGGTAAAGGCGTGAGGCTTCTTCAATGTCCTCCACTTGGAAATAAAAAACGGAGCTTGGCCCATTATATTTTTCTTTTTCAGGTAGGGTTAGCATCAATCGAAGTCCTTGGCACTCAAAGAACGCCATTGTATCCATTTTGAATAACAAGGATAATCCAAGCTTTTCTTGGTAAAAGTGAACAGCACGTTTGATATCTTTTACATTCATTCCGATTTGGTGAACCTTTTGGATGGGTTGTGTGGAAATTGGCATAGTATGCTCCTTTCAAATTTGGGAGGTGTGCTTCTTCGGCCCTGAGCCTCCTGTAGCGCGCGTGCCAGAACAACGAATAATCACGAGTAAGGGAGTCGCGCCCCCGCAAGGTCTTCGCGTATCCCCAACCCCAAAAGCAAAACATAGGATCATTTAGCAACAAACTAACTCGGTGTTAAAAGGTACTGAAGAGATTCTACCTCACTTTATTCCATTTTAGCTGAGAAGTTAGAATATTCAAACTAAAATAAATAGAAAGAGACTTGCGCCTCTTTCTTACCATTCCTTTGGCTCATAATCTAACTCTTTGAACAACTGTGTTTTTTCCTTTTTGGAAAGGTCACGCCACTGTCCCACAGGGAGGTTGCCAAGATGGATATTCATAATACGGGTACGCTGAAGTCGGTATACTTCATAGCCAAGTGCTTCGCACATCCGACGAATTTGACGGTTTAATCCTTGAGTAAGCGTAATTTGAAAATCATACTTCGAGATCTGCTCTATTTTACAAGGCAGGGTTTTCGTTCCTAAGATCTTCACTCCACTTGCCATATTGTCTAAAAATTCTTGAGTGATAGGCTTGTCTACTGATACAAAATACTCCTTCTCGTGTTTGTTTTCAGCGCGAAGGATTTCGTTGACGATATCTCCGTCGTTCGTAAGTAGGATCAGCCCATCGGATTCTTTATCAAGTCGCCCAATGTTAAAAATTCGAAGGGGGTGGTTCACAAGGTCAATAATGTTTCCTTTTACTCCTTTTTCCGTTGTGCTCGTAATGCCAACAGGCTTATTAAGGGCAATGTATACATTATTTCGAGCCAAGCGAACATGATTCCCGTTCACAAGGACATCGTCACCAGGGTTGACTTGATCCCCAATTTTCGCTCGTCTGCCGTTAATATAAACACGGCCTTCTTCAATTAATTTATCAGCACCACGACGAGAAGCTTTTCCCGCATCACTTATATATTTATTAATTCGCATATTCGAACCTTCCTTATAGTTAATTTCAATTAAAAAACTCCTGTTACTAGCATGAATTCTAGTACGATTTTACAACACTTTTCCCAAATTCGAAAGGAGGAGCCCATCCCTTAAGCAAATGACTCGCAAACCCTTCGTCTGATTTTGTAAGATTCAAGTATCTCAGGTAAGGGAGGAATAGGTAGGATGAACAAAAAATATGAACCACTTTTTACCCCGTTTACTTTCGGTAACGGTGTAGAGTTAAAGAACAGAATCGTGATGGCACCAATGACCAACTTTTCATCAAACGAAGATGGCACGGTTACAGATGAAGAGGTCCGTTACTACGCTCGCCGTTCAAGTGGAGTAGGTATGGTGATTACTGCATGCACATACGTAACACCAAACGGAAAAGGATTCCAGGGAGAATTTGGTGGCGATTCTGATAGTATGATCGAAAGTCTTACACAGCTAGCGAAGGGAATTAAAGAGCAGGGAGCAAAAGCTGTTCTACAAATCTTCCATGGGGGAAGAATGTGCCCTCCTGAACTTGTACCAAATGGAGATGTTGTGAGTGCAAGTACGATTCCAGCAGAAAGTGGAGCAGGCAAAGGAGTGACACCAAGAGCCCTAACAGAAAGTGAAATTGAAGAAATCATTGTCGCATTCGGAGAAACTACTCGCCGGGCGATCGAAGCAGGCTTTGACGGAGTGGAGATTCACGGAGCGAACGGTTATTTGATTCAGCAGTTCTTCTCCCCGCATTCTAATAACCGCACAGACCGCTTTGGTGGCAGTGTAGAAGGAAGAATGGCATTCCCCCTTGCTGTTGTCGATGAAGTACAACGCGTGGTCAAGGAAAAAGCAGACCCGTCATTTATTGTAGGCTACCGATTCTCTCCGGAAGAGCCAGAAACACCCGGTATCACAATGGAGGATACAATCAAGCTAGTGGATACTCTTTCAGATAAAGGCTTAGACTACTTGCATGTTTCTTTGTTTGAATTCTCATCGAAGCCGCGAAGAGGGGTAGAAGACCTTGAAAAGCCTCGAATTGAATACATTCAAGAAACCATCGCTGGTCGAGTTCCTCTAATTGGAGTAGGGTCTATTTATACAGCTGATGATGCCATAAACGCTTTTCATACAGGAGTACCTCTGTTGGCTCTAGGTCGTGAGTTGATTATTGACCCAGATTGGGTACAAAAAATTGAAGCTGGGCAAGAAGGCGAGATTGTGACAGAAATTGATAAAACGAAACAAGGTGAACTAGTCGTTCCAGATCCACTGTGGAACGCAATCATTCATACACCTGGTTGGTTCCCAGGAGTGTAAAATAAGAGGTCAAGTACCTCTTATTTTTTTGTGAAAACCATCGGAATATTTTTCCTAATCGAGTATAATAGAGACTAAACCAATCTACTAACTAAAAGGAAGTATTTTAAAAATACTGGTAAACATTATGGGTCTGTATGTATTTTTTTAGTTAACTTTTCTATTTTCTCTCTTCTGATTAGTTTGCCCTTTATTCTCCGCTCATTTTTAAATGTAAAGCCCCTTGACCATTACGGTCCTATCGGAAGTGTCTATCTAGGTATTGTGTCTGTAATCGTTGTCTATTTTTCATTTGATGTTCAAAGCTATAATTATGATATTCGTTATTCTCTTGTTATTCTTGCCTACGCTTATTTTGGACCTGTCGGTGGAATCATCACGAGTTTATTTTCTATCATGACACGATTAGTTGTAGGAGAAGAATGGTTTGCCGTTATAGTAGGCGGCATGCTCATGCTTGCAATTCTAACCATTGTGGCGAATATCACAGCAAAGAAACCGCTAGTTCACAGAATCCTTTATTTAAGTGGTTCGTATATAGTTGCCTACCTTGTCATTGTACCTCTTCTTTTAAATATTTTGAGTGACCAGCTCTTTTTTCATCTAGTGTATCTTTCATTTATCTCCCTTGGGGTTTTCATAGGATTTTTGTTAATAGAATCCTATGAAAAGATGTCTAGAGTGATCGTGGAGAAAAATAAGATGGAGCAAGAATTAGAATCTAGCGAAGATAAGTATCGCCTTATCGCAGAGAATACGTCTGATTTAGTTGTGGTTGTCAATAAAGCACATAGGATAACGTATGTATCCCCATCTCATAAAAAAGTATTAGGATTAAAGGGGAATTTAGACTTCCTTACGGAAATTAGAAAAATCATCCATCCAGATGATATTGAAGAATATGGACGTGTGGTTTCTAGTATGTTCGATGAGGAGGGTGAAAAATTAGCAGAGGTTCGTTTAAATTTGCAAGGGACATGGTCTCATTTTGAGTCAAAATGTATGGGAGTAAAAAATGATGCCGGCCAAGTTGAACATATTATTGTCACCACACGAAGTATCGAAGAACGTAAACAAGCAGAAGAATATTTACTTCAAAAAGAAAAGCTTTCAGTCGTCGGTGAACTCGCCGCTGGTGTAGCCCATGAAATACGAAACCCATTAACAACTATAAAAGGGTTCATTCAATTATATAAAGATGAACAAAGGTACTCTGAGTTTGATTCCTTAATTCTTGAGGAGCTTGGAAGAATTGAAATGATTACAAGCGAAATGCTGTCACTTGGAAAGCCTCAAGCCCATCATTTGAAAAACCTAGATATTGAAATAGTAGTTAAGGAAACAGTCGAGTTTCTTACTCCTCAAGCGAGGCTGTTGAATATAGGATTTGTCTTAACAAAAAATGTTGATACAGGTAAAGAGTTGATTTACGGAGAAAGAAATCAACTCAAGCAAGTATTCTTGAACCTTTTTAAAAATGCAATGGAATCAATGGAAGCAACGGGAGGAACTGTTTATTGTCATATTAGTTCAGAGCATAACCAATGTGTAATGACTATTATTGACTCGGGATGCGGCATACCAAAAGAGGTACTTTCAAGATTAGGAGAGCCCTTTTACAGTCTAAAAGAAAAAGGAACGGGTCTTGGTGTCATGATGTGCCATAGGATCATTCAACAACATAAAGGAACCCTCTCCTACACGAGTGAGGTAGGAGAGGGAACCAAAGTTGAAGTGATCTTACCTATTGTACATGCCGAACATTCTTCATCATAAACCCACTCTTCGGCAGGCTTGGAATATCGCTATAGGAGTAATCTAAATCTTGATCAGGAACAGTATAAGTCATATGATGGACCATATGTTTTAGACTCACTTTTAAAATGTCAATGGTTATCCACTCACCGGCACAGCGGTGACCAATATCAAACTCACCACCACCTTGTGGAATGAAATCAAAGGGGTTACCCGTCCAGTCAGCAAAGCGACTTGGGGAGAAACGATCCGGATTTTCCCACTCCTCTGGGTGGTGATTTGTTCCGTAAAGATCCAGTAACGTGAGTGTTCCTTCTTTAAATGAATAGCCTTTCCATTCGAAGTCTTGATTCACCCGAGCAGCAGTAAACGGGAAGAAGGGATAGTACCGTCGAACCTCTTGAATGAAGAGCTGAAGCGATGAATCCCCTTCTTTTAGTTTCTCTCCTTCTTTCGGATAGTGATGAAGGGCTAAAGCAGTAAATGTAATATATACAGAAATAGCTACAATCGGACGTAGTAAATTTAACAGTTCAACGGCTACTACTTTAGAGTCTAATAAGTTTCCTTCTAGATCCCGATAAGTTGAGAAAGCATAAAGAGCTTTGTGTGATTCAACTTGAATTTCTTCATTTCTCACCTTTTCAACTAGTTCTATTAACCACTTCTCTATGTTTGATCTAGAACGTCGACTCTTATAGTGAGCAACTCCAACAGAGGCCGCAGACTCGAACATATCACCAAGCTCTTGTGAAAGCTCCTTTACTCCTCTGTCTTTAACAGGGACACCAGTCCAATGACAAGCGACTAATGTTAAGAGCTTTTTAGATTCCTCATATAGCTTGACAGAATCCATCTTCTCCCACTTTGTTGTGAATTTATCCCATGCTACATCTGTGAGCTCAACAATCTCTTGTAGGGACTCCTTAGACATCATACTCATAAACATCCCTTTACGGTGATGATGTGCATCTCCGTCTAACCCCTGAACTCCGCCTTCACCGAATAAGGTTTTCTTTACTCGAGGAGGAGCTGCATCGCTTCTTCTAAATTTATCGTTAGAATAAAAGAGTTCCGCTGCCTCTTTTCCTGTTAAACAAATAACGCGTTCGACTAGAAGTCTGGTCTCAAATACATTAGACTGTAGTGTATTTCGTCGATTCAATATGTACGGATAGCCTTCACTTAATATCTTTAGTGTATGGTCTAGTCCTTTATCTTTTGGCATAGATTTCACCATAGAACGACCTTCCTTTTCAATGGATTTGTTATAAAACCGTTCCCTTTATTCGAACAAGAGAAACGTAGCTACAGGAAAGTATGTAAAATAAAGTTAACTGATTATCCATGTAGCTCAGAACAAATTAATTAAAAAATGGGTAGGATCCTTCTTTTAAATGGGACGGTAAAACCTAAGAGTTCGATGAGAAAAAATACTGGGGAAATCTTCCGTTTTTGAATGGTTTCAAAGGGGTTCCTCCTTTAACAAAAGAACGAAAGAGCACCACGGTGCTCTTTTTTCGTCACAGTCCTAAATACGCTTGGTAGGAGTGTTGCAACCTCCTTGTTAGCGGTCCAGGTTTCCCATCGCCGACCACATGCTGGTCGATTTGGTTCACTGGTACAATTTCCATATTCGTACTGGTAATGAAGACTTCAGAGGCCTGAAACAATTCATCAGAAGAAGCTGCTCGTATGGAAATCGGAAGGGACTCGGTTTCTGCTAATTGTAAGACAGTTTGACGGGTGATTCCGTTTAAGATACGCGTGTTGGCTGGATGGGTGACGAGTGTTCCCTCGATCACCATAAACACATTGCTCAAGGATCCTTCCGTGACAGTATTGTCTCGTAAAAGAATGGCTTCCCCTGCTTGAGCGACTTCTGCTTTCGTTCGGGCCAATGTATTAGGAAGCAGATTTAAACTTTTAATATGGCAGCGAAGCCACCGTTCATCAGGATGTGTGATGGTACGAATCCCTTCTTCGTGTAGGTGGATAGGGCGCGTAAAGGGTTGGGTGTAGACGGTAAACGTGGGGGTAGGGTTGGCCGGCTGCACGTGAGATCGAGGAGCCTCCCCGCGAGTGAGCTGAACATATAAGAACCCTTCAGTCAGAGTATTACGCTCCAAGCATTCTTGAAAGATGAAAAGATAATCCTGAAGATCATTATAGGGCAGAGGTAACGATAGACCTTTTGCGCTTTCAAAAAAACGGTGCATGTGCTCATTGGCCTGAAGAGGAGCGCCGTTGTAAACTCGTATTACTTCATAAATGCCATCCCCAAACACTAAACCACGGTCGTGTATTGAAACGGTAGCATCGGCAGATTCTATCCATTTTCCTTGATGGTACATTATCATATCGAAAACCTCCTTTTTTTGCTAGTTTACCATAGAGAGGGAAGAAGGGAGGACAATGGGGATTTTCTCTTTTGTGTCATCTACCTTCTATTTTGATAGGACAACTTTGACCAATCGGCAAT
This sequence comes from Bacillus coahuilensis m4-4, assembly GCF_000171615.1. Taxonomy (GTDB): domain Bacteria; phylum Bacillota; class Bacilli; order Bacillales; family Bacillaceae_K; genus Bacillus_T; species Bacillus_T coahuilensis. The sequence goes on along the minus strand of NZ_ABFU01000058.1, from coordinate 24,220 downwards.
CCTTTAAAACATTCAATCAAAGTTAAGTGGTCAACGATTCCATGTTCTTGTTCTAACCACCCATTTAGAATTCAATGAGAAGTGGATGAAAAAAAGACTAGCGAAAATTCGCTAGTCACGACATGTATCTTTTTGGGTTAACACAACAGGGGACCCAACCATGCCACATCCTTAAAGGCGGGGATGTTCAACCTGAATCCATCAGGTAACATATTAACCCCTTTTGGAATAGTGAAATCACTCATCATCATCATGTGTTTGTCCCTACTGGACAACATATAGAGTGTTCACCTCAACGAGATCTGGATGTGTGCCAGTTCCGTATTTATTCTACTCCCGAGTATTTTTTACCATACCTACCGTAAGACTCTCACCGCAAGTTTTTCTTTTATTCGATCCTTGCGTTTAGCTCGCCTGACTCTTTCTAGATGATGCGAAATAGCTTGTAGAGTGTACTGGATTTTGTAAAATACGTGGACCGTGTATATTTTACAAGAATGATCCTTTCCAAGGAGACAACATGACAGTAGGTTCTCTACGTTCTGTTAGGCATCAACAATCGTCATTTGACTTTAGCAAGTCACTGTTAAAAGAAGTGGACCTATACTGAAAATGGTAGCAGCAGACTTCCTGTTCAGCTTGGCCTTATGTTCCATTGCGCGATTATTCCTTGTCCTAGTTCTTCAACAAACTATTCAGTTTTAGTCGGAACCAACTAGGATGGTTGAGTCTCCTGTGTTGTTAACCGTGTAAGAAAGTGTGAGTTGTTTTTGTCTCTCTCTTTCTTACACCCATAGTATAACACGAAGAGATGGAAAATACTGTGACATAAATGTGAACGCTTACATTTTTGAAAAATACCAACATCACGAAATAAAAACAGCAGATTACTGATGAACGTGCCAATCAGTAATCTACTGTTAGTTGTACTTCCCCGTTACAATGCTTCTCTAATCACGTTTTTGTAATATCTTATGGATAATATTCCAAACAATCAATATAGGACAGTATATTTTGGTAGCTGAATATCTATCAGGACCAAATCAGGCTTTAAGGCTTGGAACTCTTCCATCACGTTTGAAAAATCCTGAACTCCATCTATCGTGTACGACCAAGAAGTGAGTCTTTCTTGGATTTCTTTAAATAATGACTCATCATCCTCTATTAAAAGTATTCGAAACATACAACAACACCCACTCTTTTCCAGTTTCTCTTTATGTCAAAGTGTATCGAAACTTCCATCTTTTTACTAGCAAAAATGTATAGGAATTTACTATACTATTTTTAACAATATTTATAAGTAAGAAAACGTAAAAATTAGGGAATACGTGATAGCACCAGCTCCATATAATCTATCAATCTATTTAGAGGAGGAAGACCATGGATACTCAAACAAAGCTATCTGCTCCTATATTTTTATCAAAGCTTATTACGCAATACGCCTACATTCATGGGAAGACTGTCGGAAAGACAGCAGAAGAGTATATTCGCCAGATCGGACTTCGAACGGGGGAGTGGATCGAAAGCTTTTATCAAGAAGAGGGTCGACCATTTACAGTGGACCAATATGCAGACGTGATTGTAGACCTGAAGAACTCGATTGGTGGAAGATTTACCATTTCATCTGTTCATGAAGATCATGTAGTTGTAAAAGCGACTGCCTGTCCCTTTGGAGACGTGGTGAAAGATGCGCCTCACCTTTGTAATATGACCTCAAGTGTGTTTGGTGGTATTGCATCGCGTAACTTTGGTTATGCAGAAGTTTTTCTTCGTAAACGAATCGCCGTAGGTGATGCCGGCTGTGAGGTTGCCATTTATTTTCAACCGACAGGAAGTGGGACACTAGAATATGTGAAGGGCGAAACGTATGAGAATTTACGCCGAACTCCAGATAATGGGGATCCCTTCCGCTGGGAAGAAGAGACGATCGTCCTCTTAAATGAACAGCTAAGGCGCAGTGACGAAATGGTCTTACGACTATTAGAAGAGCTGGAAGAGCTGCGTGAACAGGTCAGAAATTCATGAAATTTATATAGTGGGCCCCCGGTATCGGGGGCTTGTTTTTTTGAGGTCTACGTGACTTTCCATCTTTGTCATCCTGTATCCGTTGTTCTAAAATAGCTCATAGAAGGACATATGTCCTTTAATCCTTATATAAAACAGGTTAAATTAAACTCATAAAGAAAATCACCCAACAAAATTCTACCAACGCCTATAGGAGGTGTACCGATGCACATGAAAAAAGACGCCCAAGTGGTTCAAAAGTGGTTAAAGGAATATGAATTAGATAAATTGTTTCCTTCTCCGAACTATGAAGAGTTTTCTATTCATACAGTAAACAAAGGAGAACACCTTTGCTCGATAGGAGAAGACATCCATCACTTATATTTTTTAGTTAGCGGAAAGTTGAAAGTCTATACGAATTTACCAAATGGGCGTTCGCTTTTAATTCGGTTTAATCAACCTCTTTCCATTATAGGGGAGCTTGAACTTGTGACAAAGGAGCCAGCGAAGCACAGTGTCGAAACGGTTCAAGAGTCTGTGTTACTTGCTGTGCAGTATGATTACATCTACAAACACCACTATCAGCACCCAGCGTTCTTACGCTATTTACTCCATCATTTGAGTTATCGGTTGTATACAGCATCCAATAGTTCAAGCTTAAATCTACTAACAACTGTTGAAAATCGATTTGCCAGTTACTTGATGAGTATATATAACCCAGAGGAAGGTAGCTTAGTAGAAGAAATCAAAACAGCTAACTTAACAGAAACGGCGGAGCTTCTTGGTACTAGCTATCGTCATCTTAATCGAGTTATTAAAGAACTATGTGAGAAAAAAATGATTCAGCGTAAAAAAGGGGTCGTGTCCATATTAGATCCCGTTCGGTTAGAAACCTTAGCAGATGGAAATCTATATAGATAGGGGGAAGTGTGATGCTTCCAGGAATATTATTTTCTTTATTAGCTGGAATGTTTATTACAATCCTAAGCGTGTTTAATGCCAATGCGAGTGAGAAGATTGGTCTTTGGCAAACGAATACGATTGTACATGGATTAGGTCTTGTCGTATCACTTATTATTTTTATGATGGTACGTGACGGAACATGGAAGGATGTTCAAGAAACCAATAAACTGTATCTTGTAGGTGGAGCACTAGGTGTAGTCATTGTGTTCAGTGTGATGAAGGGAATTGTCATACTTGGTCCAGCGTATTCTGTATCGATTTTATTAATTGCCCAATTACTACTTGCTGTAGTAGTGAATACGTTCGGATGGTTCGGGGTCGAGCCCGTTTCTTTTAGCTTTAGTAAAATGGCAGGAATCATGATGATGATCGGTGGTATCTTAGTGTTTCAATTAAAATAATTTGAACGTTATCATGTGCAACCGTACCGTTACAATAAATAGTTCATCAAGTAGAAAGGCAGCCATCAAAAAGCCAGTCAAGGAGAGTATGATGAACAGTACGACAAAGTAAAATGGGGGTAGGGTGATGGGCCGATTGAAAATGCCTTGGATTATGAAACAAACGTGGAGCAGTTTGTTGTTTGCTCATTATCGTGTGGATTCAGAACATTTGCAAAGCCTGCTTCCATCTTGCTTGGAAGTGGACCTCTTTGATGCGAGTGCATGGGTGAGCGTTGTTCCTTTTGAAATGAATAATGTTCAGATACGAGGAACGGGCGGCATATTCGCTCAGAGCTTTTTAGAATTGAACGTTCGAACCTATGTGAAATTTGGGAAGAAGCCAGGAGTGTATTTCTTTAGCTTAGATGCGAACCATCCTCTTGCCGTCACCTTCGCGAACGTTACGTACGGTTTACCTTATTTACATGCGGATATGTCCATAGAGAAGTCTCATACCATTTTGTTTAACAGCATTCGAACGGACAAGAGAGAACGTGTAGGTAGGTTTGAAGCAGACTATACTCCCGTAGGTGAACCATTTAAGAGTAAAAGAGGATTCCTCCCTTACTGGCTAACAGAGCGGTATTCGCTATTTGTTGTGAAAGGAAAAAGCATCTTTGAAGGAAAAGTGGACCATCCACCTTGGCGGCTTCAACAGGCAGAGGTTACCTTTTATCATCACACAGTAGCAGAGAGTATAGGTGTAAGATTGCCGGAAAGTCCAGAACACGTGCATTATTCAGATACGCTTGATGTAAGGATCTTTCCGCTGAATAGGGTGGGAACCTATCACCATTAAAAGGATGGGAAACCCCATCCTTTTCATCGTATAAAAAGTGTCTAGTGACCGAGCGGAGCCGCCATGACAACGGTCCGCCCACGTATTCAACTACCATTTTTACTTTCCATTCCCAATCATTTCTGTATAGATGGCAACAGCAAGACCGATGGTAACGGTAAACGACATAAGCATTAAGGTCATGCATAGCTCTCCTTTCTCGTCTGACGACGGAATAGTTGACGAAGACCAGGCTGCACGTAGCGATCAAGACCAATTCTTCCTGCTTGAGTGGCAAAAACGATAAGGATGACTTGTAAGATCATCATTTGTAAGTCAAGTCCTGCTTGAAATGTCATCAGGAACGAAAAGTTCATAATGGCACCCATCAAGGCAGAGAATCGGAGGAAAATACCAGCTAACAAGGCAATCCCTACGCATAATTCTCCAACGGTAACTAGCGCTTCAAAAATATCCGTAAAAGGTAACACAAAGATCTTCATAAAACCTGCCCAAAATCCAGGTAGCTGACCACTGTTCACTTGTCCCTCAAGCATCGGTCCTATATTAAAATCATACACAAGTTTGTTTTCCGCATTGCTTAACCACATATAGCTTAAATACACACGAACAATCACAAAAGCCCATGCGACAAGGAGACTATTTTTTAAAAAAGACTTCATTTTTACTCCTCCTTTTAAAATGTGACAACTTTGTGAATTTGTTCACATTATTGTCTAAAATAATTTCCCTGTTCAAATGAAAGGGAAGGAAGCTTACTTATTCTTACACTTATAGTTGTACAACATATGTTCGGAATGTGCAAAGGTTTTACACTATCCCGATGTGTTTTACTCTTTAATTTAGTATATTTCGGAAAAGTTATCCGTGATAAGGGAGAATGTGACAAATTTTAGACAGTTCCTCTCTTAAGTATAGGGTTACCCTAAAATGAAGAAGGGTGAACATAGTAGAGCACATCCGTACAGGATGACTCTACAAAGTGATATACTTTTATTAAATCTAACTCTAAAATATACTGAAGTCATACGTTTTAGATAGCTGGGAAAGCAACATGGTACCAGCTGTACTGTTGCCATTTGAATCGATGGCAGGTCCATATACACCAATCCCGTACCCTTGATTTGGGCAAGAGTGATCGTCTAAACAAGTTGGCGGAACGGAAGCAACAATACCACCTGACACTCCACTCTTTGCTGGAATTCCTACATTCGCTGCAAATTTACCAGATGAATTGTACATACCGCACGTAACCATTAATACTTTTGCAATACGGGCGACCTCTTTGGGAAATATCTTTTCTCCAGTTATCGGATTCACACCGTTATACGCGATGATTAGTCCGATCTTAGCTAATTCATCTAATCGAACGGTAATGGAGCATTGCTTTAAATAAATGGCTAGAGCATCTTCCACTTCAAGCTCCAAAAGGTTTGATTCTTTTAAATAGTAGGCAAGTGCACGGTTTCTGTGAGCCGTATTCCATTCTGATTCATACACTTCTTCATCTAGATGGGGCCGTTTACCGATGAGTTTCTCTAAAAAATACTAAAAACAGGCGAAACTTATCTTCAATCGTCTCACCAGGTAGCATGGAGGATACTGTAATAGCACCTGCATTTATAAGTGGATTAAAGGGTTTGCCGGGACGATGAATCTCAAATGGAATAATGCTATTAAAGGCTTCACCTGTTGGCTCGACGTCGACTTTTTCTAACACACTTTCAATACCATAATACGTGCAAGCGGAAATAAAGCTAAGGATTTTCGAGATGCTCTGAAGGGTAAAGGAGACATCCCAATCCCCAGAACACACAGTTTCTCCTTGATGATCCATGACTACGATGCCTAATTTGGATGAATCCTGCCTAGCTAGTGCGGGAATGTATTGAGCGGTCTGACCTAGAATGGTATGGGACCTATTTTCTTTTATATAATGGGTTACTTGTTCTTCCGTAAAGGGAAAGCTCATGTGGCAACGTTCCTTTCAGATAGTTTTTATTAAGCTTCCCTATTAGGAATAATTCATGTTTTGTGAAGGTATTTTATAGAAAGGCAATATGAAATCATGGGATTCGTTATGATCTCATATAACGGAATGAGGTGAGTGAATGGCAATCATGTCGATAGATGGTGCTATATTATTATTTTCAGTGATGTTACTTATAGGAGTGGTGACCACCAAGTTTTCTACTAGGCTTGGCCTTCCTTCTCTTGTTCTCTTTATTGCTGTTGGAATGGCGTTAAGTCATTACATATACTATGATAATGCAGCGTTAACTCAACTATTTGGTGTCGTGGCTCTTATTGTTATTTTATTTGAAGGGGGTCTCCAAACACAGTGGACCTCTATGAAGAAAGTGTTGGCACCTTCTGTCACCTTAGCCACACTAGGGGTTGTGGTGACCTCCTTATTAATCGGAGTGATTGCAAAATTCACGTTAGACTTAACGTGGCTTGAAGGGATTTTATTCGGTTCTATTGTAGGTTCAACCGATGCGGCTGCCGTATTTGCAGTTCTAGGGAATAAGAATATTGAAAAACGATTAACGAACACTTTAGAAGCAGAATCGGGTACGAATGATCCGATGGCCATCTTTCTTACCGTAACATTTATTAGCTTGATTCAAATTACTGAATTCAATGGCATTGGATTAGCTTTCTCCTTTGTTTGGCAAATGGGGTTTGGTGTTTTGATGGGGATTTTGTTTGGGAAAGGTTCTCTTTGGATTATTAATAAGATAAATCTAGATTCGTCAGGGTTATACCCTGTCTTGTCGTTTTCACTTGCCGTATTAACATACGGGGTTACGACTCTATTGGGGGCGAGCGGCTTTCTGGCTGTTTATGTGATGGCCGTGTTTTTAGGGAATTCAGATTTAACGTATCGCCATTCTATTTTTAGATTTAATGAAGGCTTTGCTTGGATGATGCAAATCTTAATGTTTGTGTTGCTTGGATTACTAGTATTCCCTGGTCAATTACTTGATGTTGCATGGGAAGGGGGTATGGATCGCCCTTATTCTTATGATTGTCGCAAGGCCACTCGGGGTATTTGCCAGTTTAGCTTTTTTCCCGTATTCGTTAAAAGAGAAAATCTTTATCTCCTGGGGTGGTTTAAAAGGCGCGGTACCGATTGTTCTAGCTACCTTCCCCCTGCTTGCAGGAATTGAGAATAGTGGGCTCATCTTCAATGTTGTGTTCTTCGTTGTCCTCTTATCTGCCCTTGTTCAAGGAGCTACCATCAATCCAATAGCCAAGCGACTGGGATTGTCCAAAGGAGAAAAACAGCAATCGAATTATAGCTTAGAGCTAGTGTCTCTTGGGAAAACAAATAATGAAATTGTTGAATTTACAATAAGTGATTACTCGAGCGTGGTAGGAAAAGAATTAAAGGATATCACCTTACCTGATTCTACCCTTATAACAGCTGTCATTCGAGACAGTAAGCTGATTACACCCGTGGGTGAAACTCGTTTATGTAGAGACGATATCGTCTATGTTCTACTGCAAAAGGATAAGCGAGAAGCCATCAAGAAACTGTTTAATCAACTACCAGAAATAGAATGGAAACCGAAAAAAGTGACCCTATTCCATGATTAGGGTCACTTTTGTAGTGGGTTACGTAATAATGCTCTCTGCTCGACGAGAGGTTTCTCCCATTAAATGAGCAATCGATTGTTGATCATTGGTTAATGTTTCAATGGTTGCCGTCATTTCTTCAAGACTAGCAGTAGACTGTTCAATGATGGCGGCTAGCTCATTGGTTGAAGCCTCTACACTAACGGTTTCGCCGTTCACCTGCTCTGCTAAAGAGAGGAGGGTCTGTACATGAGAAGAGAGATTCTCAAACACCGCGACTGTGTTCCCAAAGGCAGTGGATACAGCTCTGGTAGATTCCTGACCTTTCTCAATATACTCCGTACTTGTACTCATTTTTTCCAACGCTTCTTCATTATTTTGGTTTAATTTTAAAAGATTTTCATTTATACGATCTGTAGTGAGGCTACTCATTTCTGCAAGCTTTCGAATTTCTTCTGCAACAACAGCAAAGCCTCTTCCTGCTTCACCCGCTCTAGCCGCTTCAATGGAAGCATTTAATGCAAGTAAGTTGGTTTGATCGGTGATTTCTTTAATTTTACCGGTAAAAGAATTTGTCTCTTGAATCGTTTCAGTTAATTCTTTGAACGAGGCGTTCATGTCGCGAAGGATGGCTGCTAAAGAGTTCATATCTACGGTTAAGCTTGTCATTTTCTCTTCACTTTCACTAACCATGACTTTAGCTGACGTAGCGTTCTCACCCAAGCTTGATGATACTTCGAATAATTTTTTCATAGAGTTTTTAGTGCTTTTAGCGTGATCGGCAATATCACTAATTTGTTCCGATTGAGTTTGACTACCAGTCGCCACTTCATTAATAGCGATGCGCATTTCCTCTTGTGAGGATAGGCCAGTCTGAACTTGTGCATTCACTGTGGATAAGTTATCTAAAATATTTGTGACATCTGTTGTTAATTGAATGTGGCGTTCTTCCTGAGTGGCAGCTTCTGCTAGAGTTTGTTCCATTAAGTGCTGAAGAGACTCGTTTTGTTTTCGATTTAAGTAAATCATGACACCTAAAACAACTCCACTTAACAAGTAGACAAGGAAGGTAACAATGTACAGAGAGCGAGTGCTGTCATCTAGTGACATGGTACTATAGGATAAAAATAAACCAATAGCTCCTAACACGTACCCAACGATAAAGATGGATCGCTTAAGATGAATTCCAGAAATGAGCATTAAAAATAAAAACATAGGAATTAAGTCTAAGCCTGTTTCAAAAATAAAAAGGGATGCAATGGTAAATCCGTATGGGACGATAATACTAGTTATAGGAAACAGCTCAGCTTTTTTTAAAACAACTTGAAACAAAATAAAATAAAAAAAGAAAAACAGAATCAGTTCACTTCCATACAACCAAATTTTGTCATAATCAGATGATGATATGACCTTTCCTAAAGCTACTACTAACGAGAGGGAGAAGGTGATAAACATTAATAAGTTTTTCTTTCTTATATCTCGTTTGTTCATTTCGTTGATTGAGGTGAATTCTTCACGATTCTCCATAGTTTGTCCCCCTAAAAATTTCGGTATATAGGATAATGTTCCTATTATAATTATATCGGATTCTGTCGAAAGTTTATACGCAAAATTAATTTGCGTTAGGGGAAACCAGAAATATCCTCATGTTGAGATTTTAACGAAAATATGTCAACAACTTCTCTCCTTTTTCACTCACACGATATCCTTTTCTATCTTTTGTAATCCATTCCATTTGTTCTAGTTTTTTTAATTAGTTTAAAACAATCTCTTTCTGTTAAAGTGCTGAAAAGGCCAAAAATAGACGATTGATCCAATGATTGTTTTCTAATGGAAGAAGATGTCCCTCCAGAGAGTAACTTAGTCAACACATGAATAGGGTGATTGGTTAACGATTGAATTCCGTTTAATATTCCTAGAATCTCTTGGTAGGTAACGGGAAGATGGTTGATTGAAAAAGAAATCTCTTTCTTTTCAATATGGAACTGTTCGATTTGATCTTTCAGGGTTTCTATGGTTTGCTGAATCTCCTTTTCTACCTGATCAAGTGACGTTTCTCTGAGTCTTCCAAATACGTTTAATGAAGGCAAGGAAAATTGACTCATCCACAATAAGTAAGAAGGATGAGGGCTCGCAGGTACCTTACTATGAAAGAGCTCTAAGACCAGTGTCTCGTCCACCTGCTCACTGTAGTGCTGTTGGGTTGGTAAGCTATCTCGTTGCGAAAGTAAAGACATGGACTGATTGATTAAAGGAAGTTTCTTTATATGAGAAAGTTTGAACAGGGTCAGTATGATCTCACCGTTTTTCTCTGCCAATTCATTAAATTGACGTTCAACCGTATGAATTCTTTTCACAGCCTGTTCAAAGGGAGGATCACCTTCGAACGTTATCTTTCCTGACTCTACATCATATATCCATACCTTACCGCACTCCACGCATTCGCACTGTATCGCCTGATCGACGTACCGTGGTGTAAGGTTCTTTTCATGATGGCACCAAACGGGCATCATGCGATAAGGTCTCATAATAATGTCCACCCGCTGTCTCCAGAAGGCTACATCTTCTGGAGGAGACAATAATGATAATAAGGAAGAGCGATTCATGTTCTCTACACTATTTACGACCGTCTTTTTCTGTTCAGCTAGCTGAACAAATGGGTGGTTGTGATAGGCGTCAACGATTTTATTCACCCAATCTTCTTTTGATAGGAAAGAAAGATTGGCACAAAAAGTATATTCCTCTAGTGCGCTTTTAAGGAACTCTTTCATTTTAGGACGAGACAGGGTAGTGAGATCCACTGGGTACATCCATTCACTCTTCAATGGAATCCCGTGCTGAGGGGAAAAGTACGTCCAAAGTATGTGCTCAGGTTTCAGGATGGTAGGCAAAAGCTTCTCTTCACTTGTGAAGAATAGAGGAAAATAGGCTTCCGTTTCCAGTGATAAAAATCGTTGGATTTGTTGTTTTTGTGCTGTTTGTAGAGATAGCTCTCGGAGTGTCTCTTGAAATCTCTCTAAAAATGCTCGCTCTGTTTTATGTCCTATTGAACGAATACGCTTGTTCTTCTTTCCTATGGGCACAATGGCGAGAAGGGGATACTCTTCAAAATAGTAGCTATGATTTTGTAAGCTCATGTTATTCACCTTCAATGTTAAATTCTGTTGTATGTATTATAAGGATAGGGTCAACTAAAATATAATTTGGATGGGCTATAAAGAAAATAGAAATGATGTTTTTAAATTGTGCAGCTACGGGTCATAAGATATGGATAACATAGTTTGGGTATAGTGCTAAAGAGGTATATAGAAGAATAAAAGGAGGTAATCCCATGGCGAAACTTTTCAAGCGCTTAATGAAATGGGGACCTATTCTTTACCCTTTATATAAGAAGTATCGTGGAAATAAGAGAAAGACTAGAAAACTGTAGTAGAAATCATGATCATGTGTGCCCCGCCTATTGAGGCGGGGTTTTTGTGTTGAAGAGAGGATGTAAAAGTAGAGAGAAGCGGCATAGCCAGTGTTCCAAATGAGATCTTGCAGAATAGGTTTGAAGTTCGAGACAACCTTTAAAACCTCAAGGAATTATCAAAATAGTGAGAGAAATTATCAAATCATGAAAAAGAATCTCTGAATCAAAAGAAAAAAGAATGATTGATTCTCCTATTCTAGTATTCTAGTGGATTTTTTAAGTATCTAGTATAGTTGTCCTTCCTTTCCTACTAGTCTTGCATATATTGCACTATAAAGTTAAGGAGGTGAAGAACTGATGGGATGCTGTAATTACCAAAATAATCGTGGAGATGTGTTAGGAGCATTTGATGAGGATTTCAAAGTAAAGGTTAACGCCTTTGTGGATGGTGAAGATTTCTGCCGGGGAGTCCGTCGCTGCTTAATTAACGATTTAGTAGCTGGAGCAATGGATGATGATAACGGACGCAAGCGTCATTGTCGCCGTGGAAGCTGGATTTAATTTACTAGGGTATAGCATATTTTACTAGCGTGAGTATATTCAACCATTCAAATTTTACTCTACCTCATATAGTAATAGAGAAGGAGGTGAAAGAATAATGGGATGCTACCGAAACAATGATAACAATGATGTATTAGGCGCATTTGATGAGAATTTCAAAGTGAAAGTTAACGCCTTTATTGATGGTGAAGATTTCTGTCGTGGGGTCCGTCGCTGCTTAATTAACGATTTAGTAGCTGGAGCAATGGACGATGATAACGGACGCAAGCGTCATCATCGCCGTGGAAGCTGGATTTAATAGATGAAAGATTACCCAAAACCTGCAACTGTAACCTCGAACCTCCATGAAATTCCCTCCTAAAAATGGTGAACGAGCGAACAAAAAAGACCCAAAGAGGCTACCTCTTTGGGTTACTTTTCTTCTTATACCTGCTCAACAGATTTTCCTTGAGCTGTTACTTTCGTAGTGCCATTTACCTTTGGAATCGTATCATCTTTTAAATACGTAGCATAGTGTTGATTCCATCTTGCGAGAGATAACCAATACAGCAATACCGTGATTATGATGATTCCAAGTACAACTGGCCAGAACATAGTAGAGACAATAGTTCCTTCAGCGGCAAGACCTATCGGAGAGAACAATACATACGTGATTGTAACGGCAGAAAGTAACACAATGCTCATTGGTAATGCATATTTCCATGGTGTTAAGCTAACCTGTGCATCTGGTTTAAATACGTACGCTCTCTCAGTTGGACGAATCCATCCAATAAGTAGCATTAAGGCAACTTCTGCCACAAATAAAATTCCATATACGTGAATGAAGTTAATAGACAGTGCTAATCCGAATAATTGCTCTGTTCCCCAAACAATCATGTAATAGGTAAATACATGAAGAACAATGACAAGCTTGGCTGCAAACGGAGGCACTCGTTTCGCTAACAATCCTACGAGTAAAACCGCGATAATCGGAATGTTGAAAAACCCTGTGAATCGTCGAATTAAATCCCATAGTCCATCTGTGGCATTGACTAATAAGGGGGAGATACACATGGTAATGACGGCTAAAAATGCGCCAAACCACTTACTCACAAGTATCAATCGTTGATCATTTGCCTTCGGATTGAAGACAGGCTTATAAATATCTAACGCAAATAATGTAGCTGCACTGTTTAAAAGGGAGTTGAACGAGCTTAAAACAGCACCAAGTAATACAGCTAAGAAGAATCCAGTTAAATACCACGGAAGTACATCCGCAATCAAGGCAGGGTAAGCTAAATCTACACTGCGTAAAGAGTCTCCGTAAAGATGAAAGGCAATGACTCCTGGAAGCATCATCATAAAGGGTACAAGTAGCTTGTAGAACCCTGAAATGACAACCCCTTTTTGTCCCTCGGCAAGGCTTTTCGCCCCTAGAGTACGTTGAATAACGTACTGGTTAGACGCCCAGTAGAAAAGATTGGCGAATATCATACCGGTAAAAATGGTCAGAAACGGAACAGAATCAGAGCTGTCTCCGATGGAGTTTAATTTCTCAGGAGAGGATACCGTAATTTCTTTCATTCCAGATAAAATATCGCCACTGCCTAGGGCATAAAATCCTAGAAACGGTACAAGTATTCCGATAATTAATAACCCAATTCCGTTTAACGTATCTGAAACGGCAACGGCTTTAAGCCCACCAAAGATCGCATAAATACTTCCAATAATTCCAATAATCCAAATGATCAGCCAAATAGAACCGGTATAGGAAATATTCAGTAGAGTAGGAACATCAAAAAGCTTTAAAACAGCTAGAGCACCTGAATACAGCATGGATGGAATGGTCACAAATACATACCCTAGCATAAATAGGATTACCGTGTAACGACGAACCCCTTCGTCAAAGCGTCTACTCAAGAACTCTGGAATGGTGGTAAAATTGCTGCTTAAATACTTTGGTAGCAAGTATAACGCCATAATGATAATGGCGAAGGAAGCCGTGACTTCCCACGCCATATTGGACAGGTTCGTACGAAAAGCTTGTCCGTTTAACCCGACTAATTGTTCAGCGGACAGGTTTGTGAGTAACAGGGAACCAGCAATAAACGTTCCCGTTAATCCCCTACCTGCTAAAAAGTAGCCAGTGGAATCATTGACAGATCCCTTCGTTTTTTGATAGGAGATCCAAGCTACTAACCCCATGAAGAATACACAGGTAATAAGAGTGAAAAGTAAGCTGTTCATTTCCATAGATACGTCCTCATTTCAATGTTATCGTTGGATAACATTTGCCCACTTTCTTCTTATTTAAAACCTGTCCGTCCAAAATTAGTAAGAGAGTCCCCCTGTATTTATTAGCACCACTCGAAAACCATGGTCATCTTCAAATGTAATTCCCTTATCTTCCCAGTAGGGGTTTTCTGGTGTGCATGGGTCATAACCTATGTTTTTCATTCGCGCTGTGATGGAGACAATGTCTCTCAATTCTTCAATATAGAATACGAGTAATTGATCCTTCGTCTGTGCTATGCATGGACTTCCATCTTTATGAGAGGTGAATTCAACGTGATAGGGAGTCCCATGGATCCCAAACATAATCCCGTCATATCCATTATGATCATGAAATTCACCTACTCACGAAAGCCCTAATCCTTGTTCATAAAATGTGATGAGCTTATCCATTTGATTTGTTGGTCTTGCCACTCTAAACTGAACTGCCTTCATCGTGCTCACTCCTTTTTTCTATTAGTTTACAAGGGTATCTGTCAAATGCCTATCTACCACTACCATATTTTACAAAGATTCCTTAAGCATTATTAGTTGTCGTACTGTGTGTAAAAGGGTACTATAGTTGTATATTCATTTAATACTACATGTGAATGTTTTCACAATTATAATACACTTCATGTTGATTAAAAGGAGATGTGCCTAGTTTGAACCCATTAAAGACGATTGCTAAATCTCAAAAAGCGGCGAGATGGCTACTCATGTGCCTTGCTGTCTTATCAGGTGCTACCATTATTGCCCAAGCCTATTTCTTTATGAGAATCGTTGAGCTTGTATTCCTAGAGGGGGCTTCTATTCAAGAAGTAGTTCCGTATTTAGGTGGTTTACTGGGTGTACTTTTATTGCGGGCTACACTCTCATATGGAAATGGCTATATCGGGATTAAGATGGCCTCAAAGGTGAAAAATCAGTTTCGTGAGAAGCTGTTATCTTCCTATAAAGATAATCCACTTCAAGGAGCCCTAGAAGGAAAATCAGGAGAGAAAGTGAGCTTACTTGTGGATGCCGTGGATGAGATCGATAGTTATTTTAAAAGCTATGTACCACAAGTGATTCAAACGTCCATTGTGCCTCTGATGATCCTAGTGGCGGTGTCGACTCAGCATATCTATTCTGGACTTATCATGATGATAACAGCACCGTTTATTCCTATTTTTTATATTGTTGTAGGAATTAATACGCAAAAGAAGTCAGAGGAACAGCTAGAACAAATGACGCTTTTTTCTGGTAGGTTTCTTGATACCCTTCAAGGTCTGTCGACATTAAAATTGTTCGGACAAGGGAAAAAGCAACGAGATGAGATTCGAAAAAGTAGTGAAGGCTTTAGAGATTCAACGATGAAGGTTCTTCAGGTTGCCTTCAACTCTTCATTGAAGCTTGAGTTTATTTCCATGTTAAGTATAGGCTTGATTGCTCTTGAAATTGCGCTAAGACTTGTCGTGTTTCAAACCGTTACGTTTTCAACAGCTTTTTTCATTTTAATTCTAGCCCCTGAATTTTATCAGCTGTTAAAAGAGTTAGGCAGCGCCTTTCATACAGGACGCGGGAGTATGGGTGCTGCGAAAAAGATATCAGAACAGTTTTCAGTTCCAGTGAATAAGCCTGTTTGGGGAGATCGTGTCATGGTTGCTACTTCACCACTATCCATTGAAATACAAGATCTATCCTTCCAGTACGGAGATGGATTTCAGTTAAAAGAAGTGGGAGCCGAGCTGAAGCCGTATGAGAATATAGCCGTTGTTGGAAGAACAGGCTCAGGGAAAACCACACTATTATCCCTAATTGCAGGCCTCCTTCCACCTACTAGTGGGACGCTACTTGTAAACGGTATTCCCTTATCCCATTACAGGGAGTCTGAGTGGTTCCGTCGTATTACGTATATTTCTCAATCTCCTTATTTATTCTCAGGAACAATTCGGGAGAATATTGTGATAGGAACAGACCGTGAAGTGTCTGATACCGAGTTATTTGAAGCGTGTAAAAAAGCAGGACTAATGGAGATGATTGAGTCTTTTCAGCACGGGGTGGAGACAGAGATTGGAGAAGGCGGTCGAGGTCTTTCAGGAGGAGAGCAGCAGCGGGTTGCCTTAGCCCGAGCCTTTTTAAAGAAACCGAGTCTTATCTTATTTGATGAACCCACGACAGGTCTTGATCTTCAAACAGAGAGGATCCTTCAAAAAAGCATGAAAGAGCTGTCAGAATATTCGACGGTCATTACCGTTGCCCATCGTCTTCATACGATTCAAGAAGCGGATCGGATTCTTTTCCTTGAGAATGGTCAAGTGCTTGGATGTGGAACACATGAAGAATTACTAGAGACGGTTCAAGATTATCGTGAGATGATTCGTACACAGCAGGAAGGAGTGGCGTTGTGAGAGATGTACACATCATGATGAAGCTTATTGCAAGAGAAAAACGAGATGTCCTCCTATCCATTGCGTGCGGATTTGTCGCTGGAATTACAGCTGTGGGGCTGTTTTCGTCCAGTGGTTATCTTATTTCTAAGGGAGCGTTAACTCCTCCCTTATATACATTGACGGTTCTTATCGCCTTATTAAAGTTATTCGGAATAGCGCGAGCCGTGAGCCGGTATGGTGAGCGGTATTTCTCTCACCGAGCAACATTTACCATCCTAAGTCATTTGCGTGTGAACTTTTATGAGAAGCTTGAACCGTTAGCGCCAGGGATTTTCCGAAAATACCGAAGTGGGGATCTATTATCTAGAATCGTAGGAGATGTAGACAGTCTTCAAAACTTCTTTTTACGCGTCTATTATCCACCGATCGTGCTAGTTCTTGTTTTTTTAAGCACCATCTTTTTTACTACCTTTTACAGTCTATATTTAGCGCTAGTCCTACTCGCTGGTTTATTTCTGACGTCTTTTCTTATTCCTGCTTATTTTGCGTTCAGACAAAGAGGAGTGCAGGAGTTGATGAGAATTCGTCGTGGTGAGCTGTCAACGGAGGCAACGGAGCTACTTTACGGGTTTAGGGAGCTAAAAATTTATCAAAAGTTAGACACGAAGGAAAGGGAAGTACAGCAGCTTGGCCAAAGCTATGTGAAAGAACAAGAAAAACAAAGCATTCAATCTGTAGCCAATCAGACAATGAACCTAGGGGTATCGTTACTCATTTCATGGACCATGTTATTGGTTGGTGCTTACTTAGTCAGTACTGGACAATTAAATGGCGTCTTTCTTGCCATGCTTGTGATGCTTTCTCTTACTGTATTTGAGAATGCCGTCCCGATGGCCATACTTCCCATCCATTTAGAGGATAATCGTCATGCAGCCAACCGATTATACTCAGTAGTAAAAGGTGAAGAAGGAGTGAAAGGGACGGAAAAGCTTGCTAGTACAGCCTTTGAATTCGAACTGAATCATGTTCACTATACCTACCCTGAGGAAGAGAGAGAAGCTCTTTCGGATGTAACGATTCGATTGCCGAAAGGAAGTAAAACGGCCATCGTGGGTCCTAGTGGTTCGGGTAAATCCACATTATTTCAACTTCTTCTTGGAATCATTGAGCCAACAACTGGAACGATGAAGATAAACGGCAAGAATGTTAAGGACATTGACCGTGAGTCACTATGGGCTCTGACCAATGTAGTGTTGCAAGAAAATCACTTCTTCCATGGAACACTTGAAGATAATCTGAGGATTGCAAAAGAGAATCTATCTCCTGAAGAGATGAAGGTTGCACTCGAACGAGTCAATCTAGGGCATTTCTCATTAGACAATCGGGTGTTAGAAAAAGGAGGGAATCTATCAGGTGGAGAAAAGCAAAGAGTAGCGATTGCTCGCGCGTTACTAAAAGGTGAATCCACTTGGCTCCTTGATGAACCAACCTCCTCTCTAGACTTATTAACAGAACAAAAGATATACCATGAACTTTTCCATCAAGGAGAAGAGAATACGGTCATTATCATTAGTCACCGTTTAACACAGCTTGAAAAAATGGACAGAATCATTGTGATGGAAAAAGGAAAAGTGAAGGAAGTTGGAACCTTTTCTGAACTAATGGAGAAAAAAGGGGCTTTTTATGAACTTAAGCAAGTAGAACGAACGGTCGTTGGGGTTTAATAGTAGATAGAAAAAAAGGAAGAGACCCCTGGATTCTCTTCCTTTTTACCCTTTAAAATGCTTTCCATCATATCGAACACGCATTTTTTTAACCATCCATTTTCCGAGTGCCATCAGCCCTTTGATGATTAAAAAGGCTATGAAAAACAATAAAAATCCCCACAGGCCAATAACGGCATCTGCGAACTCCATATTTCCACGGTTCGTGATCTTCTGTTGAATTTCAATGGCAAAGACAATGACCACCATAACTGTAAATGTATAAATAAACGAAATAGCCGTAATACTCCACTTGGACAACCATTTAAACACAATTTGTACTCCAAAAAAGAAAAGGATCCCGATAATCCCCATAATCCACAAATGCAGCTGCTTATCATTTAACTCTAGACCGAGACTATTGGTAAAATAAATAAAAAAGTCATGAAGCTCATTTACAACCTCAGCAATAAATAAAATAATTTCTTTCATAGAGCACCTCCTCCTGTACATTATCGTACCGACTCAACCTATTATAAAGTATACATTGCTTAGAGAGGGGAAAATCAACATGAATAGTGTGGACAAAGCCATTCAATTTACAGCCTGTGCCCACGATGGTCAGTACCGAAAAGGAACGGATATCCCGTATATCACCCATCCATTTACCGTTAGTATGATGCTCCAAAAAGAAGGGGCAACGGTCGAGCAAGTTGTGGCGGGATTTTTACATGATACGGTAGAGGATACAGACGTAACCTATAGCATAGTAGAGAAGGAATTTGGAGAAGAGATTGCCAACTTAGTCAGGGCTTGCTCTGAATCGGATAAGTCAGCTTCGTAGGAGGAGCGAAAACAAGAAACCATTCTAAAGATGAAACATGTAGATGAGAAGGCGATTCCCGTTATTTTAGCTGACAAAATACATAATTTATCTTCGTCGTATCAAGATTATTTAGTTGTAGGAGACAGAATTTGGGACCGGTTCAATAGGGGGAAGGATCAGCAACAGTGGTACTATGAATCCCTTGTACAGGCTATGAAAGAAAGAGGGGTACAAGGTTCCTTGTTTGACGAGTTTGCAGAACTGGTAAAGAAGATGTTTTCCTGACCTTGTTCCTTTCGTATATTTTGGAGAAGTAGATAGAAGATAAAGAAGATACGTCTGACCATCTATACAGGAGGGGCAACACGATGTGGAATGCCTTAATGTGGGGAGCAATTTCAGGTTCTGCTACATTTATTGGTTCGTGGATTGGTTTATATGTTCATCTCCCTAAAAAGTGGATTGCGATGATTATGGCACTTGGGACAGGCGCATTAATTGGGGCAACGGCCTACGAGCTACTAGGCGGGGCGGTTAGGGAAGATGGAATTGTAACTTCTTCCATTGGCTTTTTAAGTGGAGCCTTGGTGTTTACGCTTTTTGATACTTGGATTTCTAGCCGAGGAGGAGGAAAGCGTAAGCGATCTAAGGAGGTAGAGGAAAAAGAAGATCAAAGTGGTCTCGCCATTTTCTTTGGTACGTTACTAGATGCCATCCCAGAGTCTGCCATGATAGGGCTTAGCCTTATTAGCGGTGGTTCCATTAGCTTTGCCCTTGTTACAGCCATTTTTATTAGTAATCTTCCAGAAGGTCTGTCAAGCTCTGTTGGACTTGCAAGAAACGGATACAGTAAAAGGAAGATTTTATTCTTATGGAGCATTGTACTTTTTCTTTCAGCCTTTAGCTCCTTAGGGGGAGCCCTTTTACATGACTATGCTTCAAGTACGGTGAAGAGTCTACTTAGTGCCTTTGCAGGTGGAGGGATTATAGCGATGGTGAGTTCTACGATGCTTCCTGAAGCCCATGAAGAAGGAGGGCCTTTGGTAGGGTTGCTTACAGCTGTAGGGATATTGATTTCACTTATTCTTCATGAGCTCGGATAAATGGTTAAGGGAGTAAAGGAAAGGGAAGATACGGGTAAAAAGGGGAAGGTTTTATGCCGGAAGGTCCTGAAATTAGACGAGCAGCAGATCAGGTGGAAAAAGCCATCAAAGGAAGAACGATTGAAGAGATGTATTTTGCTTTCCCTCACCTCGAGGAATTCGAAGAACTTTTTCGCGGGGCAACGTGTATTCGTGTCGATACAAAAGGAA
Source organism: Bacillus coahuilensis m4-4 (assembly GCF_000171615.1). Taxonomy (GTDB): domain Bacteria; phylum Bacillota; class Bacilli; order Bacillales; family Bacillaceae_K; genus Bacillus_T; species Bacillus_T coahuilensis. The sequence goes on along the minus strand of NZ_ABFU01000058.1, from coordinate 3,989 downwards.
AAGCCATGCTTATCAGGTTAGACAATGGCTATACGATTTATTCTCATAATCAACTGTACGGTCGCTGGTATAGTAGAAATGTCTACAACTATCCGAAAACCAATCGGGTCCTGCGGATGGCCATACATAATGAGAAGAAATCAGCACTTTTATATAGCGCTTCAGATATTGACGTACTAAGAAATGAGGAGGTAGAGAACCATCCTTTTATCAAGAAGGTGGGGCCTGATATTTTAAGTGAGCGAGTGACAGCAGAGGAACTAGTGGAGCGTTTCCATCAGAAGCGATTCTACCGGCGTATGTGGTCTGGGCTTCTTTTGGATCAGGCCTTTATAGCGGGGATTGGGAATTACCTACGCTCTGAAATCCTCTATATGGCGAGAATTCATCCCACACTTCGCCCCGTGGACTGCTCCCTCTCTCAGTTAGAAAGTTTGGCAGAGTCCACGATTCATCTGATGGTCCAATCGTATAAAATGGGAGGAATTACGAACAACCTAGAGCTTGTTGAACGATTAAAGAAACAAGGAGTCAAGCGATCAAAGTACCGACACTGGGTATTTAATAGGGAGGGAGAATCCTGTTTTCAATGCGGGAGAGAAATTGAAAAAATGATGGCTGCTTCCAGAAGGGCTTACTATTGTCCTTATTGTCAGCGGTTGTAAATGAAAGAAGGATTTTTACGAGTATGTATAGAAAACTCTCTTAACAAAGTAGGGGAGTAAGATGAAATCATGAAAAATTGGACGGAGTTTGAAGAAAAGAAACAAGACAGGGGATGGTGGGAACAAAAGGTTCAAGAGGTGCTGCGAATAGAACACCTGACTTGGTCCTCTATAGAGAAATTTAGTACGGGGACGATGATGGTGTACTCCATTGATCGAAGAGTTGTTGTGAAGTTATTTTCCCTGTTTGAACGGGAAATTTACCGTTCAGAAGTGGATGTTCTGTTAAACCTTCATAAGGACTCTCTTCCTGTATCCATTCCAACGCTTATAGGATCGGGAGAGCTTGAAGAAGAGCTCTTATATATTGTGATGAGTCAGCTAAGAGGTGAGCTACTTCTCGATTGCTGGGACGATTTATCACAGAATGAAAAAGCTCAAGTGGCAGAGGATTTAGGAGACCTTATTTCTAAGGTTCACGCACAGCCAGGTGAAGATTTTAAACATGTTCCGAGTGAATTTGACTCGTTTTGCCTGCGCCGTCTAGAGAATATAAAAGAGTATCACAGAAACACAGGCTTAAGAGCACATTTAATTGAGCAAATCCCTGCATTTTTGGGAGATTTTACGGTAGACTCTAAGGAAAATTGGCGTCTATTAACAGGTGAATATACGCCATTTAATTTGATGATGACCGATTCGAATGGATTTAGAGAGTTAAGTGGGTTAATAGATTTTGCAGACTGTTTTTTAGGAGACCGTCTTTATGATTTGCTTGGGCCTATTGTCTTTAATTTAAACCAAGAAGAAGGATTAACCAAACGCTTTTTACTAAGCTACGGATTCCATGAGAAGGAGCTTGGAGTAGCATTACAGCATCAATTATTAAGATATCTACTTCTTCATCAGTATGCTGATATTCCAAGCTATTTACGAGCGTTAGGTGTAAAAGATGAAGTACAATCATTACAAGAGCTTAGTACCATAGTATTTCCACTATAAGGAGGATGTTGTATGAACGAGAACGAACAATTGGAGTTAGCTACCTTTGCCGGAGGATGCTTCTGGTGCATGGTATCACCGTTTGATGAACTACCTGGCATCCATGGAATTGTCTCAGGTTACACGGGTGGTCATACTGAAAATCCTACGTATGAAGAAGTTTGCTCTGATACAACGGGCCACTACGAAGCGGTTCAAATCCAGTTCGATCCAGACGTGTTTCCCTATACGAAATTGCTTGAGTTGTTTTGGCAACAAATTGACCCAACGGATGCAGGGGGACAGTTCAATGACCGTGGAGATTCGTACCGTACCGCAATCTTTTACCATAATGACAAACAACGTGAGTTAGCGGAACAATCGAAGGCGGAACTTGAAGCATCTAAGAAGTTCAATGCGCCGATTGTGACAGAAATTCTGCCGGCAAAGCCGTTTTACCGCGCAGAAGAAAAGCATCAAGATTACTATAAAAAGAATAGCTTCCACTATAAAATGTACCGTGAAGGCTCAGGGCGAGGACGATTTATCCGTGAGAACTGGAAAAAGGATTACCGTTCTGAGGTAGATAAACTTAATGAAATGCAACGGTATGTTACGCAAGAAAACGGGACAGAGCCTCCCTTTCGAAATGAATACTGGGACAATAAAAAAGACGGCATCTACGTCGATATCGTCTCGGGTGTCCCGCTCTTTAGTACAACGGATCAATACGATGCGGGCTGCGGTTGGCCGAGCTTTACGAAACCGCTGAAGCGACAAGATTTAGAAGAAAAATTGGATACGTCACATGGCATGAGACGTATTGAAGTTCGTAGTTCAGAAGCCGATAGTCATCTTGGTCATGTGTTTGATGATGGGCCAATGGAGCATGGGGGTGCTCGTTATTGTATCAATTCTGCCGCTCTTCGATTTGTTCCAAAGGAGCAATTGGAAGAGGAAGGGTACGGGGAGTATTTGAAATTATTTAAATAATTGCTGTTGAAGAACATCCTATTGTGGGTGTTCTTTTGTTATTCCAATAGAATTCGGTTTCTGACATGCTACAATAAAAGGAAAAGGAGTAGAAAGGCTCATGTCAAAAATAAAAACTAAAAAGGGATCAATATGGACAAAGAAACGCGCTGCCGTCACTATCATACAGTTCAGGATATTATTGCGCTAAAGTTTAAGTGCTGTGACACCTATTACCCATGCTACGAATGTCACCAAGTATTAACCGACCATGAGCCTGTACGATTCCATCCTATACAGGACGCACAGGAGAAAGTAGTGCTTTGTGGGCATTGTCAAACAGAATGGACGATAGGAGAGTATTTACAGAGTAACTCTGCCTGTCCCGCTTGCCATTCATCGTTTAATCCCGGCTGTAAATCACATCTTCATTTGTACTTTGATGGTGTCTGAGCCATCTCCCGTTAGCAACAAAAATCATAGGGATGAAGAGGCAATTCTTTTGGGAACAGCCAAGCAGGTCCAAGGGAAGGGTCCGCCCAGTGCCACGCCCCAAATGCCGCTACGAGGGCATCGAAACAATGGCTTGTCGTTACTCTTCCCCTAGGAATATGTTGAAGTCCCTGATCCTCTAACCAATCTAGTAGTTCTCCTAGCCTTCTAGGCTCACTTTTATAGTTTAAAATGTGGTCATGCCACTGAGAGTCGTGAACTATCCTCGCACCTAAAATCGCTCCAGGGTGAACCTCCGCTATTTTTACACCGGTAAAATTCGCCTCAATCTCACGTGTTAATCGAATCCCTCTTAACGTTAAATACACCATGCGATTCATGGTCGGAGGCATAATAGAGCCAGATTTCATCCCTATCGAGACGATGAATTGTCGAAGAGCTCGGTCACTTGGCCTGTCACCACCTCCATCCTCATAGGATAATGGAGAATCGATCCCAATAGCTACCTCACCTAATCGACTATAACATTCGACCCTTTCTAAAATCGTAACATCGCTTACCCCCTCTAAAAGCTCCATTACCTGAAGTGTGCCCTCTTCATTGGTGCAAATAGCTAAGCTTGTATCCTTATGATTGCTTGGTCCTGATAAATCTAACCCCATAATGAACATGGTGGTGACCTCCAGTATGTTTGATTTCTGTTTACGACCCTTGTATGGACTCCTATTCTAGCGGATGGGTTTCTTTTTAAACCATACCATATATGGTTGGGAGTGTTGTGGGTATGTGGTCATGGAAGGGAGTGCGCCACTTACTTATCTAGGATAAAATGGGAGGATCGTGACGCGTTTTGGAAAGCGCGCCACTTATCAGGAATAGCGGGGAGGATGGAGATGCGACCGGTGAAGCGTGCCGCTC
>NZ_ABFU01000059.3 GCF_000171615.1 Bacillus coahuilensis m4-4 | reverse complement strand
GTTAATGGGATAGTATAGAGGACATTAAGAGAATACTGGCCACACATAGTTAATTAAAAACCAGATAATCCCAAAGAAAATAATGAGGTAGGCTGCATATTTAATGAATGTAGAGGCTACCATACTAGAATTTTTTTCTTCTTCTCTTTTTATTACAACATTTTCATGTTTATCCATAGTTACACATCCTTTAAATTAGAAACAAGTATAGTAGATGTATACCCCCCTTGGATAAAAGTAAAACTCTCATTCTTTCGAAGTACAAGTTATGTCAAGTCCGCTTGTGGAACTGATGGTGTCACTTATAATTCCTGTACCAAAAATGGAATCCTCCTCAATGGCTTCTACAATGGAAGGGTTAGATGGATAACCACTCCCACTAAATCGCAATAGGCGATACTCCCCTTCAACTCCCCCTCCGGACACATACATGACAATATCTCTCCATTCATTTGTAAACGAATTCATGACGATGATTGGGGTTCGAACTAAAGAAAACCTTGTGACCATTTTGTATTCACCATCGTCCATTTCATATATAGCTCCACTACACCCTCCTGTACCACATACAAAAGGCCCTGTTAAATATACAAATGTTTCAAGCTTATCATCTCCATTTAAATCGATTCGATTGTAGTAATAACGAGTTGAATTTTCATAACCCTCTAACTCAAAGTCATTATAAATGGCCACCTCTAACTCGCAATTTTTTTCTTTTTCAGATTTCACATATTCTACATCCTTAATATCCATCTTATTCGCTTTAATCTTCAGGTGAGTTCCCACCAGGAAAAGAATGAAGACTGTACTAAGAATAAAAATCTTCCAAATCCTCAGTGATTTTGCCATAGTGACCCTCCACTTTACAATGTGTCCAACAATGTTAGAGTTCCCAAAACTAAATAAAAAAAGACCAACCCACTTAGGCTGACTAAAAATCATACTCCCATTCCTCTTTTAACCATAGATATAGTGAAAGGAGAGCCTCTTCTTTTTGTTCTTCAGTTAATTTTCCTACTTCTAGATCCACTTTTGATAAAAAGATGTTCGCCAACTGATTCGTTCGTAAAGTTCGTTGTGCAGGTGGCAACGACAAAAACCTTTTTGCATAGACGCTCAGAAGGTTCCAATCCTTTTCTTTAAACTGTTTCACTTCCCATTCACTAATGTCAAGTGAGGACGTAGTAATAGACCTTCGCTCTAACTCTTTATCTAACCGAGATTTGGTACTTTTTTTCTTTTTTCGCTCATGCACAACAATCGTACCTGCTAGTTACGGGTGGGGGATAAGGTAAAGTATTGTGAGCTAGCTTTTTTATTATAGTATGTAGGCTTGGCACTGGAATGATCCCTAAGCCCTCTCTCTTCTTACCAGTGAATTGTGCACGCAATCCAATCGCATACTTCTTCCCCTCTCCTCACACTCTATAAAAGAAAAAGCCAGATTATACCACCATTTGGTGATACAACCTAGCTCTTTCACATAACTTATTCTCCAGTTTTTGCAAAACGTTCAATACGCTCGCCAATCTCATCGCGAACGCGCTGGAAGAACGCCCACTTCTCTTCTTCCGTTCCTTCCGCTTTCGCTGGGTCATCGAACCCCCAATGTACTCGTTTAATGTGCGGTGGTGTTACAGGGCAATTATCTGCCGCATGTCCACATAATGTTACGATTAAATCGGCGTGATTTAAAATTTCATTGTCAATCACATCAGACGTTTGATTGGAGATATCTACTCCAGCTTCTTCCATAGCTTTCACTGCATTTGGATTTAACCCATGTGCTTCTAGTCCTGCACTTTTAACTACCCACTCATCACCTAAGTGCTTCTTCGCCCAACCTTCAGCCATTTGGCTGCGGCAAGAGTTCCCAGTACATAAGAAATAAATTGTTTTTTTACTCATAATAAAATCTCTCCTTTAGAATGTAGTGTGAATTAATGTATGATCAATAACCAAATATACAATCCAACAAGTGTAATGAATAACGTTGGAATGGTTAAAACTAAACCAGTTTTAAAATACGTTCCCCAGGAAATTTTAACTCCTTTTAATGAAAGAACGTGTAACCATAGTAATGTTGCTAATGAACCAATCGGTGTAATTTTTGGTCCTAAGTCAGAACCAATGACATTTGCGTATATTAACGCTTCTCTGATCATGCCTGTGGTATTAGTATCAGCAATCGCAAGAGCATCAATCATAACCGTTGGCATATTATTCATAACAGATGATAGGATGGCTGCAATGAATCCCATCCCAATCGTTGCTGCAAACAGCCCCTGATCTGCGGTTGCTTGGATGACTTCGCTAAGCACATCTGTTAACCCCACATTTCTTAGACCATAAACCACAACATACATTCCTATTGAGAAAAACACGATAGCCCATGGTGCCCCTTTAATGACGGTCTTCGTATCAACTGCAGAACTTCTTCTCGCCATCAGTAAAAAGAAAATCGCCACTAAACCTGCGATAAAGGATACAGGAACCGAAATGAATTCACTAATAAAATAACCAACTAGTAAGATTCCTAATACGATCCACGAAAGTTTGAACATCTTCTCATCTTGTATCGCTTCTTTCGGTTCTTTCAATTGAGACATATCATATTTGCTAGGAATACTTTTACGGAAGAATAGGAAAAGAACAAGAACACTCGCTGCTAACGAAAAGAAGTTAGGAATGATCATACGTGAAGCATATTCCACGAATCCAATCTCAAAAAAGTCCGCAGATACAATATTCACAAGGTTACTTACTACAAGTGGTAAGCTTGTTGTATCAGCAATAAATCCACTCGCCATAATGAACGGGAAGACCATTTCTCGTTAAAGTTTAAGCTTCGTACCATCGCTAGAACAATGGGTGTTAAAATCAGTGCAGCTCCATCATTCGCAAAGAAGGCAGCGACTAATGCACCTAAAATGGTCACATATACGAACATGCGAATGCCGTTACCTTTTGCTGCACGTGCCATATGAAGAGCAGACCATTCAAAAAAGCCAATTTCATCTAATATAAGAGAAATAATAATAATCGCGATAAACGCTAACGTTGCATTCCAAACGATTGAAGTTACGTCTAGAACATCTTGAAAATCTACAACCCCTACAAGGATAGCTAATACTGCTCCTCCGCAAGCTGACCATCCAATCGATAATCCCTTCGGCTGCCAAATGACTAGGGTAAGAGTCAAAATGAAGATAAGTGAAGCTAGAATAGTTGAAACCATACTCGTCCTCCGATTAATCGCAAGATATTCGCAAACCTTGCTCTTCTAATTCTTTAATTCTGTCGCTTTGATCTGGAACATGAAGTAGGATGCTTGAGATCATTGGATAGTATTTGCTTTCTTTATTGAGTGAAAACATAACCCATTGACCCTTTCTCTCTTCTTTCACAATGCCTACATCTTTTAATTTACGTATATGTTGACTAATCGCTGGCTGACTTGCGTTAAAAATAGCCACAAACTCACACACACAACAATCGTTTGTATCAAGCATTTTAACCATCGATAACCTTGTTTTATCTCCAAGAAGCTTTAGAACCATAGCCGACTTCTCCATATCCACATACGTTTGTTCATTTATCATGGAGGTCCCCCCTTCGTAATCTGTTGTTAAACATATAATAATATACTTATATGTTTATGGCAATAGATTGACAAATTGTTTGAAAATTAAAACCACTACATATTTCAGAGGTATATTTAATCCACAGTTGGTTTTTGTCTACCTATTAGTAGAATTTAACAGTAAACTTACTATAACTAGTCACGAACTGTTGGGAGCTGTATGATATGAGATGAATTAAAGTGATTGTCTTTACCGTATTCATTGCATTTCTTTGCCTCACTGAAAGGTCCGCTAGTGCTCTAACACAAGAAGGCAATCCTGTACCATACTTAAATGCAATCGCCACATACGAATGGAATAATAGCCCCTATAGAAAAAATAAGTAAAAACCAACAAAAAAAGGAAGATATATTACTGGGTTTGATAGCGAGGATCCTTACAGTGCTCTAAAAGATTATATGGAAAACAAAGGATGGAAGTTCAAAGATCAAATGGGATCTGGCTTTATATTTGAGAAGGACGATGAACTCATCACCATAGAAACGAGACAGTATTCTAGAAACTATTATATTTGGGATGTACCTACATCCATATCAGAAAGAGATTTTACAAATTAAACCTTATAACAAAAACGCAGAAGAATCGTTTCTTCTGCGTTTTTCAAGTTAGCCTATTTGGTTTCACTCTCTAAATATTCACCAATAACTTTTACTTCTGTCTCAAGCATGACCCCAAACTTTTCATGAACGGTATTTTGTACAAACTCAATTAAGTTCAAGTAATCTGTTGCCGTTCCGTTATTCACGTTCACCATAAATCCTGCATGCTTTGTTGACACTTGAACGCCACCAATCGTTTTTCCTTGAAGGCCACTGTCTTGAATTAATTTTCCAGCAAACAATCCAGGTGGTCGTTTAAATACACTACCACATGACGGATATTCTAATGGTTGCTTAGATTCGCGCAAATACGTAAGCTCATCCATCTTCGCTTGGATTTGATCCACTTCGCCTTCCCTTAATTCAAACGTTGCTTCTAACACTAATAGGTTTTCCTTAGGAATAATACTGCTGCGATACTCTAGTTCAAGCTCTTCATTACGTAAGGTTTTTAACACCCCATCTGGAGTTAATACAAGGGCAGATACTAATACATCCTTCACTTCCCCCCCATAAGCACCAGCATTCATATAGACGGCTCCACCAACCGTACCTGGAATTCCGCAGGCAAATTCTAAGCCTGTTAAATGGTGAGCAAGAGCATAACGAGACGTATCAATTATGGTTGCACCACTCTGCGCAATAATTTTGTTATCTTCAAGTGTGATGCTGTCCATTTGAGTGAGGACGAGAACAACTCCACGGATTCCACCGTCTCTTACAATTAAATTAGATCCATTACCTAGGATGGTAAAAGGGATATTTTGTTCATTTGTATATTTCACTAAGTTTTGTACTTCTTCATAGGTTGTCGGTAACACAAGGTAATCTGCATTGCCGCCTGTTTTTGTAAAGGTATAATGTGATAATGGTTCGTTTTCTTTTTACTTTTTGTCTCGAAAGTATGTTACTTAATTCTTCTTTTATATTAAAACTCATCATGTGAACAAGCACCTTTCTATATAAAGAGTTAATAATTTTTTACTATTTAGTCTACCCATACATAAAGGGACAGAAAATGAACGCCTATATTAGTTTATTAAAAAAGAGAAGGAAGTTCCTTCTCTTGACTAGTCCCTATAAGATTATACACTTTTTAACGGATGTTTACAGTTTAACTCGTTGTAGCCTTAACGAATTCAGCACAACGGAAACAGAACTAAACGCCATAGCTGCTCCTGCAACCCAAGGGGCAAGTAAGCCTAAAGCCGCTAACGGAATTCCTAAAGTATTGTAGGCAAATGCCCAGAACAAATTTTGTTTAATATTCGTTATCGTTTTCTTACTCATCCAAAGGGCGTCGGCAATACTACCAAGTTCCCCACGAATAAGAGTAATATCAGCTGCTTCCATTGCCACATCCGTTCCAGTCCCAATCGCCATGCCGATGTCAGCTACAGCTAAGGCAGGCGCATCATTAATTCCGTCTCCGACCATTGCGACCACTTTACCCTGCTGTTGCAATTTTTTCACTTCTGCTGCTTTCCCTTCTGGTAACACGTCACCTATCGCAACATCAATTCCGGCCTCTCTCGCAATGGAATCAGCTGTCCGCTGATTATCTCCAGTAATCATGATGACCTCTATTCCCATCTCCTTTAACCGGAGGATGGCATCTTTTGATGTACTTCTCATTGTATCTGCGACTGCTATCAACCCAGCATACACTGAATCCACTGCAACGATCATTACCGTCTTCCCTTCAGACTCCAATACCTCTTTATCATGTAAAATAGTTGAGATCTCTACATTAAGTTGCTCCATAAACCGAACCGTGCCCACGGCAACCTGTTGACCGTTCACGATCGCCCTGACTCCAAATCCAGGGATGGACTCAAACTCCTTATTCTCCTGAATCGTGATTTCTTTATCTAACACCCCTTGAACCATTGCCTTTGCAAGAGGATGTTCAGATGACTTCTCCGCGGAGCCGACAAGTTGTAATAGAGAGGCTTCAGTAAAATCCCCTGCTACTTTAACATCTGTTAAAACCGGCTCCCGTTGTAACCGTTCCTGTTTTATCTACTACAACGGTCGTCACCCTATGAGTATTTCAAGGTGTTCCCCACCTTTAAACAGGATGCCATACTCCGCCGCTCTACCAGATCCTGCCATAATCGACGTCGGTGTGGCGAGACCCAGTGCACAAGGACACGCAATCACTAGAACCGCAATGAGCTTTTCTAAGCTACTAGCAAAATTCCCAGGATCAATCCAAAGGAACCAAATCAAGAACGTTATGACCGCAATCCCAACAACTATGGGAACAAACACACCAGATATCGTGTCTGCCATTCTCTGAATGGGTGCCTTTGATCCTTGTGCATCCTCTACTACTTTAATAATTTGGGCAAGGGCCGTATCTTTTCCTACTTTTGTTGCTTTCATTTTAATAAAGCCGTTTTTATTAATGGTTGCACCAATCACATTGTCACCTGGATGCTTATCAACGGGAATACTTTCTCCAGTGATCATGGACTCATCCATAGCCGATTGACCTTCTGTCACTTCCCCGTCTACTGGTATTCTTTCTCCAGGCTTTACATGAAGGATGTCCCCTACAAGCACTTCTTCAATTGGTAGGATCATTTCCTGCCCATTTCGCTCAACTGTCGCATGTTTCGCCTGTAAGCCCATTAGTTTTTTTATTGCTTCGGATGAACGCCCCTTAGCCCTAGCTTCAAATAGCTTACCAAGCAATATTAGAGTGATAAGAATGGCACTTGTTTCAAAATACAATCCCATAGGATGTCCTTCGTGCCCAATCGATTCAACCGCAAGATACACACTATAAAAATAAGCAGCTGACGTACCAAGTGCCACTAACACATCCATATTGGCACTCTTATTCTTTAACGCCTTATACGCTCCCACATAAAATTGCTTCCCAATAAAGAACTGTACTGGTGTCGCAAGCGCCATTTGAACCCAAGGATTTATCAATATTTCAAGCAGAGGCAAAAAGGATAGGAATCCAAAATGCCCAACCATCGTCCATAGTAGAGGAAGTGAAAGAAGTAGTGAAATAATGAACTTTTGTTGCTGCTTCTTAATCGCCTCTTCTCTATGATCATTTGATCGCTGTAGTTCCTCGTTTTTCTCAGTCGCTTTATATCCTAAATCATCCACTTTTTTCATAATATCCTGTGAAGATATCATTCCTGAATGATAATGTACCGTTGCCGTTTCAAGGGCTAAGTTCACCGTCGCTTGTTCGATACCAGGCTGTTTGTTTAATACTTTTTCGATACGAGCAGAGCAAGCGGCACACGTCATCCCCGTAATGGTATAGTCCGTCTGTTCTAGTTTCACATCATACCCAAGGTCTTGTATCTTTTGATAGATCTCTCGTGGGCTCAGCTCTTCAGGGTTGTATCTTATAGAAGCTCGATCTAACGCAAGATTCACAGTCGCCTTCTCTACGCCTGAAAGCTTATTTAACCCTTTTTCAATACGAGTAGCACAAGCAGCACATGTCATCCCCGTTACATCAACCGTTGTTTCCTGACTAGTATTCGCCATTGTTTTCGCCTCCATACCTATATGGGGTATAGTACTTTGTAAAAGAAAACTGCGCTTAGTAGCACAGTGAATTATTGAACATCATACCCTTGATCATCAATTGTTTCTTTAATGGTTTCTAAACGAACTTGACCTGCATCATATTCTACTTCTACTTTCTTCTCTTCAAGTGAACCTTTACCTCTTTCACTCCTGAAAGCTTTCCAACACTATCTTCTACTGCTTTCACACAATGTCCGCAGCTCATGCCTTCCACCGTTAGGATATCTTTTGTCATGTGTAACAACTCCTTATTTTTTCATTAATTTTTGTATCGTTACAAGTACTTCATCAATGGCTTCACTATCGCCCTCTTGAATGCGTTCCGCAATGCATGTCTTCATATGCCCCTCAAGCAAGAGCTTTGCCACACTATTCAAAGCAGACTGCGTAGCAGAAATCTGTGTGATCACATCATCGCAGTACGTATCTCGTTCAATCAAGCCTTTAATTCCTCTAATCTGACCTTCAATCCGATTTAATCGGGTAACTAAATTTTTCTTCACTTGATCAGAATGATGACTTCTTCTTTCGTCCTCACAATGTGGACTCATTACATCTATTTCTTCTTGCTTAATTAGTGAATGTTCATTTGGATTTGATAAGTCTGCCGTCATTTCATCACCTCTAATCATAGGTTACCATACCCCGCTATGGTATGTAAAATGGGAAGTTTGAGTTGTCAGCTGAGGGAATTGGAGAATTTTGAAGAATTGTAGGGATTTGCCAGTATTTCCTTTTAAATGCCCGTAACATCCTATAATTTGCCCGTATTTTTAAAATTTTGCCCATAAGCCACCCGTAATTGCCCATAACGCTTGTCCATTTACCCAAAAATAATTAAAAGGTGAAAATTCCCTCTTCCCCATAAAAAAAGCCACTCCAACCTGTTGGAATGACCAAAACTCATTTTACATTCTTACATTTTACCCATTTCTTCAATAAACACTCTCATATAATCCGGTAAATCTGGTGGGCGGCGACTTGAAATAATATGTCCATCTACGACAACCGCTTCATCTACCCAAGTAGCACCAGCGTTCATCATATCATGCTTAATTCCTGGCGTACTCGTTACTTTTCTACCTCGTAAAATATCAGCAGAAATTAACACCCAGCCTGCATGGCAAATCTGACCGATTGGTTTTTGCTTTTCATCCATAGTTTTCACCATATGTAACACTTCGTCGTATCGTCTTAACTTATCTGGCGACCAACCACCTGGAACAAGTAAGGCATCATACTCTTCAATGGAAACATCCTTAAAAGCAAGATCGGATACAACAGGTACCCCGTATTTTCCTACATAAGTTTTATCAGCTTCCTCACCCGCAAGATCTACAATCGCCCCTTCTTCACGTAGACGCAGCACGGGATACCATAATTCTAAATCCTCAAAATCATCGCTTACAATTTGAAGAACTTTCTTTCCAGTTAACTTCATTCTGCTTCCTCCTTTTCTTCTTTCCTAATTATCGTTTCCCTGATTAAAAAACCTATAACCTATAAATACAATTCTCCTGCTAGTAAACAATAAAACTATTTCTTTTTCAATTCATATGCCATTTTTACAAATTCAAATTGACTCCCATTCGTTTCTTGCATAAAGACCTCAATCTCTTTGAATCCCACCTTTTATATACTTTGATGGCTCGTTGATTGAACGTGGCAACAGATAATGTTAGGATTCTTGGTGAAAATTTCTTCTGAACAAATTCTATACATCCTACTAAAAAGTTCTGCCCCATTCCCTGCCCAGTTAAATCTGGTCTCATGCCTAGGCCAATCTCAAAAGTAGAGAGGGTTTCTTCACTAACACTTAAAAATCCCACCAAAACGTTATCTTCTGATACAGAGAACATATTGTTCCCGCGAGTGACAGGATTTAGAAACTCCTCTAAATCCTCGTTATCTGCCTCCATATCATAAAAATCATATTCCTGTTCATAATGCCAATTGTAGGCGATTTCCTCTGCTTGTTCTTGGGCCATGGTTTGGATTGTAAACGTCATCTTTCCTTCCCCTTCCATTTTTATAACGTACCGTCCGATTACACGCATTCTTTTCTTGAACTCAAGTCCATATACACCAAGAAAAGCTGCCCCAGATTAAATGGAACAGCTTATTAGCATATATACATTAATTAAAGACTTACTGCCCCTGTCCTAACGAATAGCCTCTTTCCCCATCAAAACGATAAAGGTTCTCTGTTTTGATAAAATCTAAGCCAGCATCTTCAATACGGCTTAGCAACCCTATAATATCACCATTTGTAACGGTTCCCCCAGCATTTTTCATCTGAAAACGACATCTCCAGTGATCTGTGCTAAACGTTTCAGGGAATCCGTTAGGATAAACTTTCACTCCACGATTCGTAATAATCGCTAGTTCGAACTCATCACCAGCTAATTGTTCAAGGGTTTGTCCAAGTTCATCTGGCGTGTGCGTATCACTATAAAGGAAAACATCAACTCCATCTAACTTACGTTCAACCTTTGGTGCTGGACGATTTTTCACCACTGGGTCCAGTTTAAACGTATCTTCCTCACTTGGTGGGATTTCTTGATAGTGTACCGGTTGATAGACAGAAGGCTTCTGTCCTAAACGAGCAATCACCGCTTCTGTAAACTCCGATGTACCAACACCACTCCCATCCTTCGTCAGCTCTTTCGTTAGAACGCCATCCTCCAGCGTTTTTAACCAAGCATTATGGATGGTTGTCGCGACATCAGGTTGTCCAATATGAACAAGCATCATAACAGAAGCATGAATTAATCCAGATGGGTTCGCAATGCCTTTTCCTGCAATATCCGGTGCACTACCATGAATAGCTTCAAACATTGCAACTTGATCTCCAATGTTCGCTGACCCAGCTAGTCCTACGCTACCTGTGATTTGAGCAGCCACATCCGATGCAATATCACCATATAAATTCGGCATGACGATGACATCGAAGTTTTGTGGGCTATCTGCAATCCTCGCAATCCCAATATCAATAATACTGTGGTCTGCTTCGATGGTAGGATATTCCTTAGCCACTTCATTAAATACTTTATGGAAAAGTCCATCAGTCAACTTCATGATATTATCCTTTGTCATACACGTAACCTTTTTGCGGTTATTCTTCACCGCATATTCAAATGCATAACGAATAATCTTCTCAGATCCTGGGCGTGTAATTAATTTCAGACATTGAACCACTTCAGGAGTTTGCTGATGTTCAATTCCAGCATAAAGATCTTCCTCATTCTCACGAATAATAACAAGATCCATGTCAGGATGTTTAGTTTCTATAAACGGAGCATATGAAATGTTTGGGCGAACGTTTGCATACAAACCAAGTGTTTTACGAATCGTGACATTTAAGCTTTTATATCCTCCACCTTGTGGAGTTGTAATCGGTCCTTTGAATAATAGCTTTGTTCTACGTAAAGATTCCCATGCCTCATCAGGGATTCCGGCAGAATTTCCAGCTAAGTACACTTTCTTTCCTACTTCAATAAATTCAGGATCAAGACGTGCCCCTGCATGCTCTAGTATTTTAAGGGTTGCGTCCATAATTTCAGGTCCGATCCCGTCCCCTTTGGCAATCGTTATCTTTGTTCGTTCTGTCATGATAAGCTTCCTCCCAACTCATGAATACATTAAATAGAGTAGTTGCCGTTAACATCGTTCCTACATCCATAGATAGAGTGCACTTCGTATACAAGGTTTCACAAAAATCCTCATAAAAATACCGACAATCTTGAAGAATGGAACAATCCATACCAAAGGTTGTCGGTTTTCTTCCGTCTCTTCTTAATGCCTATTCAAACACTTTGTATCATGCAACCGTTTGTATTGCTCGGGTGAAAACAACCTCTTCGATAGGAAAAGAGGGTGTTTTACAATCTACTTCTATACTATGTTAGTCGTCAATAAAAGTCAAAAGTTATAGAATTTTGAAATAATCTTATAGGTTATGAACAAGATTCCTTTTAAAATAGACTCATTTCTGTAAATGTTATACCAAAATATTTTTCACTTCTCTATTTTCACCTAACAATTACCCCGCTTTCCAAGTCCTCATTCTCCATCACGATGGCTGTTAAGCCTTTCTCTGTTCTGGTTTCATGACATTCACCCTTCTCCCAGTAAATCGCATCTCCTTCCTCAACTTTCACATACTCGTCTATTTCACCACGAACTTCCCCCTCCCCACTTACAACATGAAGGATTTGTGGGATGACCGCCTTGTGATAGCCAATGATTCCCTTTTCGTCTAAATGCATACATCCTATATGAGTAGCTGTTTTGGTATGTGCTATTTTAGACATAACAAAATTCGAATCAAATTTTCTGATTTTCTTTCCATTCTCTTTCTTAAACGAGTAAACCTTCATTCTTTCCTCCTAATCATCACCTGGTATTAATAAAACTCCATATGTTTTTTTCTATTTTTATAAAATTCTACTCTCTCCTCTAACGTCCCACTATGAAACTCAAACTTGTGCCCATCTGGATCTGCAAAATAAATCGAATTCCTATCTTTCTCGTCTCGATCTCTTCCTTGTAGTATTGAAACATTCCAGTCTATTAACCTTTTATGCAGGATGTTCAAATCATTCTCTTCTACTGTAAAAGCAATATGAGTATATGATTCGTTTATTTCATTTCGAGGAATATCCTTTTCAACATTCAATGCAAGCCAGATGCCGTTTAAATCAAAGTATGCAGTACTTCTCCCCTTTACCAACAACCTTGCTTCCAATACTCTTTCATAAAATGTAATAGAGAGATCTAGATCAGATACAGAAAAACAGAAATGATTAACGCCCTTAATCAACCTCTTTCCAGCCTTTCATACCTTTTAATGACTGTACCATTTGTTGTATCCCTTGTTTGTCTGTTCTCAGAACGGTAATAAACCTATTTAAAATGTCATGACTTTCATAGAACCCTTTATGTTTATAAAACTCTAAAGCCTCTTCGTTTCCGTTTGAAACAAAAACAAAATAGTCCTGCACCTCAAACTCACTTAACCACTGAATGCACATCGAATACAGCATAGATCCAATCCCAAACATACGATATTCTTCTTTTATGTAAAATTGAGATAAACACCCTACCTCACTTCCTTCAACGGACGTTAAATCAAAAAACGTCGCAAAGCTACTAGAATACACTTTCTTTGGTGAAATATTGGCATATACATATCCTACAGGCTCACTTCCGTCTTTGACTATGACTACAAAATTGTGAGTTGCATTCGCCACAGAAGGGATCATTCTTGTGTCAAAATTCATCGTATCAAATCGTTCCGSCGTAAWATACSCTTTARATTTTKGAARGTTCATTAACTCATTACATAAGCCCCTGCATTGTTCTAATTCATTCATCTGAATCCTTTTAAATGTAAGTTTCATAGGCACCCTCCTGTTCAGAAGATCTTATTTACCATTATTTCAATTTTTTCGTATAGTAGCCATTTTCATTCACGAAAAATAAAAAGACAAACGCAGAGTTTTCCTATTAGCTTTTACTTTTCAACTGTATCAATTACTATTAGCCATTGATGAAGAGTAATTATCCACTCACTCTTCGCATTAACAACTCAATTGGACCTCGTTTATATCTTTTTCTCCATAGTCTAGAAAACACGATTGCCCCAATAAAGAACCAACACGAGGATGTTACTACAAAAACCAAAGAAGCATGATCCAATAGCCCAAAACCATCAAAAATAAACAATAAAAGGAAGTGAGAAACATAAATAGTTAACGCAAGCTGGCCAGTATAGATGAATGATTGAACAGCTTTCGTCTCTTTAAATTTTTCTGAAATTATAATACAGAGCGTAATAATAAAAACCCCTGTACAAGAACTTGAAATCATATAGAAGAAATTTGGTGGCATCGGCTTCGTTAAGAATAGGAATTCAGCAATCTCTAGCCCTACTTCATCCTGGGTAAGTAATATGAAAATGGAGGATAAAAGCTCAAATACAATTGCCCCAACACTTGAACCTATTAGTAGGTATCGCCTTACTTTTATGGAAGTAAAATCTAATCTACCCAAGATCATTCCCATTAATATAAAGAAAAACCACGGGAAAATAGGGTGATACCCGTTAAATAACAAGTTTCTCACGAAGCCTGCAAATGTCCAGAAGGTTTCATATTCAGTAAAACTACTATCCCATCCTTTTGTGTAATCGAGTACTAGTAAAGAAGTTTGTGAGAGAACGAGGAGAAAGATTGCAGAGATGATTAAAACACGTGTAGAGGAGGTGATAAAGAAACTTCCTAAAAATAAATAGAATGCATAATAGTGAAGAATATCCGCTGTCCAACCTAAAAGAATGAGTAAAAACCCAAGAACTAACAGAAACACTGATCCTTTCCAGAGCGATTTCCTGTCCTCTCTTACGATTTGCATATCATTCGTTTCTCTTGAACCTTTCGTCATTAGTGAAACTCCTACACCTGCTACTATAACGAAAATAGCGGCAGCCCGCCCTTCAAAGTCTCTCATAAAGGATTCTAATCAATACGGACCATTTCCTTCTGCATTCATGGCGATTTTGTAATTCACTATGACCATTCCAAATATCGCGAACGCTCTTGCAACATCAAAGCCAATGATTCGCTTTGTCTCTCCCATGCTTTACCCCTCCATATTTTTAAAATAGACTGAACTGAAAACTCACAAATGGCTTGTGAAGCATAATCTTTATATTTGTCTAGCCCATCATTCATTAAAGTGCCCGATCGTTTAATAAACAATTGCCCCCTTAAAACTGAGTCTTAAAAGTAGAAACATTCATATCCTCCATTATTAATTAGAATTTGAAAGCAAAGAAAAAAGGAAGAAAAATAGAAATCCCACCTATAATTTATGAATCGTTATACAATTAAATCATCTTTTTTCCAAAAACTTGGTCCATTAGTTAAATTTAGAGAACATTAATGTTTTTATCAATTTTGTTGCTAGTTTTGTGTCTATTTACAAGATTGTATATATCTTTGTGTCAAAAAAACTGACACTAAAGTGTATCTACTTTTGTGTCCATCGTCAGATAATCAACTACAATAATTCAGTTACCAAGTGTAATAATTAATTGTTCTCAAAGATAACTTTATCTCTGTCCAGTTGATGATTAGAAGAACTGTTACTTTCACCCTTCTACTCTATTATGTAATATGATTTCTTCCTAATAAACAATAAATCTTAATATATCCTAAAAATCTCCAACATCCCCTTCGTACGAACCAGCTAAAAAATAAAAAACCAGCCCCTCGGCTGGTTTCTCTTATGCATACATCTTCTTCTCTTCCTCTTCCCTGAAGAAACTCTTCAGCGCATGGAACACATCGGCTTTTTTCTTTAGAATAAAGTAGCGGAATAATTCGTCGTCAATATTTTTATACGCGGTCATGAGTGTCGAATGGCGGTTGTATTGGTTCACTTCCCCATACCCAAACATGCTCGATACTTTTATTAGTTCCTCAACAAGCTTCACACAGCGAGCATTGTCGGATGTAAGGTTATCTCCATCTGAGAAGTGGAAGGGATAAATGTTATAGCGTTCTGGAGAGTATTTGTCGTTAATTAGCTCTAATGCTTTTTTATAGGCGGATGAACAGATCGTCCCTCCACTTTCTCCTTTAGAAAAGAAGTCTTCTTCTGATACCACTTTCGCTTCTGTGTGATGAGCAATAAATTCTATATCCACCTTTTCGTATTTCGTTTTTAAGAATCGATTCATCCAGAAGAAGAAGCTTCGCGCCATATATTTCTCCCATACTCCCATTGAGCCTGACGTATCCATCATAGCGAGCACTACAGCTTTTGATTCTGGCTTCACAATTTCATTCCATGTTCTGAATTTCAAATCGTCTCGGGTTATAGGATGAAACCCTGGATTTCCTGACAGTGCATTTCGTTTGAAGGCGGCTTTCATGGTTTGTTTTTTGTGGATATTGCCCATAAGTCCTGTTTTTCTAATATCGTTAAATTCAATGTTTTCAACGACAATATTATCTTGTTCTTTTTTCTTTAAATTCGGTAATGAAAGCTCTTTAAATAAGGCTTCTTCTAGCTCCATTAAGGAAACTTCTGCTTCGTAATAATCTTCCCCTGCCTGATCTCCCGCGCCTTCTCCTTGACCAGGTCCCTTCTGTGGATTTCCGTCTCTTGCTACGACATCGCCTACTTGGGATTCACCGTCTCCTTGACCAACATGCTTATTTTTATCATAGTTATAACGTATTTTATATTCATCCAGTGACCGAATCGGTATCTTCACCATGTCACGTCCCTTTGACATCACAATACTCTCTTCCGTAATCAAGTCTGGCAAATTATTTTTAATGGCATCTTGCACTTTTTCTTGATGGCGTTGTTGATCATCATGACCTTTGCGATGGAGGGACCAGTCTTCCTGAGAAATCACAAACTGATGGTTTTCCGTATTACTCATCTTTTTCCCCTCCTTAGGAATTTTTTTCCGTTTCCATTCACGTTTTCTACGAAGCTCGCATAAACTATTTCGAGTGTCAAAATGATGGTCGGCTTCTTTGTTGATGGATTACTCTATACTATGCAGAAAATCTGAATTATTTACAAATAATTCAGATAATTGTGCGTTTGCCTAGTAAAAATAGACAAGCTTTCTTGTAGGGATTATCTTATAAATATTAATATTGTTGGTTATTTATGAGATGGTTTAAATGAAAAAAATATCGGAACCCTTATCCAATGTAACATTACGTACAGGACAGTGGTTCCGATCACTAATTTTCTTCTATTATCTATTTAATAAGCTTCCTACATATCTTAACAGTTCATTCGCTGACGTTGAGTTATATCCATGCTCTTCGATTAGACGAGCGACCACTTCATTGACTTTCTTCAGCTGCTGCTCATCTGGAGTTTTCGTTGAGGTCGTTATTTTCACTACATCCTTAAGATCAGCGAACAGTTTCTTCTGAATAGCTTCACGTAGACGGTCATGGGAATTGTAATCAAATCTCTTTCCTTTACGCGCGTACGCTGAGATGCGAATAAGGATTTCTTCTCGGAAGGCTTTTTTCGCATTTTCCGATATACCAATTTGTTCTTCTATTGAACGCATCAGCTTCTCATCTGGATTAATCTCTTCTCCAGTTAGTGGATCACGAAGCTTTGCCTTATTGCAGTAGGCTTCAACATTATCTAAGTAATTATCCATAAGTGTTTTCGCAGATTCTTCATACGAGTATACAAATGCTTTTTGAACTTCCTTCTTCGCCATATCATCATACTCTTTTCGAGCAACAGAGATAAAGTTTAGGTAGCGTTCACGTAGTTCATTTGTAATTGATGGATGCTGGTCTAGTCCTTCTTTTAGTGAGCGAAGAACATCCAGTGCATTGATACTGGTCATATCTTTTCGGATGATGGTTGAAGAGATTCGATTGATCACATAACGAGGATCAATTCCGCTCATTCCTTCATCCTGGTATTCTTTTTTCAGTTCTTCTAAATCTGCCGCATTAAAGCCTTCTACGTTTTCCCCGTCATATAAGCGCATTTTCTTTACAAAGTCGATATCCCCGCGCTTTGGTTCTTTTAAACGAGTTAGGATGGTAAACATGGCAGCCACTCGAAGAGTATGTGGAGCAATGTGAACATCAGCTACATCACTTTCGTGAATCATTTTCTCATAGATCCGTTCTTCCTGCGTGACACTCAAGTTATATGGTACAGGCATAACGATGATCCGTGAATGARGSGCTTCATTCTTTTTATTAGAAATAAATGAACGATACTCCGTTTCATTTGTATGAGCTACGATCAGTTCATTCGTTGTGACATGATATATACTAAAAAGTAAATACAGGCTATTTTTTCTGTTTGTCAATAGTAATTATACAAAAACCATAAAAAAAGACCACTGGATTTAATTATCCAGTAGCCTCTGCCAATCTCTTTTCCTTCATTAATAGTACTCTTGCAATAAGTGTGTGTAAGTCTGCATCTGTTTTCTTGATCGGACGGGAAGGTTTCATTACTGCGATTGTTCCACACTTACCTTCTATTTCTTTTATCAGTTCTGGTTGTTCTTCTGTCTTTGTTTCCTCTTGAGGTTGAGTTTGACTCTGCACTGACATTACAACCCCTCCCCTGTTAGACAATATATGTCCTTTCAGGGTGGGATTTTCCTGTAATATTGCTGATAATTGCTGCATACGTATTACCTCCATTTTGGAGGCCGTATGTATTACTGAATTGTATTGTGAATTAGTATTGTGATTAGTGTCTTACTATACATCTAGGCCTTTATTTTTGTTTGTTGAAATTAGGATATCATAAAAGATAAAAGACCATATCAGTATGATTAGAAATTCTTAATTTAAATTACTTCTTGTATTTCAATAAGGTATGGACACCCATAATCTATTACGGCTGCTTTCATATCCTCTAATGTTCTTGCATTGTGCAGATAAGCCATATAGCAAAACAGTTTTAATGTATGAATCATTTCATCCTTGTTTTCACCTTTATTGTGAAATAACTCAATTCTAAACTTTTTCTTTCCAGTGATCTTTTCCTTAAGTACAACTGAATGTTCTGTTCTCATAAATGTTTTCATAAAAAAATCTCCTCCATCTACATTAAAGTTTAAAAATACATAACAACAGGAAACATTACACTCTCTAGAAAAGTGTAGACTTGTTCCTATTCAGTTAATGTATTTTTTCTTTAAAATGTAAAAGGAAGAGATTACTCTTCGTATATAAAAAGTATATTAAGTGTAAAAGTATATATAGCATGTTTGTTCGTATTAATATTTTACTATAGTTGAATATCATTGTAAAGGTATTAAATGACATTTAGCAAATAGTCAGGTTCAACAGCAACATCTGAATGAATATCCTGCTTTAGTATGGAAAACTCAAGATTATAAGAACGGCACAGTTTAGAAAAGTATTTAAAGTTTTCCCAACCACCTAGTTCTTTTAAGTCATAAACTATTACTCTACTATAAGTAGTACGATCTATAAATTTAAAAAAGACATCAATTAAATCAAAATCAGCCAACAGGTAACAATCAACTTTCTTAAAGAACCACCTTGCATGGTCATGCATCATATCCGTGACATATGGGTATTCTCCAAAATCAAAACTAMCTGCCTAAATACTTCATAATATCCCTCCGTATTCTTATTATATTTATAATAACGTGCATCTAATCATCTTCAAGTGCTATAATAAAAAAAAGTAGGAACCTTTTTCCTATTTGATGTAACGTATATTTATATCGGGGGAAGGAGGTTACTATGGAAAATGAAGAGATTCAACCTGCTCTGTTCGGCTTAAAGCACTCAAACAGAGATTTTACAAGTAAAGATAATTGGGGAAAGAACCAATTTAATAGTAGTTTCCCTGCTTCTTTGGCCTGCTATATGAATAGCAAGGAAATCAATCCTGTTTATTTAAAGTTGGAAAATAATCAAGGGAACTTTAATGTTTGTAAAGACTACATAACTGTTCGTGATTTGTTCAAAGTGCCAGAGGGTATAGATTTAGAGGATGTTTATTACGAATTTGAAGGTATTTATACTCCTCACAACAATCTAGATAATACTTTCTTAAGAAGCGATTTAGTTATAAAGTCATTAAATCAAAATCATTGCTATTCACATCATGAGGTTAAACTAACTACACTTCCAGATAGTGCTACTCACCATAAAAATGAAGAGTATTTTGGAAGTGAGATTGTTATTAGAACGGTAACAATTGTCCACCTTGCAATAAACATTATAGAAATATACAGAAATAATAAAGAAGATTTAGAGGCCTTACTTGCACCAGCAGTTGATAATATTTCTGACTGGAAAGACGAGCAGGAACTCCTTCAATTAATGCCTACTTTAATAGATACATTGAATAATATATTGAATCAGAATTTAGATAAACAAAGTCCGTTGATAATGAACCCTATTTGGAAAACTAACGGGAAATCTTCAGCATTAGCAGATAACTGCCTTGATTTATTTGTCTGGTCTGATTTTGCAATGACAAGA
Source organism: Bacillus coahuilensis m4-4 (assembly GCF_000171615.1). Taxonomy (GTDB): domain Bacteria; phylum Bacillota; class Bacilli; order Bacillales; family Bacillaceae_K; genus Bacillus_T; species Bacillus_T coahuilensis. The sequence continues at coordinate 44,013 of NZ_ABFU01000059.3, read as the reverse complement.
CTTTTTATTGATTCAATAGGGTTAGGACGTTCAAAAGTAGATCGATACTCGCGTGCCTTAATTTGGTTACTTTATTTACTACATCAATTTACGATTCGTGATAGAATAAATAGTAACGATATTTATACTATGCCTTTTAATCATCAAACAGATAAAGCATTCGCCTCTAACGGTAATAAAACTAATCCGTATATGAGAAGCGAAGAACTTTTAACACCAAGAATTGAAAGAGAAGAATTGAAAAATATCATATTAGGAAATGGTCAGTTACTGTTAAGCCCTGAAAGAAGATTTGATGCGGCTATATACTTTTCTAATGATATTTTTGATTAATAGTAGGAGTGAATAAAATGCGCGTGATTGATTTATTTTCTGGTTGTGGTGGAATGTCACTTGGTTTTCAAAATGCTGGTTTTGAAATAGTTTCTGCCTTTGAAAATTGGGACGAAGCAATCGATATTTATAGGAAGAATTTCCAACACCCTATCTGTAAGTATGATTTATCTGATGTGAAGGATTATAATGATTTTTCAAAATTAAACCCCGATATAATTATTGGTGGTCCTCCATGTCAGGATTATTCTTCAGCAGGGAAACGTAAAGAAGAGGCAAATGCTAACCTTACAACAGACTATGCCAATATCATTGCAAATGTAAAACCAAAGTATTTCCTTATGGAAAACGTTGACCAAATCAAGAAATATAGCGTTTACCTGAGAGCAGTAGAAATATTTAAAGAGGCTGGCTATGGTTTGTCAGCAAAAATACTAGATGCCTCCCTATGTGGAGTACCTCAAAAACGAAAGAGATTCTTCTTATTTGGAGAATTAGGTGGAAAAGACGATGCCTTTATTCCTTTTATTGAGGAAAAAATAAGTAAGAAACCTATGACACCACGTGAATACTTTGGGGATAGTCTTGGATTAGAACATTACTACCGTCATCCTCGAAATTATAACCGTAGAGGAATATTTAGTATAGATGAACCTTCACCAACTATTCGAGGAGTAAATAGACCTGTTCCGGGTGGTTATAAAGGACACCATAATGACACTGCTAAACCAGAAGAAGTCCGTGCATTAACTACAATTGAAAGAAGTTACTTTCAAACTTTCCCTAAAGACTTTATATTTGAGGGTAGCAAAACGAACCTCGAACAAATGATAGGAAATGCAGTTCCTGTAAAATTAGCAGAGTTCGTGGCTAATGCTATAAATAACTATATTAGTAATAAAGGGAAGATTGTAGAGTATAAAAAGAAACAAAATAATACAAGTGTTATATATGAACAAATGGATATGTTTGAAGTAGTAAGCAATTAGGTGGGGATTCAGTTCCCTACCTTTTTTTTATCTACGAAATGGAAGGATAAATGATTTATAGACAAATAAAAAAAAGTAAGAGAATAAATCTCTTACTTTACTGAAACATAGAAAGAATACCAATTGTCAAAGTAGCAATTGCAGCGAAGTTATATAATGGCTTTACAATGCTTACTGCTTTTCTGTCTAACTTAGGTTCAATGAATTTCTTAAATACCCAATTCATTAAGAAAAAGATATTAAAGATAATTGTCATTGCTACTAGTGCCATAATGATTTCCTCTGGGTTACTCCAAATAAACTGTCCTACTTCTTTCAATACTGTCATAAATATCAGCCTCCAAATAATTTTTTAGTTTTAAATAGATAATGCATGTTTTTCTAATCTGTTGAGTGTTTGTCTTAATTGCCTTTTGTGTATCACCCTTTCATAAGTTATTTTTAGTTATTACACTTGAATACTTGTTGACTAGAAGGGTAAATCCTGCTTTTTTCTGCATAAAATATGAAGTTTTTTATCGAAAATTTGAAAGGAAAATACGATTTCTACATATACCTCAAATAATTTTTTTCAAAGTGGAATTCGGGCAATAACATTAAATGTCGTTTAATTCGGTTATTCTGCTCCGTTTATCATTTTTTACAATAGCATTCCTTATCACTCATGCTATTGTATGGATTTTTTTCAGGATTAAATTCGGTCTCATAGATTGTCCAAAATCGGTATTATATGCTAACCAGTTGGGCTGTCGTTAGTAAATATTTCTACTGTCTATCGAAGATTTATTCGCTTATTTTAGAATATCTTTTCCTTTTTTATAGCCTTTCTTAATATCCTCAACGTCCTTTTTATCCACTTTTCCTAGTTTCTTAGACTTAATTAGTCTATCCAGTACTACTGGAAGGAACTTTAAAGCAGCAAGAAATACAGATTTTAGTGCATCTGCAGTTTGTTTTCCTAGTTTAGCAACCAAAAAGTTATAGAATTTATTCAAATAAACTCTTACAGTTGGACTTAGTAAGAGAACAATTAGGGATATTACTACTCCAACAGCAATATATACTTCACTTTCAGTAAACATTAGCATTCAACTCCTTTCATTAATAATGGTTATAATGATTTATAAATGTTGATAAGCCATATATAAAGCCCCTTACAAATCACTTGTAAAGGGCTTATAAAATGGAATTATTGATTATAAAGATTATAAAAGTTATTAATCATTTATAAATGTTGATAAGTAAGTTATCAACGGGTTATGAAATAGACACCCGGACTAATGGACTATGCTGCATATTCTAATGCAGTATATAACCATCGTCATCTTGTAGGGAATCTACTTTAATTTTCTTACATATTTAGTGTTGGCTGTAATGTATAGACCTGATTTCAGTTTATACATTGTTCCTCCACCAACCTTATATGTACCTACAATAGTAAACACTTCACCTTTATGAACAATAAGTTCTTTATCGTCCCAATCCTTAGAAGCATAAGTCCAAAGAGAATTAACTGTGACTTCAACTAATTCCTTTTTCTTTTCTACTGATTGTTTTTTAAGAGTGGTTGGCTTTACATACTTTTCATTAGCAGTAATATATAAACCACTCTTCAATTTATACATGTAACCTCCACCTACTTTTATTTTTTCAGTGACAGTAAAAACTTCCCCATCATTGACAACTATTGCTTTGTCGTCCCAATCTGGAGAATTGTAAGTCCACAAACTAGCAGTGATAACTTCTATATGAGTAACAGAAGAATTTACTTTACTAGAAGTTGGAGCAGGTTTCGGTGCAGGTGCTGATGTAGGTTTGTAGGAAACACCCTTCATTGCTGCTAATTCTTTTTCAACCACTGGATAGAAATACTTTATAGCATCTGCCTTTGTATTTCCTCCGAAAAAGTTAGTGCCGGGACAAGTCTTAGAAGCAAACCAAGTATGATAAACACAAGTTTGAGTATTAACTGGAAGGTTAAATTTAAAGTGCAAGGCAGCAGTAACAAAAGCAATAGTCTTTTTATGCTCCTCTGTCATTGAATCTTTTCCTTTGTCAAAATACCCTACATGCTCCATACAGATACCACCAGAGTTATGTCCAGCAATACCAGCAGGATTACTATTAAAACTTCTTTCACCTACAACAATCTTCCCATCTTTAAAAGTAGTAATATGTTGAGCAATAGCACTCCAACCTCTTGTGTTACGGTGATAATTAGACATATTTAAAACCAATTGTAAGTTAGAATATCTACCACAATCATCATAATCTGGTTGATATGTATGGTGTTCTTGAGTGTGAGTAATCTTTCGAGTCACCTTTTCATTTATTAACCATTCGAAAAACTCCTTACGATCCATTTCAATAAAATTTCCTGATCTCTTCATTTCACAACAACTCCTTTCAAAAGTTATTATTCAAAACAAAAAAGAGCCTAAAATCGGCTCTCTGCTTTGAGTCACATACCTTCCTCGTATGTTTGTATAGGTTATTTTTTTGTTCTTTTTGTAAAAATACTGGATACATTCTCTACAATGTCAATCATCTTCCCCATTCCGGGTAAGCCAATCTTCCTCCCAAATTGAAGTAGTTGAACCATATAAGCAGATACTACAATTCCTGTATAAGCCCATGTGACATAGTACATAGCACCTTCTGTAATTGAATCTATTCCTGCTGCAAACATTGAACCTACACTGAAGAACATAAAGATAGCAATAGAACAGAATGCTTTGACTAATGGCATACCAAAATCTTTCTTTTCCCTTTCTTTATTCATAAATAGTGTTATGTAATCAATGGCAAGAACAGCAACAGTGAACAATGAGATTAACAAGAACATACTTGCAAACTGATCCATTCTCCCACTTGCAATTGCAATCCCAAAAAGTGAAGCAATCCAAGTAACAAGGAACTGATAAAAATCTTTAAAACCTAATAAACTTAAAACATTCATTCAAATCTCCCCTTTCCTTACCACCTCCCTTCAATAAAAATAAGACTACTAAGCAGTAGCCTCATTGGTTTCAAATACGAATATGTCTTGGTGTGTGATAACTCTCAATGGGTAAGCATCTTGATTACTTACTTCACTAAGTCTTTTTAATTTAAATACACATACTTTTTGTTCCGCAATAATACGAAGGTAAGGATATGGGAGTTCACCTGTATTTTCTAGAAATATTACACTTACATACAATATCTTTCCTCCTGCTACAAGCCTCATAAAGCCATCTGGAGCGGGATTTTGAGGTGTTCCATAGTTATCGTCTTCACCCTCATTACCTGTTCCAGTATCACCTCCAGAAGAGCCTCCTTGATAAACTAATAGAGCGGGATATCCGTCTGAACTATTCATTGTCCAAGTATTAACAAAATCCCAATTAACAAAAGTGGATTGAGTTTTCATTTCAGCATCTGTATTGCCTTCTAAAATATTTCCTTCATTGTCTTTTCTGCTGTAGAAATTTCCAGTTATGTTTCCATTTCTAAAATTTCTATATTCCTTTTGAAAGCCGTATTCAGGGACATTACTAATAGCATAACAGTTTATAATATTTGTTTCATTAGATATATTCCCTATGAAACCTGCAGTATCTTTTAATGGAGATTCTACTTTTACATAACAGTTTTCAATTGTGACATTATTTGAACCCCCAGTGAAACCACCACCGTGCATATTGTTCCCGTAGGAACCTGTGATAACCCCTTCTGCTCCACAATTCCTTATAGTTCCACCATAGCAGTATCCTGCAAATAAACCGGCACGGTTTGGTCCATGTATTTTTATATTTACATTTTTAAGAAATGTATTAATAATTTCACCTTTTGGTCTTGCAAAAACTCCTATCATTGTTTCAGAACTGTCAATTGAAATGTTTGTGAGTGAATAGCCATTTCCATTATAATATCCTAAGAATTCCTTCCCAGTTCCCATTGAATAAGGTCCAATGATTTGAAAATCTATATTTGTGAAATCAATATTATTAACCTGTTCATAATGTGCAGAAAGGTTGTTATTAATGTTAAAAAAATCTTCAGGAGTACTCACCAAATAAGGATCGCTCTGCGTCCCTCCTCCACCAGAGAACCCATCCATAACTATGTATGTCTTTCCATTCTCTTTAAAGTAATAAGGAGCAATATCCCCTTCAGAACCTTCAGCAATAATGATAATGTCTGGGTTAGCCTTATCACCTTTAGTAACATAAACCGTGTCATAATCGTCATAAGGTAATTCAATGATTCCTTTAGAAGTCTCTGCTCCGTCTATCCAAACAAATTCTCTTTGAATATTAAATACTTCTTTTTCTTTTATAGATATCTGCTCCGTTCTAGGAGAAGCAGTAATAGTAGCAACCTCGTCATTTACTTCAACACGTCCATTAAATGTTGGAACAGTGAATTTCTTCAATAAATCTAGATATTCTTGTGCTTTTACATTCTCTGAAACATCTTCACCACTCTCTATAAGAGCAATCACATCGGCATAATATTCTTGAATGCTTAATAAACCATCCCTACCCTCTATAAATAAAGGAATAGGGGATAGTTCCACTTCTTGTCTATCTAGTAATTTATTTATTTTATAATTAAATACTTTTTCACTCATAGGTATATCCCCCTCCTTTCATTATGGTAGTGTAATATCATAATTAGCAGTATACCAATCTGCTGGATCTAGGAAGTAAAGTCCATATGTATAAGTTCCAGCAGGAACATTACTCTCAACAAAAGTATAAGTTCCAGCAGTTTTTACTTCCTTAAATACTTCAACATCCACATTATCATTAAATCTATATAGACCTATTAACCATTCAGTAATTCCTTCATCAAAATCAATACTGTAATTAATTGACACTTCATATGTCCCATTAGTATTTTTAGTGTAATTAACAGTTCCAAAAATCATAGTTCCTACTCCAGAAGGACTAGAGCCTCCAGATGTACCAGAACCTCCAGAACCCCCAAAGTCACTCCAATCCATTATTAAATATATTCGTCCTTGATTTGATGAATCTGAAGGATCTAAGTCTTCACTTCTTAATTCCACCTTTAACTTATGAGCACCAGCATCCCTGATTAAAGGCATTAATAATCTTGCTAAGTCTCCACCATATGAATCCTCATCTGAATCTACTGTTAAATCCTCCCACAAAGCATCATAAATACTTTCTAGTTTATTTAGACGTTCAGCCGTAATGGCCGTTTGTTCATTCCATTGTGTTTTATTATAAACACCATTTCCCTTCATAATTATCACCATCCTTTCTTATCGGCTTTTTCAATTTGCATAGTTTCCAATTCAGTTTTAATTAGATTTGTAGATTGGATGTCTAAATAAATTCCTGTTCCAACTTCCCTAGTAGCAGTGCTGCCACCTATCCAAGCCAATTTAGTTATCTGTCCTTCAATATCTAATCCTAAAATTGCACGGGAATAGATGGCATTATCAACCTCTGATTGACTGATGATAGGCACTCTTCCTTCTTCAACATCATTCACATAATAAGCGAGGTATTTAATCCTCTTATCAGTAGGAAAAGAAGGATATAAGGATAAACTAGGATATGTGCTATTACTTGGATGAACAGGTTTAGAAAATAAATTAGGAAATTCAGTTTCAGCCCATATCTTTTCATAACTATAAACTGGTTGAATAAACTCACTACCTTCAATTAAGTCCATATCTTCATTTTTATTTTTAGAAAAGAATGAAACCCAATCTTCGTGTTCTGGACCATTAACAACCTTCACTGAATATCGCAATCTATTCTCAATGTCACGAATCTTAACGGATGTAATTAGTCCTTTAGTATCAACAAGATTATGGTCTGGTAAAGAGATTTCTTGAAGCATTCCCGGTTCCAAACCTTCTTCTTCAGTTTCATATTCAATTTCATAACCGTCTTGAGTTCCATATTTGTTAAGGATTTCAGTATTGGCTTGAATAATATTGTCCATTCCAATGATTTTTTGTTGAATTACCTTTCCAACAGTACCTGTTCCTTTATCTAATTTCTTTCTATTCTCAATCTCATAATCAATCTTATTTACAACTACAACATCGTATAAGCCTTGATATTCAATGCGAATAATATCATTCTCCGTTAATGCTTCAGCATCACTGTTATAAACAATTACATTATCCTCCATTTTAAAAAAGAATAGATATCCATAGTTAGTGCTTAATTCCTTAAATCCAACTAGCCTTTCTTCAAATGGACCACCATTAACTGACAGGTAAGCCTTTGGTCTTGCACCAACTGGAAAGGATAAAGTGAAGTTTTTATTTTTACCATCACCTTTAAATTCTTCTGTCATAGTGTCAGTAAGTGCTTTACTACCAACAATGTATTGAGTATTTCGATACTCTGAATTACCTTTAGAAACACGAATAGAACCTCTATTGGCAATACTTTTAGTCAATGAAAAAGGAGCAGGATAACCTTCCTTACTCCTAAAAATCAACTCTTTATTTTCATTAATTCTAAATATAAAATTAGACTTTTCAGCGAGCCTTTGCATAGCAGTGAGACCACTTATATATCCAAATTTAATATCATGTAAGAATTCACCTAACTCTAAATGCCCACCTCTTATTCCTTCGTCATAGAAGAATTCGTCCCATAAGAAGGTAACTACACTTCCTGCATACTCATTGTGATAAGCCTTTGCTATAGGTATTTTATTAAGTAAATATTCATATCCTTTGACTTGTATATTATGTAGCAGATAATTCTCTAAAGACTCATTTTCCCTTACTTTATGGATAAAGCCTCCGAATTTCTTTACTCCTAAAAAGAATAATTCTACTTCATATCCTTCTTTAAACCATTTCTTATCTTTAAGTGTAAAAATGGAAAAAGTGAGAGTGTCAAAATCAGTTGTGTTCTTCTGGATATTTAGAGAACCAGCCTTCAAATTAACGGGTTCTCCATTTATCAAGACTTCAATCATGATTATCGACCTCCCCTCAAAATGATTTCGTCCTGCATACTTTCCCCAACAATTTCTGCTAACTCTCTACCGTCTAAAACAAATTTGATAATTTGTGGACGAGAATTACTTTGATTTTGTAGTTGTTTTCTTGACTGCATAGGATCTAAAACCATTTCCCCATCTTTCAATAAAGCAATACCTTCACCACCAGAAGTAGCAGCATTAAATACTCCTCCAGTGTGTAATCGTGGAATCGTAGGCAAATTAAAACCGAACTGCTTTCCACCTATACCCGGTATCCAGTTCGGAACTTTAATATTGATTTGATTTAGTTTTCCAATTAGAGTATTTGCCATTTCAATCATAAAGTTGATAGGAGCCTTGAAACCTGCAACAACTCCATCCCATAATCCAGAGAAGAAGTTGCCTATTCCAGACCAGTAACCTTTTATGAAGTCCCATGCGGCCTTTCCTGCATTCTTAATTCCGTCCCATACTTTAGGACCAACATCCATAATCCATTGAATACCTGCTTTAATACCTTTATAGGCAATAATCCATTGGAAGAATAGAATCTTAAATGCGTTTTCTGCACCTTTCTTGAGCATTTCCCAACAAAACTCGGCTGCTGTTACTATTCCTTCCCAAACTGCAACCCCTACTGCTTTGACGGTATCCCAATGCTTTACAAGAAGATATCCTATTCCAATTACGGCTGCAATAGCGGCTATTACTAAACCGATTGGTCCGAGAGCCATAGTTTGGGCTACTGCAAATGCACGTGCAGCAACTGTTCCTGCCTTTTGTGCCAATGTCCAAGCCTTAGTCGCAGCGGCAGCAATCTGTTGGTGATATGCTACTGCTTGTATAACAGGACCACTCGCCATCATAACCATAGATAAATTACCCATAACTTGAATCTGATCTCCATACTTATAAGTTAATTCATCTAATTCATGTTTCATTTTCTGTAAAGGTGTATAACTTTCAGCATGAACATCTGCATGATTTTGGATAACGTCAGTAGAGTTTGATACTTGTTCTTTATACTTATTGAATGCCTCTGTTGAAACACCTAAAGTATCAAGAAGTCCTTGTAATGTACCATCACTCTCATTAACGGCTGCTCTAAACTCTTGCCGTGCAGTTCTTCCAGTCATACCTAATTCTTTTCTAAAACTCCTAGAATAGCAGCAGAGTCATTAATATCAGCACCCATTGATTTTAATTCAGGACCTGTTTTATCTACGAAAGACAAAAAATCTTCAACAGAAGTTGTAGTCTCTTGAAATATAAATCCTAATGCACCTATTGCTTCTTTTTCATTACCTGCTTCTATTCCTATTTGCTGTAATGCTACACCAGCCTTTGCTAATTCGGGACCAGAACCACGAACAGCATCACCTAATGTATCCCAGAACCAAGTATATTCTTGCATAGCCTCACCACTACGAATTCCTTGTTGAGAAGCAGTTTCCATCATTGCAGTTACATCTTCTAAAGGAAGGGTTACGTTAGCAGTTTCAATGGCTAATTCTCGCATTTCCTTACTGGACATTCCTGTAACCATTGCTAAACGGTGAGTGTCTTCTGTTAATTTCGCTTGTTTTTGTGCTAAAGCGTCGACAGCAACACCAGCATCGGAAATTGCAAGACCAGCCTTTTTTGCATGACTTTCCCAATTATTGAACATATCTTTAATTGTACTGTTTGCCTTTTGACCACTCTCTTCAGCCTTATCAAGTGAAACTTTTATATCATCACCTGTCTTTTCAGCCGTTTCACCTGCAGTCTTTAAAGATTGTTCTACATTTTCAGTAGTAGCAGATACGGCCTCAATACTTTTATTAGCATTGTCCATAGATTGCTGAATATTATCTACACTTGCAGTTCCAGAGTTTGCTAAATTCTCAAATACTTGTGTTGCTTGGTCTCTAGCACGAATAAGAATTTCAACCACATTAGACATTAATAACCCCTCCTTTCTTTCAACATTTGCATTACTTGTTGCTTCTGTTGTTCAGCACTTTGATTATTAGAATGATTAGGTTGTTTATTAACTTGTTCTTGTTGCTCTTGATTTTGTTTATTAAATCCTCTAATTAAAAAAAGCCACTGTAACGGAGTGAGATCACTCTGTTTAGCGGCTAATGGATATCCTGCATCATGGAATCTAATAATCGATTTTCCTTCATCACTATCCACGAAAGGAATTTAACTCTTTTCCAACTCCTTCGCTTGTTCCTTACTAGTAGAAATCCCACTAATTTGGAACACTTTCTTTGCTAATTGAGTAACAATTGGAGCAGGAAGATTTTTTACTTCTTCAACCGTATGTTTTTGACCGTCTGCAATTGCTAAAGAAACAGCAAGGATTTCTGCTTGTGTATTTCCTTCTACACTGTCAGAACCATTGATAATGATTTCCATATCACTTTTAGAAGGATCTTGTTGATTTAATCTCCCTCTTGTTTCTTGTCCTTTACTTTGTAGTTTCTGAATACGACCTACTTCATCCTTACCTAAAGGACGAACAGGAATTGAATACTTTTCCCCTGCAAAATCAACCTCAACATCTTCAATATAACTTTTACCTGCTTGAACTAAATCACCAAAATTTTTCATTATTTAATCTCCCCTTTCTTATTATATAAACTAACGATAATATCTGTATCAACAGTAGTAGATGAACCAGCGGTTGCACTTCCGTCTGAAACGTCAACAGTAGTTTCCAATGCACGAATAGTGGCACTTTGAGTAATAGCATCACGACCAGAGACTGGAGTAGATAAACTTTCATAAACACAAAGTGGTAAATTAATATGCATAGAACCTTCTTCTAAAGATGTAAAATCAATATCTAAAGAGAATGACTCTTCATTTTCAAATAAGATAAGTTCCTCATCATCTTCGTAAATATATGTAAGACTTACATTTACAGTTCTTTCACCTAAAACAATCATTCTTGTATAACGGCTTCCAATAGTTTTACCTGCATCTACTGAAGGGTTATTACTAATAGAAATAGTCATTTCTTGAATTTTACGGGACTTATCTGTTCCATTAATTCTTGCATTAACTTCGTGCATACTGAACGGTAAAGTATCATTTAGATTAACTTCTTCTGTTAAACGAATTGGATATCTTTCACCATTAGCAGCCACAATATTAACAGTAGCAGTAACAATAGTGTCAGATACTGCAATCTCTAAACTCTCAACAACACACCCTGTATGGATTTCTTCGTGTTCTTGCTTACCTACATAAGAAACAAAAGAAAGCGGATTACTATCGTGTCCTCCATAGAATAAATGGCGATTGAAGTTAGACCCTGCTGCTATATTGTCTTCAAATACATATTTCATTAAGGTTGCTTTTAACCAAAACCCAATGGAATTAACATCTACTGGTTGAACCACATTCCCACTTGTAGAGACTGAAGTTTTTACATACCTCTTTGTACCTCTACCGTTGGAAGTTGGAACATAAGCAATACGATCTTGTGGTATATCTAAACTGGAACTTGTCATATCAACAAATTCAGTTGGTTCTTTACTATTTGGTTCATTAAATGAATCTTCAAATACTGTTGCGAAATATCTTAAAATTTCACTCATTAAAATTCCTCCCTTCTAATCTCTAAATATCTTAAAATGAATATTGAGAACTGCACCCGCGCCATAAACTCCATCTTTATCACTAAACAACGGAGAAGACGGTTCAAATGGTCCAGATTTAACGTCAAAAACAAAAGAAAGACCACCCAAATGGCGATCCCTTAAAATAATTGTTCTTGCTCTATCTACAATGTCAGTAGAATTTATATGTCCTTTTTCAGGATCATTACTTTGATAAACTGCAACTAATACCAAAGGAAGTGTCCATTCTTCCATTCGTGAAGTAATTACTTCGTGTGTTAATTGTTCCTGGTATACCCATAGCACAGGAGGTTTTATAACTCCTCTAGTTCGGTCTCCACGAATAACACGATTAATCTCTGGAAGTTTTCCTTCTTCATTGCATTCATTCTTTAATATTTCTATAACTCTATCCATAATCTCGCTATATGCTTCACCTAGAGTTTTGTTCATAAGTATCAACCTCCTTTATGCTACTTCTTGAATTGCTTTTTCGATAAACTCTTGAACTCTTGATTTAGTTTCAGAGATTGAGTTATCTATATATGGATTAGGCTTTTGACCTTTTACTTCTTTTGTGAAAATTGTTTTACCACCAACATTGAATACTAAATATTCCCCATTCTTAGGTGTGATAGGTCTTTTATTAGGTCCATATTCACCTGTACCGTTATTAACCATTAAGGCATATTTTACTTTTGTAAAAACACGGTATGTAAGGTCATCGTCTTTATGTAGTTGAAAACTACCTGCTAGACGACCATGATCCTTTGGTGCATTGATTTTTACCCTTGCTAAAGTATGTAAAGCAGTGTAATTAACAGATTTATGTATAGCCTCCCTACAACTTCTTACAATTCCATTAAACTGTTCTTTATCAACACCTAAAATCTCTAATATACGGCTCATTGATTATCACCGGTTTTACCTTTTAATACACGAATAGATATTGTAGGTTTCTTTTTAAACATATCTAAATCTTTCTTTACTGCTGAACTAAAAAATGGAATCATTTATAAAATTGGAGGAGTTATCATCTACTTTAGCATTGGGGTTTTTGTATCTGTCCTGCATTTGTTTGATTTTGTTTGCTACGACACGGATTGCTATATCTTCTATAATTGGAGGTATGATTGAATATTCTTCTGTAAAATTGATATTTGTATATTGGTCTATGTATGCTTTAGCCTGCAATAACCACTTTTCGATTAATGGGTCTAATTCTTCGGTTGTTAAATTTATGTCTTCTGCATTTAATCCTGTAAATAGTTTAACTTCTAAAACAGTTCCATAATAATTACTCATTTCCTATCACCTCACTATGTTCCTTCTGAAGGTGTTTTTCTAGATAGTGTGATAGTTTATACTCTTTTCCACAAAAACTGCATTTAAGGTTGTTCTCTTCGTCCTGAGAGTGTGTAGGTTCTTCTTCTTTTGCTTCTTCAACTTTTCTTATGATTAAATGAGCAGATGCATTCAGGAAAAATCTTTGATTCTCATTCAGTGGTAATTCAACCGTTTGTAGAGGGTGGAAATAATATCCACCCCTATAAACAGGTTTTTTAGTTTTTATTGATCACCTTGTAGGTGTTCATTATTACTCTCCACTAGCATCTGGGTTCGCTTTTTCTAAGAAAGCAACAGCAGCAAATTCAGAATCTACATAACCAGCAGCAGGCCATACACGTGCAATGATTTCATCAGTTTCTTGACGAGCATTACGATCATGTTCCATAGATACTTCTTGGAATAATCCCCAAGTCATAACTTGTTTGTTTTGCAACATTACAACACGACCATTGTGTGCTAAACCGTCAACGTCTGAAAGAGAATCAACAGTGACTAATTGGAAACCATCAAAGAATAATTCGTCATTCTTAATATAGAATGAATCCCCTAATTCAGTTGGACGAGTACGGTAGAACTCACGAATATCCATTTCGAAATCGAAATCAATTTGGAAAGCGAAGTTCTTACGGTTCTTAAATGCCTTACGTGGTAAAGAACGAACAAGTGTATTTAACACTTCAATTGGATTAGTAGCATCGAATGAATCACTGTATAGTTTCACTCCTGCTTTCTTAATCCAACCGTCTTCTAGGTGTAGGTAATCTTGGTCTGAAGTTGGAACAATGTCCTTATCCCCATGTACAAGATAAACCTCAATGTCATAACTAATTTCATCTGCCAACATATCAACAAATGCATCTACTAATGCTTGTCCATATTGGTTTAGAAGAGCAACATCGTCTTTAAGGATTAATAAAGCACGAAGTTTTTTAGCAACTAATTCTTCTGTAACAACAAATGGCTTAGTTGCATCTGCGTCAGTAACATCACGGTAATTACCTTCTGTATCATACCCACTTCTTAATGTACGACCTTTGTATCCTACATTAGAGATTTCTAAAGTATGACTATCCATTTTAGTAAACTTAGCAAAGTTTAATAGAACGGTATTCTCTTGAATTTTCTTCACTAATTGTGCGAAGTGTTGCGGTTTTAGATAAACTTTACCTAAATCTGCAATGTTAAATGTTCCAGCACTCTTTGCAGATGCTAGGACATCATCTAAATAACGTTTCATTTAAAATTCCCCCTTTTCTTTTTTCTTTACGCCGTTTCTATCACGGCCTAAGTATTCATTCATATCGAATACTTCAACGGGCTTTCCACCCTCTGCGTCGAAGTCAAATGCTTCGCTACTCTTTTCACTACTTTTTGCGGATTTCTTAGAAGTGCCGCCTACACCACTATTAACACCTTCTGCACCCAATTCCATGATTGTGTTTTTAATTAAATCTTTAATATATTCTTCTGTTAGTTCAGTTTCTGATTTTTTTATCAGTCTCCTCTGTATCAGAAGTTTCTTCGGTTGAAGTTTCAGTATTTTCTTCTACTTCCTCTTCTTCCTTTTCAGTTTCAGAATTCTCCTCTTCAGTTGTAGCAGCAGTGTCCTCTACTTCTTCTTGAGTTTCAGTTTCTTCAACTGTTTCTTCCTCAACCTCTTCGGTATTAGCCTCTTTAAATACAGATAAAATGAATTGCTTTAATTCTTCCTTTGTCATTTCAACATCCTCCCCTTTCGTTTTCTTGGCTTGTTCGTCTTTCATAAACTCTACAAACCTTTTAAATAATCCCTTTTCTTCAAACTGTTGAGATTTGAGTGAAAAGAATTCTGCTTTTGGAACAGCAGGTTTATCAACAATGGACACGTGGGTAATAACGAAATCTCCTAAGTCTTCAAGAGTAGTTCTTTCACTTTTATTTACTAAATCAGATATTTCCTCATTAGTTGCTGACTTAAATGAAAAGTCATTTAGTGTAGATCGTCTAACTCCCATAATGGAGAATCCAGTTAATTTACCATCTAATACGGCTTGCCATATTTCTGGGTCTGAAACTTTTACAGACATAATCCAAGTACCAGCAGGTAATTCAATCGTCTTCCCATATGCTTTAACAGTCATAGGAAATGGTGTTATGTAACTCTCTACAACCTTTGCAACATTGTTCAATGTGTGTTGTAGATCGCTATTTTGATATTTTTCCATATACTCATAAGCAAGGCTTTCAATTCGTTCCTTACTTACCACGTCACCGTCACTATCTGGCTCGTCTGGTATAAGAACAGCACCAGTCATAATCTGCAAATTTTTATTTAAACCTAATATTGGACTACTTAATTCAGGCATATCACTTCAACTCCTTTCTATAAGCCTTATACTCGCCCTGTAATGCACTTTACAAGGCAAGGTAATACAAATACCCCCTAGAACCGTAAAGAACGATTGTAGAGGGTAAATAAGTATTATATTTGGTTGATTTAGGCTACATCTACCAAGTCTCCTTCATAAAAGTATGTAGCACCTACTGGAGGTCTCTTACCTAATGGCATAATGAATGGAACTAATACACAACGGCAGTTAATCCAATCCTCAATATTCCCTGCACGATCTCCGGGATGTAATAAACCATTAGAGAATGGGTCTCCAACCTTCACTATCTGTCCGTGTAGTGAGACGTGGTCGGCATCTGAAGTAGAGCCATCCCTTACACGGTCATCTTCGGCAGTAATCCACATATGGTATTCAGCACCTAGATCTTGATTAGTTAAATATGCCCCTCTATTTTGTGCAGAGTTAATCTCTGTTCGGGCTATCCTAACCAGTTCGTGTTGTTCTATATTTTTAAATTTACTTCTTAATCTATCGGCTGCTTCGTCTATACCTAATCCTTTATCATAAGATTGAATTATGTTTTTCATAACATCGCCCGTCATTCGTTCTAGTGTCCTTTCACTAGCCTCAAATGTCTGACTAAGTAATATTTGCTTTACATTGTCAGTTATAGGCTTAAATGCAAGTCCAGTAACACCAGCCTTCTGCATATTAGAAGTGGTACGGTTAGCACCACGTTGAGCGGCTTGTAATACTTCTTCTTCAATTTCTTTTTTATATCCATCTTGCATACTGTATAGAGACTGAAGAATGATATTCCTTGTTAAATCATTACTTGGAACTTTATTTAATTTGAGGAGTTCATTAATAACCTTATCGAACACTGGAATCATTAACTTCTTCAACTTCTTATGTAATCGAATTTCAGCAGCACGGGTATTACGATTAACAGATTTGATTGCTTGTATTTTTCTTTCTGCTAACTGGATATCAAGAAGTAGTTTTTCTAGTTCATTCATTTAGACCACCACTTCTTTTTAGAAACCTGTAATTGCTCCTCTACGGCACTCTTTAAACTTTTAAGGGTATTTGTTACCTCTTCATTTATTTGTTCGTCAATTGCCGTTTCTTCAGCCTCTAGGAGGTCATAATCAATTGGCTTTCCATTTAAGTAGTGGTAATCCATAGCAGGGTGAGAACTCTCCTCTAAGTTATACTTCCAACCAAAGTATTGAATCAATTGATTAGGAGTAATAGCAGCCTTTTCAAATAGTTTAATAGCCATATCTAAATCCCTTTGTTCGTCCTCTAAGTCCATATCATTAAACTTAAATTCGAAATCAAGAGAACCAGTATTATGCTCTATAATGCTATTCATAAATCGTTCCAGTTTATTTTGCATAGGCTCAATAATACTTCTTTTATATATTTCTGTTTCTTGTTCTGAAACATTTCCACCTAATGCACCAGTCTCTGTGATTGCAAGACGTGAAGCGGGAACACCGTGAGAACTAAGAACCTCTTTCATATTATCTTCTCTGAATAAGCGGAAAGAGGCTTCTTGTACTTCAGTTGATAATTTTTCAACTTTTACTTCAACAGGATTAGGTGAACCCTTTACAGATGGGATAGATAAAACCATTGTAGAATGTGGGTTCTCTGTTAATTCAGCAAACCTATCTTCAATTGCTCTTTCTAAATCTGTATATCCATCTTCACCAACTGCACCTTGATCAAATCCACCAGATACAGTTACCAAACAGGCAGGCATACCGAAATTATCGAACCAATCAATATTATATTCTCTTCTTGATATATCCCCTTTTACTGCACCAAGAGCGGGAATGACACAAGGTTGTCCATAATAAGAATGACCGGGAGAATAATCTACATCAGAGTAGAATTCCCTTGCTCTATCCTCTGGTGGTAATGTACCGAGTTTAGATACCTCACCAGTCTCTTTATGAACATCGTATGGATATTTATATTTTTTGAAATATTTCTTTTTAGTTCCTTTTTTGTTGAAGTGCAATCTTCCTACCCTTTAAGAATCGGATAGTATGAGCAGGAATATGTTCCACATAATCAATGGCAGCATTAGGATTATTGTCTTCCCTACTAATCTCAAAGAAATTAAAACCAATAGCAAAGTAATCAATTAATCCTTTCTTAAATACCTCAACTAAATCTTCATTCAGTGATTTAACTGTATCCTCTGCTTGTTCTATACCGTCCTCTTCTTCTATTGACTTCAATTGCCAACCTAGACCTGCAATATCAACAGCCTTTTGGAATACGGCTCTCTTGTGATATGTATTCTGTTCTAAAATGACAACTAAAGCGGAAAGATTGTATGGAGGTTCAACGGCTTGTTTATCAGTAAAGGACAAATCTAAATCCTCTGATTTATTCTTGATCGCATGTCGTTCCAGTATATCCCTTTCAATTAACTTCTTTTTACTCGTATATATGAACTGTTTCACTAAAATACCTCCTTTCATAAGAAAAAGAGCCACTAAATAGGCTCTTAAATCTTAGTTGTAATGTTAAATGGGTGTTTACCTACCACCTCTTGGATTGAATTCAAGCGTTTTTATAACATTGTTCATTTCTTCAATTAGGTTTTGTGGACTGTATCCATTAATTGTAATGCTATGACCTTCATTATTAGATTCCTCTTTATCATAAAAATTGATATAGAATATATTCTTTTTAGGTATAATGAACGATTCAGTTTCACCACTCACTTGTATAAAATCAACCTTTTCATCACTATAATCTTCATAAATACTAAACTCCTGTTCTTCAGGAACATTATCAACCTCAATTGAAAAATTATTTGTTAAATCAATTAATACTTTCATTCTTATCTACCTCCTTTATCAAAACTAAAGAACAATTCTTTAACCTCTTCGTCCTCTGTAAAATCGATACCGTTGTATTTAATAAACTCCTCACATAGTCTCTTATATGATTCTTCAAGTGTAGGTCTATAACACCAGTGGAGGATATCCTCTTCTTCGCATGTGTAAATCGCAAAACCTAATAAGTCATCTTCAATAACAAGCACTGAATATCCATAGGCATTTACTAAAAATTTCTTTTCCATATTTGATAATTCGTTATAACTTTTCATATATATCTACCTCCTTCTTTTCCTTTTAGATGGGCTTACACGTATCGCAACAGGTTCAACTCCACCTTTGATCGCTTGTCCAAAGATGGCCAACATAAGCACACGGTCATCTTTATAACCAGTAGGTGCTTTAGGAGTATCTTTTTCGTCATAAGAAAACACCCTCAATTCTTCAATCAAGGATGTGCTTCGTATAATTAATTCTTCTTTATTTATCAATTCTCTTAAATCTGAAATCATAATAGGACGGCTGACTGGTCCAGTGTGCCAACCTGCCTTCCCGTCACGTGGAGAGTAATAAAGATTAAAATAATTATGTGTTTCTTGTATTCGTTCAATTGCTCCTATACCTGTATTATTCCTTTCAACCACTAACAGAGCATCGTTATATAGCCTACATAAGCCTACTACTTCGTCTGTGAAATTACGGAGCGGGACATTGTTACAAGCATATTCTAATACCTGTTCCCCGTCCCTTGTGAAGATACCAAAGGCATTGTTATCGCCTCCTGTTCCTTCTGAAGTATCAAAGGCTGCTATATATTCAACACCTGCTTCAGGCTTCTTATATTGCTCTATATGGTCATTTAATTTATTGAATTTATCTAAGACATTATCAAACTGTTTTAATACCTTACTAATGGAGAATGCAGGACGGCCAGAGTTTAAGAAATTCATTTCGTACTCTTGTGAGAATTTATCATCGTCCATATCTTTGCATTCCATCTCATACCAATGACTGACTGCTTTTACCCTTTCAACTTGTTCTGTTGTAGGTTGTAATCTTCTTTTTCTTCTTTCTTCTAATTCATTAAATAGTTCAATGCTACCAACACGATCAGGTCTTGAAGTCCAGTGAATCTGTGTCTTACGGAATCCTCTTTCCTCACCTTGTGTCCAGAAACGGTGAAATAAGTTACCGAACCCATTGGGAGTACTGATACCAATAAATTTACCAGTCTCACCAAGTGCAGGTTTTAAACTATCCCACACCTTATATGGATCTACACCTTTTCGTGGGAATGCCATTTCGTCCCAAATAGCAAATGTAGGAGTATCAGAACGACCAGCACTCTCTGTCATAGCAACAGATTTAATCATAGAATTCATATCTTTAAATTCAATTATTGATTTGCTGTTATCCCCTAAATCTCCTTTTAGAAAGTCAGGTAAGTAATCATACATTACCTTTATTCGATTTAGTGCATCGTCAGCGGCTGATTTATCCATTGACAAAATTAATCCTTTTTGGTCAAAGAAAAATAGACACCTATGCAGTGCCCATATTAATGCAGTCCAAGATAAACCCATTTGACGGGATTTAAGGACAATATTCTTTTGGTGTTCACATAAATCTAAAAGGAAATCGGCTTGAAATGGATAAGCCTCAAACTGAACAATACCTCGCTTCTTATCATTAAACCAGATATATGTATTAGCAAAATAAACAATATCATTTGCACATTTTTCTAATTCATTTAGTTCTTCTTCTGTTCTAATCTGACCCATTGTTCTCTTTCCTCTCTGAAAGCATACGGAGAACATCGGCTTTATTTATTACTTCATGGGTATGTTCGTGTTTATCAGCAGGTTCTTCAATCAACTGTGTGGAACTCATTATTTTTATATTTTCTTTTAATGTATCCATAGCAACTTTTAATTCCCTAATATCATTAATCTTCATATTAGGATTAAGGACTGATTCCAATATCCTCTCAAGGAGAGTTGAAGCAACCTTGTATAGTTGATATGAAAATTCATTCTTTATTTCTTCTCTTACATCCTTCTTTATATCCTCAAACAATTCATCCCGTTCTTTCTTCCAGCCGTCTTGTGCAGCCCAATCGTTCAATGTACCATAAGGCCATTCTAATAATTCTGCTACCTTTTCAACAGATAGATGGGGATTAGCAAGATATATAGCCATTGCTGCTACTCTTCGTTTAGGACTTTTCTTAGGAAGTTTCTTTACTTCATCAATATCATTAAAGTTAATCTGTTTAGCCACTTCAACCCCTCCTTTCTTTATGAGCAATTTATGGGTTTTCTATGTTTATAGGCAAAAAAACAACCCAAAAATCAACCTTTATATAGCCCTATTTTCGACTTTAAAGACATACTAAGGTGTTTATATGGTAAGTCCTTAAAAGCAAAAATAGAGGCATATAAGCCCCTATTAAAGTGATAATTTATTTAAATTCAGTTAAAACAATATAGTCTCCACAATTGCTACAATCAAATCTCAACTCTTCTAGTTCAATATCTGTATCAGTTTGATAGTCAATATCATCTTCTAGAATTTCTTCAATCTCATTTTCAGTTTTGGCTTTGGCAAGTTTACCTAAAAAGTCTTTATCAGCATTTAAGTTTGTTCTTTTATCAAACCGAGTCTCAAAAACTCTTAAGTTATTTTCTTGAAGATTTCTTCGAACATAAGCATGTTGTCCTACAGTTAATGGTGTTAACTCTACTTCATTATTACATTTTTCACATTTTACTATAACTTTCATAATATTCCCTCCAATTCGTCTTTGAATTAATAATATCATTCTCTTACAAATTAGCATATTCTGTTAATAAATAATAAAAGAAAAAGACAGGAACAATATAGTCCCTGCCTCTTCCTTAATAGGAGGTGATAAATATGAAAAATATTTACACCCTATATAACACCATATCAACCCTTTTCCATGATTCAAAAATTAATCTTTTTCAATATTTTTTACAATCCTTCTGACATAGTAAGAACATATATTATCAACCTTTGCTTCTGAAATTCCCATGTTATTAGCAATCTTATTCACTTCTAAATCTAAGTTATATCTTTGTAAAATAACAGACCTTTCAAAAGTAGGTATATTTTCTAATTCATTTTCAAACATATCATTAATGGAATAGCCTCAATATCTTCGTATTCATATAAGTACTTCAAGGCAGCACGGATGTGTTCAGTCTTCAATTCTCTATCTAACATACATAACACATCGTTTCTTCATCCATAAGAACCTCGTTATTCTTATTCCTCTTTTGAGCATTCTGTCTGTCATACTCATTTTTCACAATGTTTTTAACAGTAGTGACAAAATACCCCTCACCATTCTCAAGTAATTTATAATATGTATAATTATTTTTCTTAATCTTTGCAATTAATTCTACAAACACTGTTGCTTCAAAATCCTCGTAATCTTCCATTCTTTTAATGTTACATTTCAAAATTCCTGTTCTAATTAAATCCTTATTTCCAATTATCAACTCCTCTATTTGAGTATTTGTAATCATATATATCAGCCTCCTTCTTCTCTAGGTGTAAACCCTCCTTAAATCTAAATATATCTTGCTTGAAAGATATTGACCATTAATCCTTCTTATTTGTTCTTTTGTAAGTTCTTCATCGTAATAAACGTAATCTTGCATAAAGCAGAGAGCCAACTCAAGTTCATTCATATAAAAATCTTCTTCATTTCCTTCAACAAAATAGTTGTAACACTGCTTTAAATACCTTAAAACTTTGTATTTATTATCTAACAACTTTACTTCTTCAATCGGTTTAAAAGAACCGTGAATTGAAGAAACATAGGCTGGTGAACCATAATGAGAATAATCTGGTAAAGGTGCAGCATTCCTGCTTTCTTCAATACTCCTACGAACTGAATTTAAAGCATTTGAAGTTGCTTCTTGCATTACTTCACTTAGTCTATTAACCGTATCACTCATATCAACACTAAAATGAATATCATCTCTATCGCTATAATATACTTGAACAACATTATCACTCATATCTACCCCTCCTTTTCCTTTCCCTCCTATAAACACAAATAGAGCACATCACGACAACCTAAACGGGAATAAAGGTTGTGAATGATATGCTCTGATTTGTACCGTATTTAATGAGTTTGTTCTAAAATGATAAATCATAATTCTTATTTACTTTGATACTTATAATTTAAACTTTAAGTGCTTATTTCCTGCTTCATCTACGAATATTTTTTCATTATTTTCTAAGTTTTTTTTCTTTTTTCTTTTTAGTTCTGTTCGTAAGGAGTCAATAGTGATATACCAAGCAACAGAACCTATCAGCATTACTATGGAAGTCCTAATTCCAAGTGAAAAGGAATCGGTTAGCATATAGATAACAAATCCTCCAACAGGAGAACCAATGAGGTTATATCCAACTAGTGCTACCCAGTCCCATAAGTCTTCGTTTTGGTTCTTTGCTTCAGGCATAACGAACATTTCAATGTGAAGGAAGAAGCGATGGAACAATGCTCCACTCCCCATGAATACTCCAATGTATAATAAAAAGTAATTCGTTAAACTGAAATGAAGATTAAAGTAATTGACTGGATAGAATAAAATGGCACTGATACAACAAAGAATAAACACATAAGCAATCACACTAAATAGATATCTGTTTCTATTTTGAATTTGTTGAATGTACATATATATCACACTCCTTATTTTTCTAATTTTGTTAATATTTATATTATAGCGCGCATCTGTTCTGAAATCAGGTCCAGACATAGAAAAAGAGCAATCAATAAGATTGCCCTGTTGGAATTCTAACCTTGCTATTATGGAGATTAAGAGACCAAACAACTGCAAGGATATCCATATATGTATATGAGATTTTATTGGTTACTATGGATGGGATAATGATTTTATCTAATATACCTAATACAACCAATACTACAAGTAACTCAATAAGTCTGTAAGGACTATTTCTTTTTAACATTATTTATCAGCCTCCTCTTCTTTAATACTGTTCCTTGTTTTTTCTACGATTAATTCTGCTTCTTCCATTCTTTCTAATTCAGTTAGATATGTATAAAGCCCTCTTCTTTCATTTACACTCTTACTTAATTCCTCTTTTACTAAACCTCTATAAAGATTTATAGATTGAGTTAATGCTAATGAGATTTGATACAATGTATCACGATCAACTTCAAGGTTATTATTTTTTATTTTCCTATTTTTATCATCCTCCTTCTGTAAATTGAAATACTCTATATAATCCTGTAATTCTAGAAACCTTCTATAATTCTCAACTCTTCCCTTTAGTTCAGTAACTTGAATAGCAAGGAATATAATCAAATATATTAATAAAGAAATAACTGCTAATAAAACAAGAGTAATCATATTAACTACCTCCTTTCTTCATTCTCTTAGTCTTCTTCCAGATAAGAAAAAGACCGTTATCTTCAAACTCAAAATGCTCTTCTATTTGTTCTTTAGTCCATTTAATATTTCTTTTAACACTCAATGAAGAACCATGTATCTTTTCATATCGTGTTTTTAACTTATTCTTAAAGCCCGGTTCACGAAATAGTAACCAAGATACTTAGGAAGCCTTTCCACCCAATAGAATGGGATATCTGGATTATGATACATAAACAACTTCTTCTTTATATCATCAGCCTCACCAGAGTATTCCTTCGTATCAATCACGATCTCTTTCCCATCAGCCATAGTGATATTGAAATCTGAAGTATATGTCATAGGCTCTACCTTACTCCCTTCGAAGTCTGTAAAAGAAGGAATGAACAAATATGTAACATGTGGTTTAATATCCTTAATTAAACCTTCTTCTTTTTTCTTCTTTAAATGAAGATAGAATGCAGTCTCAATGTCAGAAGCAAACTCTATACCGTCAATGATTGTCTTGTTACCAGTTTTCTTACTCATTGACTTGCACCTGCTTACACTCTATATAAGTCTTTGGAGCATCCTTCAGAAGGCCGTCCTTACAAACAACTGGAGCAACCTCACCCACTTTGTTATCAGAGTATTCAATGATATCCGTCTTACCTTTTTCTATATTCTTACGGAACAGGAAGCGGTTCTTATTCTTTTCTTTTTCTATTTTAACTTTCGCTACTTTGCGTATGTACTGCTTAACTTCCTCAAATGATTTAAACTTAAGAGAATAAGACTTATCAAGTAGTGTCTTAGCCTTATAAGCACCACCGCCAACAGCAGTTGGGTCTCCTTCCCAATCCATTTTATATTCGCCAATACAGGCTTCCTCAATAATTTGAGAACCAAAGATATGATGAACTTCCTCGCCCTCACCATTCTCTAAAATATAAATAAAGCCACCATGATTACTTAGTTTCAGAACATTAGTAAAATCTACAATCAACCACTTGTCACGATCTCTAAAAGGAATCTCAAAGGATTTCATAAACCTATAAGGCATAACACTTGCTAAAGTTCCAAGTCCTACACGCTTAACCTCGATATTCATTTTATAATCGTGATCCCACATCCAATCCTTCAACTCACCAGTAAATTCACCTTTACGGTAAGCAGGAAGGTTATCATATATTTGTGTATCCCAATCTTTAAAGTAGAAAACGAAATCAAAAGTGGCTTCCCTTGCAGCCGTGTGTTGCTGAACCCCATTACCTTCTTCTGAAGTACCATTATCAAACCAAAACCCTTTACCCATTTCCTTTTGTAAGGATTCCCCAAATAATCTCCATTGTTTTTCAGTTGGTGTTTCTTTGCTTCTATATTGAATATTGCTTAATTCTTGTGCCATATAGCATCACCTTGCCTTTCCCTGTGTATCAACAGGCGCTGGCTTTAGTGATAAATCATCTATCTTCAGTAAAAGTAAATCTAACTTAATCGTTCGTTTATCAAGTCTATGTATTTCTGTTCTTTTTCAATTAACAAATACTTTCTATTCAGGTTTAAAGCGGCTCTTCCAACTGTTCCACTACCTGCGAAACAATCTAGAACAATATCGTTTTCCTTAGAACTAATCTCAATTAAATGTTCAATGAGAGCAATTGGCTTTTGTGTGGGGTGTATAAGTTTGTCTTTTTTGTTAGTTTGATTGAGGTTTTGTGAATTGTAATATAGAGGAGTGTTTTCCTTTTGAAAGTTTTGGATTACCTTTCTTAACTACGAATATTGGATCATAGTCATAACTGAAATCCCCGTTACCCCCTAATGTTAGATTTTTATAGTGCCAAAATATTACTCTGTCTGGATTAAATATTTCATAACCCATTCTCATATACTTTTGAGACCAGAAGATATAGATAAATGAATCTTCTTTAGCCTTGTTGTACAACTTTTCAAACCATTCAGTAGTGAATTGTTGCAGGTCTTCGAGCATATCCCACTCGAAATAATCGTCAATCTCATAATTACCTTTTTTTACTACTTTTCCATTTGTTAATACTCCATACGGTGGATCTACAATAATTAAATCAGCAATATTATTATCAATATCTTTTAATACTTGTAGGCAATCCCCCTTTAATAATAATCCTTCCATTTATATCAGCCCCTTTTCTGTGCCATAGCACGGGCTGTCTTTAGTAATAAAATCTCTGTAATAAAGTTAATTAATCGATAATTGAATTTAGTATATAATCTCGTTCTTCTTTATTTACTATGATAGTTCGTGGTTCTTCGTCCTTTGGAATAAACACGAATTGGTACTTATCTTCATTCAGTTTCTTTAATGAAAAGTCATTAAATTTATAACAGACTTCTAGTAATTCACCAATATAGAAATCACTTTTCATTTTCACCCATTGGTCCACTGTTAATAGATAATGTGTTTTAATACCTCTAATCAAATTAGAACTCTTATAAACATTCCTACTAATCACAATACCAATAATCTTTTTATTATCGCTATCGTATATATGTCTTTCTAAATCAACAAAATTATTGTTATAATCTTCACTAATTCCAATCAATTCACAAACATCCAATTCAGTGTTAATAACAAATTCATTACTCATTAGCATTGACCTCCTTCCAGAATAGAAAGTAAGTCTTGCTTTAGAGTGTCCTCAAGGCTACTGTATCTAAAGTAACTACTACCAAATGCATCCTTATTTACAGTGTATGTAGCATAAGCAAAGTGAACCTGCTCCTCACTGTATCCTTCTTTAATTAAATCCTCAATCACTACTTGTACAACAAACGGATTAAAAGTGAATCCTAATTCTTTTTTAAAATATCCCATATGTATCACCTCCCTTTCTTTAAACTCATATGGGTAGGTATTAGTAAATACCTGCTCTGTCTTTAGTGAGTGAAACTCTTGCTATCAGTGGATTTGGAGTATTAATTATGACTATATATCTACAGTTAAACATTCATTTAAAGATCCCCCCTAAAATCTGCATAAAAAAATGAAGAAAAATAAAAATATTTTTCGACAAAAAAAAGAGTAGAGAATCACTACTCTACTCGGTTAAAACGACCAACTGATTGGATATATTCTGTTATTTGATTATCTGCTGAATATGACTTTGCTTCATAATGCACACCGTTTTTATTCATGTATTTTTCTAGTTGCTGCAATCTCTTCCACATAAGATCGTTCTCTTCAATTGGCTCATAAAGTTCATCGTTATTGTAGATTGCGAGAATCAAGTTCTCAACCTTTTCTAAGTCAGCAGTACCTTTCTTTACTTCGTTGTATATATTGATAAATGTATTAACAAATCCTTCGTTAAAATGAATCATATTAATCTCCTCCTTTTAAGTTATGTGTGTTGCTTATGTAATAACTTTAACGCACCATCTAGAACCGTACTATTCTATAAAGCAAGTAAATAATGGCAATAAAAAAAGAACAGAGAATGTTGCTCTCTGTCCTACTCTGCTTTCGCATAATATTTTGGATTTAATTTTGTAACTAAATTAAGTAATTTATTTCTTCTTCCCATATCAAGGATGTATTCCTCTAGGATTGGTTGAATACTAAGAACCATTTCATAGAAGGACTCGTATGACTGGTTATAAACCATAACATTAAATCTTTGAATTTTAGTCTTACCTTTTTCCTTTCCAGTTACCTTATATTCATCCTTGAGAATGTACAAGAAATATAAGTAATCGTTTTTGGGATTATCAGTAGGCAAAGTAAAAGCCTTTTTAAAACGTGCGATCATAAAACGATGTTCATAATCTCTAAACCAAATGTCTTGATAATCAATCTTCCCTTTGTTCACTTGATTTTCTTTCATAAAGCGGCTCCTCCCGTTTCTTGAGTATATTTGTTGTATCTGTTGTTAACTTCCACGCACATATGTTCGTTCCTTGTTTTCTTCTTTTTCTTTTTTGAAACGAAAAGAACATGGGGGATGAACCAACATGAACCGAGTTACGAACCAACTATGAACCGAGTTTGAACCAGTTCGAGCCTACAGCCCCAACACATGAGCCGAGTGAACCAGTTTTTTAGCGTTCGAAAAACACATATACATACACAGACCCTTAGTAAGGAATCTCTTATATATAAAGACAAATAATTTTACAATAGGAAAAAGTCGGTTCAGTCGGCTCATCCCTTGCGACTGTAGGGGAAAGTCGGTTCAAAAGTCGGTTCATCTTGGTTCAAAAGTTGGTTCATCTTGGTTCATAGCATAAAAAAGAGACGGTAATAATACCGTCCCTGATTAATCAACCAATCTCGTCAAACTCTAAAGGTCTAATACCTTTCCAAGATTTAGTTCTTCTACTATTATTCATTTGGCTTTGTTGAATTTGTTCTCCATACAATGCAGTAAGGTTTTTATTGAACTTGATTTGACTACCAGCAACATGGCCGTTCTGTTCACAGAAATTCTGCCAAGCAGTCCAAAGGCTTACTCTTGGTGTTTCATTTTCAGAACTTAATTCACAATACTCTTCAACGAATACCATTACAGGATTAGAGTTCTTCTTGTACTCTGCTTTTAACTCATTGCTCTTCTGGTTTTCAGAGAATTTAAAGCCGTTACTGATTAATCTCTGCAATCCTTGTAAAGCCCAATATGCTATGTAGTCAATTTCTTTTTCTAACTTCTGCTCTAAGTAAGGATCTTTCTTAGTAATCTTCTGATTGAAAGGAATAAGAGTTAGACGGTTATAGAAAGCGTCTGTTGAATCCTTACTGAAGTTAGAAGGAAGATCGTTGGCACTATAAACAAATTTCGCTTTATTTTTAAACTGGAAAGGTGCTTGTCTAATACGTCTAGCAGTAATCCAGTCCTTACCTGTCGCTGCTTTTAAGTATCCTATATCTTTAAGCGGCTTGTCTGGTAAATCAGCAAAGATATTGACTATCTTCCCGAATAATTCTGCTTGATTATATTCGTTTCCATCAAGGTCCTGAAGTGCCACGTGGCTTTTAGCATTATCACCAACTAAAGCCTCTAGTGTTGCATTTAAGAAAGTAGATTTACCACTATCACCTTGACCAGTTAGAATGAAAATCATTTGCTTACTTGTAACAAAAGGAGTTAAGCAGTAACCAACCATTTCTTGTAGTAATACTTGCACCTGCTTGTCAGGAACACTACTATCAAGGAATTTATGAAACTCTTTTCCTTTTGCTTCAGGATTATAATTAGCCTGAATTTGGATAGTACTTAAATGCTCTGGATTATGTCCTTTAATGAACTTCCAGTTTTCATTATCACTAATATCTAGTAATCCATTTTTTAGGTTAATCATGTTATTATTACTGTTAATCTCTTGTGGATGTTTGTTAATTCTATAATCAATCTTCCATTGACTAGCAACATCAGATACAGTGTTCATGTTTGAAAATTGAGGAGTGAGAAGGGCTTTAATAATTCCCTTTTCTTCATTCTCAAGAATTGGTCTATAAACTCCGTTGTCATATATATACATAAGGCCACCAGAATAGATAGCATTTATATTCTCAATAAGGTATTCAGCCAAGAAACCCTTACTTATCCACTCTCTTTCATTGCCCTTGTTATCAACAGTGCATTGTAAAAATGGAGGAATGAACTTTACTTTTTCATTTCCGTCAAATGCAACAGTATGATTAATTGGACCAATAAACTCATTGCCTTTTTCGTCTTTAAGTACAGTTTCCCATACTTTCATTTTCTTCTTATCTTTTTCTGACACTTTAATTAAATGTTTTGTTTCAAACTCTTCAACCTTCTTATTTTGCTCCTCAATCTCCTCTGGAGTGAAACCTCTTACCTCTTCTTCATTTTTCTTTCCGTCAATCTCGTCAAAATTTGGTTCAATAATATTTTTTTCTTTTAAATCTTTAGCCATATTTATCACTCTCCTTCCCGTTTAGAACAAGGGTTTTAGGAGTGTGAGTAGTGTTATGAATAATTGTTGTGAATGATTTTATAATATCCTTGTTGATGGCTTTTAAATTAATCTAAGTATTCCATAAGTAGTTTAAATGCTCTAGGATACTTTCTTTGAATTTCCAAGTCAGTGTATCCTTTACTAACCATTAGTTCATATACATTAGCAAAGCAATGAATGTAATGCTGAACCATATGGTTTTTAAAACTCTCATACTGAAGGTATTTTTCGTGAGATGGGTTGATTCGAGTTTCGTTAGCCCATACCTTCTTCAAAATATCAAAAGTAAAAATAGAATAGAAATCGTCCAGACAGTGAAAAGTGAATTCCTTCTTAGAATCTCTTAGTATGACCGTTTGAACACCAAAGTCTTTAGTGTTAATAAGTGACCAAACTTCATATCTAGATCCTAAAAATAATATCCCGTTATATTCCTTTTTCACTTCGTCAAAATCGCCTTGTTCAATGACTGCGATATTGCCTTTATAATTTATCATTTTAGAACACCTCCTTCGTGCTATTGCACGTGCTGTCTTTAGGAGTAAATCATCTATCAAAAGGTGTGAATCTTATCTAGTTAAGTAACCCTAAAAAATTAGCAGGTTCTTCTTCGTACAACTTGTATCCCTTTACTACTTCAAGAACCTCTTCTTTTGTGTCGCAATAGAACACTTCATTTTCTAATTCAACCTCATAAGAACTATTTGTTTTAATCACTATTACATCTTTTCCAAGTGCATACATATCCTCGAAATTAGGTAATAATGCTAACTTCTTTTTCTTATTTTTAATAATCATAATTATCACTCTCCTTTTCTGTGCCGTAGCACGCTCTGTCTTTAGGAAATGTTTCGTCTGTCTTATGTAAGTATGTGTTAATCATTTGGGAACTGTTCGCTATGGTATAGGATAGTCATTTTATATTGAAATTCTAAATCCCTTGCCTTTATAAAAGTATCTTCACATTTTTCATCTTCTGCCTTTTTGTAGAGAGCAGCAACTCTTTCTTTTAATTCTTGTAATATTTCCATATTTATCACCTCCGTACTATCTGTGGTGATGAAATCTCTGTCCTAAAGTGTTTGTTACTCTTCTTCTGTTTCTTTATCAGGAACACCAGCAGGTGCTTTAACAATCTCCCACCCTTGAAGAAGTAACAATGGAAGTCTGTTCTTCGTTCCATATCTACTTACCTTTTCAAATTTGTAGAAGTCTCCTACTTTCTTTCTAAGTACATAATATTCATTACCGTTGTATTGATTAGGTTTGAAGAAATTTACCAAGAAACCTAGTTCAAACAACTCTCTTCTTTTCTTCGTAGGTAACTCACTTGTAGTAAGTACCTCACCACTGAACACATTTGGAAATAATTTTGCCATATGTATCAACTCCTTTCTTCTATATTTCTACAGTTAAACAGTGAGCAACTAATCCCTGCATTAAATATGTAGAAAATATAAAAATATTTTAGAGGAGAATGAACCCCTCTAAGTAGTTAAATCCAACCTTTAATCTTTGCTTCAGAAATAGCATTCATAAACTCATTAGCATGGTCTAGATAGAACTCTGCTTGTTTTCTATCCTTACTCATATAAATAGCAGCAATTGAACCATTTAATTTTTCTAGTTGATTTTCATCTAAATCATTTCTTTTAATGAAACCGTCAATTGTTAATACTGCTGCTTGCTTAAATGTTGCTAAATCCTTTTCTTCTTGTAATGCTTTAAGATACTCATTAACCATTTCTTCTTGCTTATTTACTTCTTTAACTTGTGTCATAATTATCACTCTCCTTTTCCGTTTGTTAGACACTATGCTGACTTGAGTATGTTGATTTATCAGCCTTATACCCTATAGTTACACGTTGATTTATAGATCCCCCCTATTTCTACATAAAAAATTTTATATTTTTTAACTTATTTTTCTTTATACCATATATCTAAAAATACGTGGTCAGTAGGTTAAAACATAAGTATTTAAAATAAAGAAAAAGTTTTTTTGGTATGTGCAACATCTGTAAAAACATCTGTTGTATAATATAGGTACATACCAAAATATTGGAGGTATCTATATGGACGATAAAGCACTCCAACAGACTGTCACCTACATTTATGGATATATAAGAAGATCTAGACAGGATATCGAACGTGAAAGAAAAGTTGACCAAGATACTTTAACAGAGCAAAGAACTTTGATTGAAGGAATATTAGAAGATAGATTTCGTCATGTTGATTGGGATGTATTTGAAGAATATGGTTCTGGTGCTGACGCATTAGAGGCTAGACCAGTCTTTTTAAATATAATAGAAGAAATAAAATCTAAAGCAAGAGGGACAGTTGCATTTGCAGTTAAAGAAATCTCCCGATTAGGTCGTGGAAGTATGACTGAAATGGGTTTCCTATTAGATTTACTTCAGAGTAAGTCTATCTATATAATTACTCCCTTCAAAATATATGATCCTAATGAAAGTAATGATATCCGTTATTTGAAATTTCATATGTTTATGGCTAATCAGGAGTATGACATTATTAAGGAACGTATGGTCAACGCGAGATTGAGTTATTCAAAAATGGGACGTTGGATGACAGGTGGTGGCGGAATTCCAGATGGGTACAAGTTTAATTCCTATACTCAAAAACTAGAACCAAACGAGGAAAGGGATTGGGTTATTCAAAAGATATTTGATTATTATGTTCATCAGGGAATCGGATATAATGCAATCTCAACTATGTTGCGAAGAGAAGGAATCCTCACCGCAACTGGAAAAGAATATTGGAAACCAATGGTCATTCGTAGGTTATTGTTAAATCCTGTTTATATAGGAACTGTTGAATTTAATAAAACAATGACTGTTATAGAGAATGGAAAGAAAAAGAAAGAAAAGAGACCCGAAAAAGATTGGATTATTGTTCCAAATGCACATCCTCCTCTAATAGATGAAGAAACATTTTATAAAGCAGCCGAAATAATGCAAGAGAATAGAAGTAGCCCAAAGGTAAGACTAGAGTTTGAACCTACTCCTCTTGCTGGTTTAATTGTTTGTGGTAGTTGTAACAATAAGATGCAAAGGCAAAGTAGCACTCAACATTATAAAAGAAAAGATGGAAATGTAAGTATCTATAATAAGGAGTTTATGCAATGTTTAGAGTGTAAAGTGTATATGAAATATAATGCTATTGAAGAAGAACTTATTAGAGTTCTTGAGGAAGACTTCCTAAATGTTGATAGTGAAATCCTAAGAGGTAAATTAGAGGAATTAATAGATTTAGAGAATATGCAAGACAAGAAAAGAATTGACCCAACTGATCGTATGGCAATGTTGCAAAAGCAACTGAATGATTTGGAGGGTGAAAAAGTAAATTTAAGGAGAATCTTAAGAAAAGGTTTAATTGAAGATGATGATTACTTGAATGATTATGCTGAAGTTGAGAAGAAGGCACAAGAAATACATAAACAGATTAACTTATTCACATTGCAAACTCAAAAAGAACAACTGGACGAATTAAATGTGGTAAAGATACAAGAAGGCTTTAATGGAGTATTGACACTTTACAGAAGCGGAGAATTATCTAAAGGTGAAAAGAACGAATTACTAAGAGGAATTTTTGATTACGTTGTTTTAGAAAAGACTGGTAAAGGAAAATTCAATCTCCATGCTTACCTTAATCCTAATATGTTACTTAGTACGGCTTCCCAATAATTTTTGGGTAGGTTTTTTCTTTGGTTAGGAATAACCTTGAAGTTATCCACATATCTTTTAGTATATATCACTTAACAATCAATTCATCAGCAGAAATTAAGGCAAAGCGACCTGCTTTGAAATTCCCTTCCTGCGTAAGAGAAAGTAAATGCCACAGAAACTTTTCATCACATTTTAACATCTCTTGGAATTCCATTAGACCGCGATTTGCTTTATTTAGCTCACCATCAAAGCGGTACGCTCGCGGATCAGATTCTGAACCAAATTCAGCAATAGTAGAGAAGTCAATGCTTCCAGTCAAGTCAGCAATATCCTGAGACTTTGGATCAGATGGACTAAAGGTACCCACTCCTACACGCTTATCCTCTGAGAAGAAAATGCGTTCTACTATTACGTCTTCAATTCGCCCATTATATTCATCTTCAAGTCTCATCAAGTTAAGAGGAGACAGATTCCCTTCAATCCTCACCCCATACTCTTGCTGAAATTCCTCTCGTAAATGATGAGGAATTAAGTGAAGAGGATCCTCGTGCATTGGGCAGCCCTTAATGGCAAACACGGCTCCCCTATCTGTTCTTGAATACTGTTCTAACCCTCTTTTTAGCATCGCTACTAGAGTCGATTTTCCACCTGAAACAGGTCCCATTAGTAACAAAATACGCTTCCTTACATCTAAACGCTTTGCTGCAGGATGGAAATACTCCTCTACAAGCTTTTCTAACGAGTCTTCAAGACCAAATAGCTGTTGATCGAAAAATTTATAATGACGCTTACCGTTAACCTCTTCTACGCCAGCATCTTTAATCATTTGATACAATCTTGAGTGAGCAGACTGGGCTACCCACGGCTTTTCTTTTACAATGTCTAAATATTCACGAAAGGTTCCTTCCCACTTTAACGATAGCTCTTCAGATCTAAATTCTTCAATTCTTCTTAATATATCCATGTGAACCTCCTTAAGGGCGACGATTAATACAATCTATGCACTTCGTCCACACATCATGATTAACTTGGTTACTTTTATTTTGAATTCATGGATTGTACACAATTTTCCAAGTGAGCATGTTCTATCCAAGATTCACATGCTCCGTATTTTCCTGTATAATGATAATTACATTCGGTTAAGAGGGGGTACATACATGAAACTTTTACTAATTTTAGGTGTATGTGTTACATTCCTTGCGGCGATTTTCACTGCAGGATATGACGACAAGCCAGGCGTTCATAAATAAGAAGAAAAGAGACAGCTATCGTTGCTGTCTCTTTTTCGCTTTATATGTTTACAGCCTTTATGTTCACTACCCGCTTTCTTTTACGCAATGATAGGGAGGAACTAGCGATCCCGATTAATACCAAGCCTATTGTAAATACCGCCATTCCCATCCCGCCAATACTTTCACCTAAAATGATTCCATACGCTCCAATTAATTTACCGATCTGAAAAACAAATCCATTGAACGCCATATACGCTCCACGCTTAGAATCATCTACAATATCCGCTAGAAGGGATTGTCTAGTGGGAACATATAGTAATTCCCCGATACTTAAAATAAATATCGCGACGATAAGACCCATTACATTATTTGAAAAGGCCATATACGCATAGCCTAATCCAAACAAAATAAATCCTGCATACATAATGGGTTCTTCACGCTTCCCCTTTATCCATTTCGAAGCAACTGCCGTTAAGAGAACAATAAGCAACGTATTTTCAACAGTTAATAAGCTTATTAGGCGAACTCCATCAATGGTGCCTAACAAAGGAAATGAAATAGCTGTGAACTCCTCACTTAATCTAACGGAAATATAGTTATTTCGCTGAAATTCGATGGCTAATATAGAAATGCCACCAAGAGTAAACAATAGAAATGGAAAATCGTTAATGACAGTTTGATAGCTTTTTAAAATCGGTTTTATCCCATAGGATGTTGATTCTTTAGATACATCTGGCGTGTAAGTCTCTAGAATAAATCTCTGTGTAATCCATAGGGTTAAAAACTCATTATAACGAGAACTATCAATAATTCAAAGAAATTCGTAGTAAAAACCATCCTCCAATAATTAACCCAAACATCATAGAAAAGTTGACTGCCCAATAATTGATAGAGTACATAAAGGCTCTCGTCTCTTTTGTACTAACATCAATTAACATCGCCTCTGATGCTGGCATAATGAGTCCCACTGCAACACTGATGATTGTCAGCATGATAAACGTAATCCACGGTGATTCATACCAAGGGGAGTTGCTCAATAGAACACCTACAAATGCGAAAGATTTCAGTACCTCACCTAGGACCACCATTTTCTTTCGACCCACAATATCAGCCAAGTATCCACCGTACAAACTTGCAATAAACTGAACCAAGATCGTGACCATTATCATTATACCTGCTGCTGTCGCATGAATTCTCTCTGTGAAATAAATGGCCATGAAAGGAAAGATCATGGACCCTACTACTCTACTTAAAAAACTGGTATAAATCCGAATACGAATGTTGGGGTGTAATTCCTTAAACACATAAACGCCTCCTTTGCCCCTTTATTTTGCCCTATTCAAAGGGGACAAAAAAGGTTATAATCCATATTAAAATGTCCCCTTTTAGAAAGAAGTGGTAAAATAGATGGATTTTTCCTTATTTTGAATTACGTGCTCATTATTATGCTACTGAGCAAAATCTAACCATTCACTGCCGGTTAGCAGATCTTGAATCGATTTGGTTCTGTACAGCCAAAAACTGTAAACGGAAATTACGAAAATATGAATCAGAAGGCTTATTACGCTACACACCCGGTCGAGGAAGAGGCAACTCTTCTACGTTAACGTTTTCTCTTCCATTTAAACAAGAAGTAGAAGAAATGGTGACAAGTCTTGTAGCAGCCGACCGTCTAGACGATCTTCTTACCTTTTTGCAGCTACCCATTCCAAAGCAATGGATCACTGGGCTCACCACGGAGCTTAATCAACTATTTGGATTTCAAGGACCACATGCTCAAAAAGATATTTTACGAACCATCATCGCTCGCAAACTAACAACATTAGACCCAATATTCTCATCCATTACATTTGAAAGTTTTCTTATTGGCCAGCTTGGTGACCCTCTGGTTACGTATAACAAGGAAATGGATAAAATTGAACCACGTATTGCCCACCACTGGAAAA
This sequence comes from Bacillus coahuilensis m4-4, assembly GCF_000171615.1. Lineage (GTDB taxonomy): Bacteria > Bacillota > Bacilli > Bacillales > Bacillaceae_K > Bacillus_T > Bacillus_T coahuilensis. The sequence goes on along the minus strand of NZ_ABFU01000059.3, from coordinate 7,337 downwards.
GCAATGATTCTCATACATTGTGGACGTTTTATATACGAAAAGGGATTCAATTTCATGACCATAGCACTCTGACAACACAGGACATTGAATATACCTTTAATCGATTTAAAGCAGTGGACAACGCCTATTCCTGGGTAGTAGAGCACATTGATAGAATGAACCTTTTATCGGATTACACGATTGAATTCTATTTAAAAGAACAGAATCCCTTGTTCTTGAGATTTATTAGTATTGCGAACTTCTCCATTCTGCCTCACCATATTTCCTTTGATGAAAAGGAATGGGTTGGATCAGGAGCGTTCCGATTAAAAGAAAATTCAAATCAAAAAATCGTTTTATCCGCTTTTGATTCATATTTTTTAGAGCGTCCAATTTTAGATGAAGTCCAATTTGTACGAGTTGATCACAGTGCCCTTCACAATGTGACCTTTCACTTAGAAAATGAAGAAGAGCAAATTCAACTACAAAAGACGAAAGAAATTGAGGTTGGCTATCGTTTCCTAGTCTTTAACTTTCATCGATCCGCTATTGTAAACGATGCAAAATTTAGAGAAGCGATTTACCACCTACTAGATATGAAGAGAATGTGGAGGGATTTAGATCGAGATCATCTTGTAGAAGCATCAGGGAACTTTTATTGGAATTCAGAGGAGAGGGATCGCTCATTTGAAAAGGTACGTGAGCTTATCGAAGAATCGTCTTATGAAGGAGAGACACTAAGAGTCTACCAATTGAACAAAGAGCATGCGATAGAAGAAGCCAATTGGTTTATGGAAGCAGGAAAGAAAGTAGGAATTCAACTAGAACTACACTTATTTCAGCTTGATTCCTTTTACACAGAGGATTTTGAACAGTATGCCGACTTCATCTTTATGGGAGAAGTAAGTTCCAGTGACCACCATGTTTCATTCTACGGGTCCTTTAAAAATAAAGCGCTACTGTTTCGCCGTATGCTTCTTCCTTCCCATCTTGGTAAAATTGACTCCTATTTAAATCAATTTAAAATGGAGAGCAGTACGGCCAAACGAGAGGAAATTATTAATGAGATAGAGTCCTATATTAAAAGAGAAAACCTAATCCTTTACATGCATCACCCTATTAAACAACAAACCTTCCATCCTATGATTCAAGACATTCAATTTGATTCTTTTGGATATGTTGATTTAAGACGGCTTTGGGTAGGAAAGGTTTAAGACAAAACCCCCAGTGCGGCACCTGGGGGTTTTGACTATCGCTTATTATATCCTTTACTTTCTACAAACTGCTTCATGTACATACGTTTCGGCATGGAAAGCATCCCTGCAATTTGCTCCGTCCAGCGATCCTGCCTTTTCCCACCCGTCCGTTCATGATAGTAGGATGAAATGAGTTCATCGTATTCTTCTAAGTGTGTTGAATGGTCAAGATGATAGCCATTTTCATGGTAAATATGCTGAAGTGGTAAGCGTGGCTTCTGATCGGTTTCTTTGGCCGGGTGCCCTACTACTAAACCAAATAAAGGAAGTACTCGGTGAGGCAATTGTAAAAGCTCACTTACCCCTTGAAGATCATTCCGAATTCCACCAATATAACAAATACCAAGACCCATTGATTCTGCTGCTACACTCATATTCTGAGCAGCTAAAGCTGCATCAATAACACCTACCATAAATTTCTCCGTACTCTCAACGGACTCTGATACGTCTAGATTATACGCCTTCGCCATTTCTTCATGTCGATAAAAGTCTGCACAAAACACAAACAAATGTCCATTATCCGCCACATACTGTTGTCCACCAGCAAGCTCCGCTAATTTTCCTTCTTCTGTCGATCTGTCACGCCAATAATACTATAAGCTTGAATGTAACTAGACGTTGAAGCAGCCTGAGCCGACTGAACGAGTAATTTTACATCTTCCTTCGTCAGCTTATCCTCTGAAAAATGACGAATTGACCTATGTTCAAGAATCGTTCGGATTGTTTCATTCATTGTATGTAGATACCTCCCTTATTTCTTAAGTATAATCATATCTATTTGGAGAAGATGGGTAAAATGATTGGTGTTGGAGATGAGGAAAAATTGACTTTTCTCGTGCGGCTGCGGATTTCCTGGGCGGATGACACCTTATGTCGTGCGGTAACCCTTCATCTGGTGCGGCTTACCTCTTACTTCGTGCGGCTACACTCTATTCTCGTGCGGACCCCCGTCAGCTCATGCGCGTCCATCCCATTCTCGTGCGGCTGTCACTCCAATATAAACAGAAAAAGCCTCCACCCAGGAGACTTATCGTAAGTGTAAGAAGTTTTGTTGACGCAAAGCTTCATATACAAGAATAGCAGCAGTATTGGATAAATTTAATGACCGTACATTCTCATTCATTGGAATACGTAGAGCGCGATCTTTATTATTTTCAATCACATCTTTTGGTAACCCCGTTGTTTCACGTCCAAAAATAAAGAAATAATCTTTATCTACCGAACTATAATCAAAATCAGAGTGAGGAATTTCTCCATATTTAGTTAAATAGAAGAATTCACCCCCTGCATTTTTCTCAAAGAACTCATCTAATGAATCATAATAAACAATCGTTACGTGTTCCCAGTAGTCAAGACCTGCTCTACGTAACATTTTATCTTCAGTTGAAAATCCTAAAGGACGGATTAAATGTAAAGTGGTATCGGTTGCTGCGCATGTGCGTGCAATGTTACCTGTGTTTGCTGGAATTTCTGGTTGATATAATACGACATGTACTCCCAAATCTTTCACCTCATTAAAACATTCTCCTTAGCATTATACCACTCTTTCACATAGTCTCAACCTTCTAGCGGTCATCTTGAATGGAGAAAAATTTATACTGAATATTAGGAGTATAGGCGGTAGAATCTTCATAGCTCCAATACCTCATGCGACTATTCGTCGTATGAGCATTCACTAGCGGCATACCGACCGCATCAAAGCCCGTTACGATCGTATTATGATTATATCGGCCATCTCCTTCAAAGTCATAGCAAATCACATCTCCATATGTGAGTTGCTCGGCAGAAGATACTGTTTTCGCACGTAGGCCGACAATGGAAGAGCCTAGGTACACTTTTAGCGCATTTGCCACGCTCCAGCTGTAGCTCCAATTATTCCCACTCATCCACCAGCCCTTCCCTCTACTTGGCATTCCTCTCATAGGGGCTCCTCCAGCTCGCAAGCATTGAGATATAAAATTCGTGCAATCCACATCAAAGCTTTTATAAGCTGGATTATAACTATTCCACCATTTCTCTGCATATTGAACAGCCTTTAAACGGTCATACTGATAGGTTATTCGCTCATACCCAACACGTTGTTGTCCAGAATCTTCTTCTTCAATAGTGATGGATGAGTAATGCGGCTTAAGTTCTTCATCCCGCTGTAGCTTTCCCTGATAAAAAGAAGCCACACGCTCTTCTACCTCTTCTTCAATATAATACTGTTCTCCTTGTCTAACTAGATATTCTAGATGAACAACATAATACACGCGAGTTTTATCTTGAAGATACCCTTTAATTTTACCTTTTCCTTTAAGCTTCACAACCTCTGCCTCACGACGATGAAACAGCTCCTTCTTTTGAGCAAATTTTGAACAGGATGGTTGTATCTCACGCTTTCCGTTCACAAATCCTTCAATCCGCTCAGCCAACCGTTCTTGTAGCAATTCTTTCAAAGCCCATCCCTCCCCTCTATAAAATTCTATGAGGGATTGTCTCTTTCTAACACCAAAACAAAAACGCATCCTAAATAGAATGCGTCATCTTTCAGCAAGTTCAGGGTCAAAAAAGCGTAATCCTTTTTCAATTTCCCCCACTACCTCTTGATCCTGCTCTTTTTCCCTGTAAAACTTCAAGGCTTCGTAGGCTTCTTTTCCTCCGATTTTTCCAAGTGCCCAAGCAGCAGTTCCCCTTATAACAGGACGTGGATCTGTTTTTAACAGATGGATCAAAACTTCCACTGCTGCCCTTTCTTTAAAATGTGCAAGTGCCAAAATCGCATTTCGCTGAATAGGTTTTTTCCCTCTCCAGGAGCCAGATACATGGCCATACGTTTCATTAAATTCACGGTTACTCATTGTTAAAAGAGGGAGTAGTAAAGGCTTAGCAATCTCAGGATCTGGCTCCATTTCAATATGATGATGAACGTCTATCCCTTTATTTTTAGGACAAACCGTTTGGCACGTATCGCATCCGTATAAACGATTTCCAATCTTCCCTCGAAACTCATCTGGCAAGAATCCCTTTGTTTGAGTTAGAAAAGCGATGCATCTCTTAGCATCAAGCTGACCACCTTGGATTAACGCTCCTGTAGGACAAACATCCACACACTTGTTACACGTACCACATCCCTCTTGCATAGGTTCATCGGGTGCAAAGGGTAAATTCGTAATCATTTCTCCTAAATACACATACGAGCCGAATTCAGGCGTAATAATGGAACAATTCTTCCCACTCCATCCGACACCTGCACGTTCAGCCACTGCTCTATCCACAAGCTCTCCTGTATCCACCATACTTTTCATTCTAGCGTCTGGGACTCTTGATAATATATATGTCTCAAGCTTCTGCAGCCTATCTCGTAATACAACATGATAATCGGTGCCCCATGAAGCACGACAAAATATTCCTCTTCGCTCTCCCTCTTTACTTCTAGGAGCCTCTTTCATTTTAGAAGGATAAGCAAGCGCAATACTAATGATTGATCGAGGTTGATTAAATAGTAAAGAAGGATTTACTCGCTTCTCAATATCCTTTTCTTCAAAGCCTGATTGATAATCGAGTTCTTCTTGTCGGATTAACAAATTTTTCATTTCAGTAAAAGGATCTGGAGTCGTAAAACCAATTTTATCAATTCCGATTGTTTTACTATACGCTATAATGTCCATTTTAAATTCACTAATAGTTCATACAGCTTCCCTCCTTTCCTTTCTGAGTAAACTAAGTTCAATAATTTTGTATCTCTATGGTAAACTAAACGAAACAATAATGGGAGATGGAATCTTTGGAAATTACATTACATTCATCTGTAACAGACATTCTACCAGATTTTAAACTTGGTATTATAGAGTATAACAACATCACTGTTGGCCCATCGCCATCTATGCTTAGAGGACGTCTCCAGCTCTTCCAAGAGTCCATCTACTTTGACCTAAAAGATCAACAAGTCACTGATCGAAAAGGAATCAATGAATGGAGACAGGTTTTTAAGTCATTTGGCAAGGACCCGAGTAGGTATCGGCCATCGTCTGAAAGTTTATATCGACGTATTCAGAAAGAAAATTACTTATCCAGCATTCACTCTGCAGTGGACCTAAATAACTTCTTTTCCCTTCAATATGAAAGTCCAATAGGGATTTATGATTCAAGTAAACTAAACGGGCCTATTCAAATAACAGTTGGTTCTGATAAAGAAGTCTATACTGCGCTAAACGGGCGAGACATTTCATTAGAAAACTTAATTATAAGTAAGGACAAATCGGGTCCCTTTGGATCACCATACGTAGACTCTAACCGGGCACCAGTAACTGAATCTACAAAAAGTGCCCTTCAGATTATTTATTTACCACCGTCTCTTTTAATAGAAGAGGCAAATAAACTTACAGAATCGCTTAAAAATATGTTCATTCAATTACATGGTGGAAATGGGACTCATTTTATCTTAACTAAATAAACATCCCATAGTATAGGTTCAAAGCAAATGAACTAACTGTACATTCGTTTTGAACCTCTTTTATTTWGGTTCAACGTCAAATGTTGGGGTGAAGTAATTCCTACTTCGCCCTCAACCAATATGAACACCCATTTTTTTATACTTATGTGTCAATAATATTTTAGCTCTAAAACGCTTAAAACTTCTAAATCCAAATGCATTTCTCTTCATTACTTTAGTTAGATTATTAATTCCTTCTAAAAACCCATTAGAAAAGTTATAAACAAAGCTATTCAATATCTCTACCTGCCAATTTTGGAGCGTTTGAATAGCTTTCTTAAACTCTGGTAAATTGGCTTGTTCTACTTTTTGATAGAACTCTTGTAATAACTTGGTGGTTTGAAGAATAGAACCCTGACCGTTTTCTTTTGCCTCATTAAACCACTGGGAAAATGCCTCTTTCAGTTCATAAGCTACTTTTAATCCATTGGATAATCCTAGATATCGGTTTAAGTACCACCGATCTTCTTCTGTTAACTTTTCTGAATTCCAATGGAATACATAGCGCATCTTTTTACACTTTTTCCGATCATAATCATGCCAAGTTGACTGTACTCTTCTTCTAACCCCATCCAATGCAGTAGATATACCGCACAAAATGAAAGCGATCTGCAACGATAATCGGTTTCCCCAGAGCTTGTCGAACAGCTGCTTTAAAAGAGGGGCTCATATCCATTACTACAACTTCTACATTCGTACCATACTTTCGCAAATAATGTGATATGGTCTTTTTATAACGGTTGGGTAGTATATCAATAGGTTCCCTTGTCACTCCATCAGCGATAATAAGTTGGTATTTTCCTTTTTTTGTGTCCCCTTTATACTCGTCTATCGCAATGACTTTTGGTAACGCATTAGGTTCTTCTTGTACCGTGTCTTCAGCCACCTTGTCAAACCTACGTACAATTGTTGAAGCTGACGTACCATAGATCTCAGCTGTTTCTTTAAATGTTTTCCCTTTTATACTTCTAATCGTAATGGCTTGATTGTATTCAGTAGATAACCTTTGATAACGATTAATAAAGGGATTATTCTCAGGAAACCTTTTTCCACAAAGACAAGTATAACGGCGCTTCCTATAAAAAATGAGAGTATTACGCTCAAACATCTTCAAGTGCTTTATTTTTTGAATTCTATAATCATGAACCTTCATGGTGTGTTTACCACAATTTGGACACGTATGCTTGCTTACTGGCATTTCAACGTATAGGCAAAGGGTACCCTCAATTACTTCAGTTTTATTGATTATCACTTCTTCAAATCCAGGTAAAACTATGTTAGAATTCATATGCACGTGTCCCCACTCTCTACTTGTTTCTCGACAATTCAAGTATATAAGAATGGGTGATATCGTGCTTTTTTTATTTCTTCAAATTGTGTGGAAACCCCAACATATATTATAGAACCTTTATTTATCACTGCTTGTTTATATAAAATAAAAAACGCACTATTTCAAGTTATACAAGAAATAATGCGTTATAGATTATGTAATGGAGCGGGTGATGGGAATCGAACCCACGACATCAGCTTGGAAGGCTGAGGTTTTACCATTAAACTACACCCGCATATAAAATTGTCTGGTACCGGTGGCCGGGGTCGAACCGGCACTCCAGAGGAACACGATTTTG